>CALKPY010000110.1 GCA_937991435.1 uncultured Acidimicrobiales bacterium
CCAGTCGACGACCAACGGGTCTCGGTCTTCGTCGAACACTGCGACACGCCCAATATGGAAATGGTCGCCCTCTTGGCGGTCGATGCGCCCGAAGATCAAAGACTGGTCGCCTATGTCGAGATCGGCGAGCCGTGTTCGAACCTTTTCGGCGAGCACATCTCGTTCGAAGCGCGCTTGATGGGTGCCGCCAGCGTGCGACTCGACATTGCCTGTGACTGTGTGTGCGGCTGCTCGCGACGCGTCGAGGCTCGCGTATGAGCGAGCGATGTGGTCGCTCTCGGCGGCGAAGTCAGGATGTTCGAGATCACTCATGGTGTTGCCGAAGTCCGGTCAGATCATGGTTGGGTCACGCGGCAGATGCCGACGAATTGGGGGCATGCCAGCGTAGGGCGGACACATCTGTGCTCCTCCGTGCGTCGTCTGTGGCAGATAGCTGTTCGGCGCTGCCGGTGACACTCCAACCCCGGTTCGTTCGGCCCATCGGGTGTGTCGATATTTCGTGCCTAGTGACCCTTTAGGCCTATTGTCCATATGGGGTAAAAGAGTGCACGGTTGATTCATAGCGCCAACCGGGTGCGCCGACATTCATTTGGAGAGTCGACATCATGAAGAAAATTCTTGCCAGTCTCGTAGTCATCGTTCTGGGTCTCGCCATCGTGGTGCCGCTAGCTGCGGCCGGGCCGAGCGCCAAGCAGGAGCGTCGAGCCGCACCAACCGCGGTCAACTCCCGAGTTGTCACACACTCAATCTCCCGAGTCGCCACGCCCACCCTCATCACAGCACCCGCCAGTTTCGCCCACGAATGGCTTCCATGCGGGGTTCGAGCCACCTCAACGGCTCCTATCAATACTGTGCGAGCAGCCGACTCCGACCAAGACGTCCATATTTGGGACATCAGCGACAGGCACGAAGCCCTTCGCCGCAACGTGACTATCTTTGGAGATGTCAACGCTCTGACGATCTCAGCAGATCGCCAGGCTCGAGGACTGTTGCGCCCCGCCAGCATTCCCAACGAATGCCCGGGTCAGGCCACTCGGTTGCTTTCAAAAGCAATGTCAACGACTGTCGCAACGCCGACGCCAACAGCCACGCAAGAAGCGGTCCCCTCTTTCGGCCCGCAGTACCAGCCGTGTGGACTCGCGCTCACGACAACCAGTCCCGTTGACCGGGTCTACGTAACCTCCTCAGACGGCAACAACAACAGCTGGAACATCACGACAACGACCGCCGCTGACTACTACGTCATCGAAATCATCGGCGATGTCCAAGGCTTTGGGTATGTAACCGGCACCACCGGCCGCTTCGTGCACCGCCCTGCGGATCGCCCCAATCAGTGCCCCGGTACCGCCGCAACAATTGGCTATGAAACCGGTACGGCAAGTCTGGTTGGACAGCCTGCTCCCGATCCGGGTCCAGTTCCCGCACTAGGCCCGCAGTACCAGCCCTGCGGTCTCGTACTCACGACAACCAGTCCCGTTGACCGGGTCTACGTAACCTCCTCAGACGGCAACAACAACAGCTGGAACATCACAACAACCGCCACCGCTGACTACTACGTCATCGAAATCACCGGCGATGTCCAAGGCTTCGGGTACGTAACCGGCACCACCGGCCGCTTCGTACACCGCCCGCTCAACGGCGCTAACGGATGCGAAGGCTCAGCGTCGGAAATTACGTACAACGCAGGTACAGCATCGCCGATCAATAACTGAACAGATCCAATGCCCCGAAGCAACCGCCGCTGAAGGTCCGGCTGCTAGAAGCCTCCGTCACAAGCGAATTACTCGCAGGTGACGGAGGCTTCCTCGCTCTTGAGGTTTGTATTCAGGCCGTTCTGCGGCGGCGACTGTGTCGGCCATGAGCAAGGGGGGCTGGCGGTACCGTGCTCCTCCGTGCTTGGCTTGGTCTGTATTGATGTTGACGGCACGTTGGTCGGTCCGTCACATGAGCCAACCGATGCAGTGTGGCGAGCCACCGCCGCCGCAGTCGCCCGTGGGCAACACCTTGCGCTTTCAACGGGCCGTGGCGCCTTTGGGCCGACAATTGGATTTGCCCGCCGGTTGGATCCTGATGGATGGCACATTTTCCACAACGGGGCAGCCCTCGTGCACTCCAGCACCGGTGAGCAGCAGGTACAGCCGCTCGATGGCGCCGTGGTTGAGTTCTGCGGGGGTGTCGCCGAACGAAACGGTTGGGTAATCGAGTACTACTCGGCAGACGACTACACCGTCGATTCGTTTACCGATCTTGCCGTTGGCCACGCTCAGCTTCTTGGCGTGGCACACGTTGTGCGCCCGATTGATGATCTGGTTGATCCGATCGTGCGGTTGCAGTTCGTGGTGCCGATCGAGGTGTTGCCGTGGGTGATGACCGAGATGACTGGTCAACCTGCCGAAGTCGTACACGCGACCGCACCCGGCATGCCCGGCATAGCGTTTGTTTCCTGCACAAGCCCCGGGGTGTCGAAAGGCCAAGCGATTGTGGACCTGGCCGGCAAGCTTTCACTTGATGTTGCATCGGTGATGATGGTTGGTGACGGGCTGAACGATCTCGAAGCAATCAAGACTGCAGGCCACGGCGTCGCCATGGGCAATGCGGCCGCCGAAGTCAAGGCTGTAGCTGATCACGTCGTCGGGAACGTCGATCAAGACGGTCTTGTCGAGGCACTCGACCTTGCTGCCTGCTTGTAAAAGCTGATTCGGCGCAGAAGCGGCGCGTGGGAGCTACTATTTCGCCACCCGCGAGATTTGGCTGGTCCTGATGACGCCGATGCGGCTCCTGGTCCGTCTGCGACGACTGGTTCTGTTGTGACGTGGACGTATGTGGTTGTGAACACTGGTGACACGTATCTGACTGATGTGACTGTGACCGACGATCTGGTGGCCGATGCGGCGATTAGTTGTGATGGTGGTTCTCATGTTGTTGCTGGTCCAGTTGCGCCTGGTGGCACGTTTACGTGTACGGCGACTGGCACAGCGATCAGTGGTGGCTACACCAACCTTGGCAATGTGACTGGTACGCCGTCTGATGTTGATGGTGTTTCGACTGGTGAGGCGGCTGTTTTGGCTTCCGACCGGTCGCACTACACCGGAACGAATCCGGTTTTGCCGGTTGCGAACGCGACTGCATATCCGTATCCGAATATCACGAGTGCTCCGGTACCGGCGGTCGCTCAGCCCGTTGCTGGCGAGCCAGCGTCTCCGCTCGCGCTGACAGGTACCAATGCTGCAGCCCTTGCAGCCCTCGGGCTGGCTACGATCGCGGCTGGTGGATATGTGGTCGTCGCCGGTCGTCGCAGGTTGACAGACTGACAGTCACGGTCGACGGACTTGCCTGCTGGCTAATCCAGCGAAGTCCTCGGCTGGCACGCAAAATGTAACGTGCGTCCTAGAACTAGTTTCTAGGGCGCACAGTTGTGTTCGTGCAGCGAGGAATCGCTACGAGACTCGTCGCAACGTATGACTGATGAAGCGGTAACTAGAAATATTTCCGTATCATGTGCAGCCGTGTCAGGGCCCACACAGAATTATTCGGAAGCATCTGGTTCCAAATGGGTTGATCGCGTATGGGCGGCTCGAACACTGAGGTTCGTTCTCTGGGCGATCCCTGTGGCCGGATCCTTTCTGGTTGTTTCGTGGCTTTCGAGAAACCTGTCGCCAGCGCGTATTGGCGTGCATGTTGCGCTGTGGTGGTTGCTTGCCGCTGGCGCAGGAGCGGCCACGATTGTCTTGTTAGACCGCGCAATGCGCCGGTTTCTGCCGATGGTGTCGCTGCTGCGCATGTCGATGGTGTTTCCCGACAAGGCGCCGGCGCGTTACCGAGCGGCACTTCATTCGGGAAGCGGCCGATCTCTGGAGCGGCGCATGCGGGCGATCAGCGCAGCGACGCCGGGTCAGATCGGCGCGCAGCGAACGCTGCTCTTGTTGGACCTTGCGGCGGCTATCACTCGCCACGATCGATACACGCGCGGGCACTGTGAGCGCGTTCGCGCCTATAGCGACCTGATTGCTGAGGAACTCGGCCTCGATGACCACGACAGAGGGCTACTGCGTTGGGCGGCGTTGTTACACGATGTCGGCAAGCTCGATGTGCCAACTGCGATTCTGAACAAGCCGGGGCGCCCAGATGATGATGAGTGGGCGGTACTCGCTGGTCACCCCGAGGCTGCAGCCGCGTATTTGGCGCCGGTAGAAACATGGCTTGACGGCTGGCAAGCAGCGGCGTCACAACACCACGAGCGATGGGACGGTGGCGGCTACCCAGCCGGGTTGGCCGATGAATCCATCCATATTGCCGGTCGCATCGTGGCAGTTGCTGATGCCTATGACACGATGGTGACGGTTCGTTCGTACAAGAAGGCAATGACACCCGAAGCCGCCCGGCGAGAGCTTGTGTCTTGTGCGGGAGGCCAATTTGATCCGAGGGTGGTGCGCGCATTTGTCAACGTGAGTATCGGTCGGGTGCGTCGCGCGGCCGGCGGGTTGACCTGGTTCGGGAACTTGGGTCAGTTCGTGGGTTCCGGCACCGTGTCGCCTGCGGTGTCGTCTGTGCCGAATGTGGTCGCGTCTGGGCTCCTGGTGGCCGGAGGGTTTGCGCTATCGCCGGGGCTATCCGCAGTGGGCAACGATGGAGCCGAAGAGGCTTCCATTATTGCTATTGAGCAGTCTGCTCTCGGCTCGCAGCTGTCGCTTGCGACCACGCCAACAGCAACAAAGCAGCCAGAGGCACCAGCTGGATTGGCTGGCGAAAGTGGTACAGACGTGCCGTTCGCTGGTCGGCCCGATCTAGAGAATGACAGAGCGACCCCCGAGCCGACTCCGACGCCAACCCGATTCGCTACGCCGACTGCGACGCTTCTGCAAGCGAGTCCGACGGTGCTCGCTCCAGGTGCGACGCCGGATCCCACAGGCACCGTCGAGGTAATCCCATTCCAAACCGCCACGCCAACAGCGACGGCGCAATCGCGGTCGACCGTCGCGCCCACAGCCACACCAGCCGTGTCCGCAAATCCGTCAGTCACGCCAGTCGTGTCTTCCACCCCAATTCCGACGCGTGCCCCGGCGGCGACTGCCACGCCCACCCAATTGCCTGTGCCGTCGGCGACGACGTCACCCACACCAAGCCCGACGGAAATGGCGACGAGTACTGAGATTCCGACTGCGACTGCAACCCCGAGTGCGACTGCAACCCCGACTGCGACTGCGACCCCGAGACCGGTGAATCAGCCACCAACGATCACCGCTGAGGACGACATCACGATTACGACCGACACGATCGAGAAGACTTTCTTCGTGCTCATCGAAGACCCTGATGGCGACGCGCTCAACCTGACCGCAATAGATCTTTTTGGGACGTTCACCTACGTGAATGTCCTGGGTGCAACCACTACCACGGCTCCGAATGGTTCAGGTCTATACGAAGTGTCGTTTGGCGCCGGTCCGTGGCCTGAAGGTACGGGCTGGGTGATCGAGCTGATGGTAGAAGACGACGGGAATCCGAACCTCTCGACCTCGCTGTATATCGGCGGAAACGTCGTGGCCTCGTGATCCCGTCCGAGTTGCTGATTCAGTGTCGTTGACCTCTCGGGACGGTTGATTGTCGCCTCGTCCGACTTCACGTTGAGTGAATTCTGTGACACACTTAGTAATCAGAGTGGACGGCCAGCCGATACTGCGCCGGACCACGAGCGGGTAGGGGCGAGACAATGGAGTTCGTATTCAAGCCAGTCCGACGCGTAGCGGCACTATGCGGAGCTTCAGCCCTTGCGCTTGTTGTCGTCGGTGTGGGTGCTGCACTGTGGGCACCTGCGGCCGACGCCCAGAAATCTGAGGTAGCGGTCGATGTTGCCGTGGTCGAGGTGGTCAAGCAGCTGACAGACGGTTCAGTCGATCCGGCCGTTGACTTCGAGTTTGAACTCGAAAGCGCGGTCGCCGATTGTGATGCTGCCGCTCCAGCAAACGTATTTGTCGCAGCCGGCGCCATGGTGTTGGTCGAGGTTCCATATGAAATAGGCGGCGTGGAGTGTGGATGGACTGCGAGCGAAGTCAATTTGCCTGCGGGTTGCACCGTCATCGGTGCTGACTCGACACAGTCGCTGAACAGCGTGAAAGGCGAAGGTGACGACGGCGCGACGGTTCTGTTGAATGTTGCGAAGACGACGGTAACGGTATGGAATGAATGTGTGCCAGTCAGCTCGATTACGGTCACAAAGATTTTGGCCGACGGCTCCATGGATCCGGGGGTCGAGTTCGACTTCGAAATTCAATCACTCGTTGACCCGCAACGTTGCGTGGTCGAGCCGGCAACACTCTCGATTGCGGCCGGAACCAGCACGACAGTGTCGGTTACGGGTGAATCAATCGATGCCGGTCTGAAAAGCTGCCAGTACAGAATCGGCGAAGTGAATCTTCCTGACGGGTGCGCGGTTGTTGGCGAAGATCGTGTTGTCGTCATCGCTCCGTCGCCGCAGACCGAAGTGGTATTCACCAACGACTGCGGCCCCATTGCTACAGCAGCGATCGATATTGAGAAGTCGACGAATGAAATCGACGCGGATACGCAGGCCGAAGGGCCGCTTCTGGCGCTGCCGAACATCGTCGTCTGGACGTACACGATTACAAATACAGGCAACACCAGCTTGGCCAATGTCACGGTGACAGACGATCAGCTTGATAGTCAAGCGGATATCACGTGCGCGGTGAACGGCACGTTCGTGGCGAATGTGATTCCCGGAGTGCTTGATCCTGGCGACACCTTTGAATGTCAGGCTTTTGACTATGTGGTCATCGGTGATTACGCCAATGTTGGCTCGGTGGTAGCGACTCCGTCTGACGCAGCTGGAGCGCCACTGGCGGGTCTGGATGAGGTGACGGATACGGATCTCTCGCACTACACCGGCACGCGCCAGGGGCCTGCCGTCGAGATTGAAAAGTCGACAAGCGGTCTCGACGCCGACAATCCCGGTGAGGGCCCCATCTTGTACGTCGGAGATCCGGTCATTTGGACCTACGTCGTCACAAATATGAGTTCGACGTTCCTGATGAACATCACCGTTACCGACGACGATCCCAGCATCGCAGTCGACTGCGGCACGGGATCCAACGTCTTTGTCGGACCGATTCAACCGGGCGATCGCGTGACTTGTACCGCGTCAGGTGTCGCGGGCGACAGCCCGTATATCAACATTGGAACGGTTCAGGCGACTCCGTCTGATGCTGCGGGCAATCCGATCGCGGGCTCGGTCGACGAGTTCGATTCCGACCCGTCTACATACCAGGGGCAGCTCGACCCGAGCCGAGTCGCAGCCGTGAGTATCGAAAAGTCGACGAATGGCGTCGACGCAGACACCCAAGAACAGGGCCCGACTCTTGCGATCGGTGCTGTCGTGAGCTGGGACTACACCGTAACCAACACGGGCAACGTGTATCTCGCCAATTTCACCGTGACGGACAACCGCGTACCCGACATCGACTGTGGGGCCGACGATCCCTCGATTCTCCAGGCCCCCCTGGCACCCGGCGACTCGTTCACCTGCACTGCGACGGGTAGCGCCATCGAGGGTGCGTACTCCAATCTGGGATCGGTGACGGCGGAACCACCGACTCTTCGGGATTTCCACTCGACGGGCTTGACTCGCCGTCAGCAAGTGATCCATCGCGCTACACCGGCGCGTCTGCCGCGGTCGCCAACGCGGCGCCAGCACAGGAATCGCCGATCATCACTGTGTCGCCCGACGAGGGGGGACTGTCGACTTCGTCTAGTTCCGCCGCCCAGGCTTCAAACGCGGTCGCAGCGACGACTGGAACGGGCAACGAAGACTCGGCCGCTAGCCAGATGGGGTCTTCGAACCCGGCATCAACGAGCCCGGGTCTTGCCGTGACGGGGGCGCAGACTCGATTCATGGTGTTCATAGCACTCGCTGGATTGGGCTTCGGAAGCGGATTTAGCGGCATCGCTCGCCATCGCTCGCCCGACGACTGAGCTTGGCCGGCGCCGTCGCGAATGGTCGACGACACCGCACCGATACGGTGACGACTCATGACGGCTGACTTGACCGAATCGGCGTTTCTGGCAGTGTGTCGAGGTGAGCGGCCAACGCATGTGCCGGTGTGGTTTATGCGCCAGGCCGGCCGCAGTTTGCCGGAGTATCGCGAGATTCGAGGCCCCGGTTCGATCAATCACGCCATCGCTAATCCTGACTTGGCGACAGAGATCACTCTGCAACCCGTTCGCCGCTACGGCGTCGACGCTGCGATTTTGTTTAGTGACATCGTCACGCCGGTGCACGCCATTGGTTTCGGTATCGACATCAAACCTGGCGTCGGGCCAGTTGCCGAGAAGCCTATCCGTAGCGCCGAAGACCTGAGTCGTTTGCGTGTTCTCGATCCCGATGTCGACATGCCCTATGTGCTCGAGACAGTTCGCAATCTGGTGACCGAGCTCGATGTGCCTTTGATTGGTTTTGCTGGCGCACCGTTCACCGTGGCTAGCTACCTGATCGAAGGTGGGCCATCAAAGAACAAAGCGCTCACCAAATCGATGATGTTGAACGAGCCCGCGCTGTTCGCCGAGATCCTTGACCGGTTGGCCGACATGGCAATCGCGTCGCTGACGTCTCAGGTTCAAGCCGGTGCCTCGGCGGTGCAGCTCTTCGACAGCTGGGCTGGCTGTCTGTCGCCACACCTCTATGAAAGCCATGTGCTCAGCGCAAGCCAGAAGATCTTCGAAGCAGTGGCGTCGCTCGGCGTTCCCCGCATTCACTTTGGTATCAACACTGGCGAGTTGCTTCCACTTATGCGCTCGGCTGGCGCTGACGTCGTTGGTGTCGACTGGCTTGTTCCGCTCGATGTAGCCCGAGCACGCCTGGGTGCGGAGAGCATCTTGCAAGGCAACCTCGATCCGGTTTTGTGCTTGGCAGAGGTGCCCCAAGTCGAAGCCGAGGTCCGACGCATCATCGCTTCAAACGACGGGAACGACCGCTGGATCTTCAACCTTGGGCACGGCGTGCTTCCTGAAACGAATCCCGAAGTTCTCGAACGGGTAGTCGATGTGGTGCACGCCGAGGGCCATCTCGCTTGGGCGTGAGGGCGAACCGGTGCCGGTGATTTCGTGACTGGCCATGTGGCCGTAGTCGGAAGCGGCATCGCCGGTTTGGCCGCCGCCTGGCAGCTGAAACGCGACGGCGTGTCGTTCGAAGTGCTCGAAGCCGACAGTCGCCCGGGCGGCAAGATCAAGGCGTCTGAGGTCAACGGATGCATCGTCGACGAAGGTGCCGATGCGTTCCTCGCCCGTGTGCCCCACGCTGTTGAGCTCTGTCGTGAACTCGGGCTCGCCGACTTGTTGGTTGCGCCTGCTGCGGGTCATGCCGAAATTTGGACCGGTGACAACCTGCGGCCGCTACCGCAACCAAACGTGTTGGGGATACCTCTTGAGGTTGACGCGGTCGAGGCTCTGCTTGGCGTACATGCCGCGGCCGCTGTCGAGGCGGATCGAAGTCGCGTAGTTGCGGATCCGGTGCGGCCTGACGACACCATTGGCTCGGTAGTGCGGCGTCGACTAGGCGATGACATTCACCAGAACTTGGTCGACCCGCTGCTCGGTGCCATCAATGCCGGTGACACTGATTCGTTGTCGTTACACGCGTCATCGCCGCAAATTCTTGCGGCAGCCTCGGCTCACCCGAGTTTGATACGCGGGCTTCAAACAATGACCGCACGTCGGGATCCAGACGCACCGGTGTTTCATTCGTTCGTCGGCGGCGTCGGCGTGCTAATCGACGCGCTGATCGACCAGCTCGGCGACAACATCGCATGCGATTCGCCGGTCACGTCGATTGCGCGCACGCCTGACGGTCTTGTCGTTCACCATGGTGATGACAGAGCCACCTCGGCTGACGCGGTGATCTTGGCGTGTCCGGCTGCCCGAGCAGCTCAGATGGTCGTAGGCGGTTGGCCAGACGCGTCTGAGCGACTCGCTGCAATCCCCATGGTGTCGGTCACGTTGGTGACGTTGGCGTATGCCCCGGGTGCAATCGACACGGGCGCCGGCTTGAGCGGGTTTGTCGTACCGAGGTCAGGCTCGCTGCGCATAACCGCATGCTCGTATGCGTCGACCAAGTGGCCGCACCTGGCCGGCGACGACGAACGAATCGTGCTGCGAGTTTCGGTCGGACATTCTCTTGATCAGGTCACTCCGGCACTTGACGATGATCAATTGGTCTCGGTAATTCGTGATGACTTGGCGACAGCGGCGGGCATTACGTCGGTTCCGACCGCAACGCGAGTCTCTCGATGGCCTGGCGCTTTTCCGCAGTACACGATCGGGCATCTTGATCGCCTCGCCCAGCTCGAAGGTGATCTCAATCCGGCTGGCGTTTTTGTGGCAGGCATGTCCTATCGCGGCATCGGTATTCCTGCTTGCATCGATCAAGGTCGTTCAGCCGCAGTCGACGCCGTGTTGCATCTGCTCGGCGCGCGATGATGCATAAGCTTGTGGCAGCCGATGGGTCGAATGTCTAGCGTTTCGGGAAGCACACGGCTCTCGGCAGGGTTTACTGCAGCGGAGGTTCTCATGAAGATCGACATCACCCCGGGTGCAGAACAGTTGCTGGCCAAGCGAGGTGGCACAATGGCTATTGACTTCATTAAGCCCATTGGTTGAGGCAAAGTCGCTGAGGTGTCGGTCGACACCAACGTAAAAGGCAAGAACCTTGCGCCCTATCGCCGCGTGCGCCATCAAGACTTCAAGATCTTGATGTCACCGCAGCTGATTGGCTTGGCGACGGCCATGCGCATTGACGTCTCGGGCGGTTTGCGTAAACGTCTGACGGTAGAGCTTGACGATGGCACCGATGGGGCCTGCGAGATCTGACGTCTGCCTGTGAGGCGGGCTGGCTGACCTCTAGGGTTACGCGCATGAATACAGATGCGATGCATATTGACTTTTGGGTCGATCCCATTTGACCGTGGTGCTGGGTGACTGCCCGTTGGGTAGTCGAAGAGGTTCGTCCGAACCGGAATCTGAACATCACGTGGCAGCCGATCAGTCTGCTTGTCAAGAACGAGCCACCCGCGGGTAGCGACTATGAAGCTGCTGCAGCGTTTACGCACGGTCTGCTGCGCGTCATGGAATCGGTCCGTAAGGCCGACGGCGACGATGCAGTCGAAAAGGTGTATTGGGACTTCGCGTCGCGGATTCATCATGACAAAGATCGTGACTTCGACATCGCCGCGGCATTGATAAACATCGGTGTCGATGGGTCTCACGCGGTGGCGGCAGTCGAGGAGACTTTTGAAGACGAAGTTCGAACCCGCATGGCGGCTGGTCTCGCGTTAACCGGAGATGACGTGGGCACGCCGATCATTGCTCTTGACGACGACAACGGCGAGCGTGTGGCGCTTTTCGGCCCGGTCATCACCAAAGTGCCGAGTGCTGAACAATCGCTCAAACTGTGGGACGGCTTTGTGGCGTGTGCGCAAACTCCCGGATTTTGGGAAGTAAAACGAACCCGCACGCAGGGCCCAGAGTTTGGCGAGCGTCCCTGATTCCCGATCGAATCGACAGCCGTTTCGCTGGCGGACTGGCTGCGTTTGCCGCCGGTCTGCTCATCGCTTTTTCGATGCCCCCCTGGGGCTGGTGGCCCGCCGCGATTGCCGCAATAGCGCTGTTTGATCGCGCGGTTGCACAACAGATCTGGCGAACGCGACTCAAGCGAGGTTTTTTCATGGGTCTGGGGTGGCTCTTTCCTGCCACCTTGTGGATGTGGGATCTCACCCCTCCGGGCTATGTGTTCCAAGGGTTGCTTTTCTCTGTCGGCTATGGCGTCGCAGCCGTCGCTGTGCCAAGTGGCAGGGGTCGCCGCATCGCTGTGCCCGCTGCGTTTGTCCTCGTAGCTCTCGTTCGATGGAATTGGCCCTTTGGCGGTGTGCCCATCGCTACTTTGGCGATGAGCCAGGCCAACGCGCCGCTCGGCCAGACCGCACGGGTGTTTGGGTCGTTGACGATTGTGCTTCTCGTCGGGGTGGCCGGTGTCGGCCTCGCTAACGTGGTCGACCGCAACTGGCGAGGAGCCTTGTGGAGCTCGGCTGCGCTTGCGCTCGGACTCGGACTCGCGGTGGTTGCCCCCGATGGCACCGTGGCGGACACCATCGATGTGGCCATCGTGCAAGGCGGCGGCCCACAGAACACGCGGGCAATCAACACCAGTGCACGAGACGTGTTTGATCGCCATCTGCTGGCGAGTGAGCAGGTACAAACGCCAGTCGACATCGTGCTGTGGCCAGAAGATGTTGTGCATTCTGAGCGAGCGATTCAGGACTCGCGTGAGTACGCCGAGATGGCAGAACTGGCGCAACGGCTTGATGCCCCCCTGATTGCGGGCATCATCGAGACTTACCGAGACGAGGGGTACTTCCTTAACGCGTCGATCGTCATCGAGCCCGACGGTTCCACGACGAGTCGTTACGACAAGGTTCGCCGAGTTCCATTTGGCGAGTACGTGCCGTTTCGATCGTTGATCGAAAGGGTGGCCCCTGATTTTTTGCCGAGCCGCGATGCGCGCCCGGGTACTGGTGCAGCGTTTCTCGACACCGAATTCGGCCGGTTCGCGATCAGTATTTCGTGGGAGATATTCCATGATGATCGGGGCTACGACGGCGTGAACGAGGGCGGTCAAATCCTGATCAACCCGACAAACGGATCGTCGTACTGGCTCACGATTGTGCAAACTCAGCAGGTGGCATCGTCACAGCTTCGAGCCATTGAGAATGGTCGCTATGTGCTGCAGGCCGCTCCCACGGGGTTCAGCGCGATCATCGAGCCAGATGGCACGGTGGTGGACCGGTCCGCGGTGAGCGAAGCCAAGGTTATTCAGGGAACGGTCGAACTTCGAACTGGTCGCACCTGGGCCACCCGTGTTGGGCCCTGGCCGGGAATTATGATCATGGTTGCTCTGTTCGCCGCTGCATACGCGGTGGCACGTGTCGGTCAGCCGTCACGCCACCCATGAGGTCGGTGCGGCCATCGTCATCGCAAGGGCACCGCTGAGGTTCAAACTTCGATCGACAGCGTGATCGGCCCATCGTTGACAAGCGATACGGCCATGTCGGCCCTGAACCTGCCGGTAGCGACATCGACACCGAGTGCCCGCAATTCGCTGACGACCTGCTCAATGAGTGGCTCGGCAACTTCAGGTCGAGCCGCGTCGACATAAGCCGGGCGGCGACCTTTGCGGGTGTCGCCGTACAGCGTGAACTGGCTGACCGCAAGCAGAGATCCGCCACTGTCGAGCAGGCTCAGGTTCATCTTGTCGTCGTCGTCGGCGAAGACTCGCAAGTTAGCGATCTTGTTGGCCAGCTTGGCTGCCTGGGCCGGGGTGTCGTCGTGGGTGATACCGAGAAACACCAGAAGCCCCGGCCCGATTTGGCCGATGGTCTCGCCATCGACATCGACTCGTGCTTCGGTAACTCGTTGCACTAACGCGCGCATGATCTAGTTGCTCCTGTTGAGCGCCAGTAAGGCCATAGCGCCGTCTTTGTCGAGTGGTTCGTTGCCGTTGCCGCACTTCGGCGAAACAATGCATGACGGGCACCCCACGTTGCAGCCGCAGGCTCGCAGCAGGTTGAGGGTGGCCTCTAGGTGCCGGTCCGCGACCTCGAAGCCGAGTTCGGCAATGCCGGTACCGCCTGGGCAACCGTCGTAAATGAAGATCGATGGCTGCCCTGTATCGGCGTGCATGGCTGTCGATACGCCGCCGACGTCCCAGCGGTCACAGATCGTGAATAACGGAAGCATGCCGATCATGGCGTGCTCGGCCGCGTGGAGCGAACCGGGAAGCGCATGAGCGACCACACCGGCCTGCTCGCAGAGCTCATTGGGCACCGTGTACCAAAATGCCCGGGTCACAAGTCGCTGGGGTGCAAGGTCAAGGCCGACGTGGGCCATGACTTTGCGAGACCGTCGCTCTCGGCGCTGGTAGCCCGTGACGTGATGGATGACTTCGACCGCTCCCAACGACAGGTCGAGTGGTCCGACCTTTTGGTGCCGGTCACAATCGAGTACGGAAATGTTGGTGGTGGACTGAGGCTGGGTGTACTCGTCGTCGTCGGTGCGTGTGACGATCGCGATGAGTTCGTCGGCGTTGTAACTGGCCACCCGCCACGTTTCGCCGCGGTGCAAGTAGACGGCGCCGGCGTGCACCAGTCGTGGCGCTCGCTCTTCATCGACGGTGCCGACCAGTTCGCCGTCTTCGTTGACGATGCGGAACTCGTGGGCTGAACCCGAGCGCAGTCCGATGCCGCGGCTTGGTCGCCCAGATCCAGACCAGAGTGCAACTGGCTCGCCATTGCGTTGGCGGGTGACGCAACGGTCGTCGAGGACCAGCCGCCGCACTGAGTCGTCGAGCACGTCGGGCCACCAGTGTCGGTCATCGTGTCCCAGCGGAAGCTCATACGCGGCGCACGCCAGATGAGGGTCGGCAATGAAGGGGTTCGTGACGTTGATCACTGCGGGCTCAGGCGGTCGGCTGAAGACCTGATCGGGGTGGGCCATCAGCCACTGGTCGAGTTGGTCGTCGCCAGCGATCAACATGGTTAGTGATGCTTGGCCGGAGCGGCCGGCCCGACCAGCTTGTTGCCACATCGAGGCGATGGTTCCCGGGAATCCCGACAGCACGCAAGCGTCGAGCTCGCCGATGTCGATGCCGAGTTCAAGGGCGTTGGTCGCGATGACTGCGGTGACGGTGCCGTTCGACAGCTCCTCCTCGATTTCGCGGCGTTCGCTTGCGAGGTAACCGCCGCGATAGGACCGCACCCCGTCGGCGAGCGTGGATCCCACTCGCCGACGTACGTCACCGGCGATCAGCTCGGTACCTTTGCGGCTTTGCGCGAACGCGATTGTGCGATGACCACCCTTGACGAGCGAAGCAATTGCAGTCGCGGTTTCTGAGGTGGTCGACGTGCGTATGCCCGCGGCCTCGTCTACGAGCGGCGGATTCACTAAGGCAAATGCTCGAGGGCCAGCGGGGGAGCCGTCATCGTCGACGCACTCGACGTCGAGGCCGCAAAGTTCCGACGCGAGCTTCGCCGGTTCGCCGATCGTCGCGGAGGTGAAGACAAAGGTCGGTTTTGCGCCGTAGTGGTTGGCTACCCGAAGCAGCCTCCGCAAGATGTGCGAAACGTGGGTTCCAAACACACCGCGCAATACGTGCAGCTCGTCGATGACGACGAACTGCAGGCGGCGCAGAAATGAGGTCCACTGCCCATGGCTGGGAAGGATCGAACCATGCAGCATTTCAGGATTGGTCAGAATCGTGTTCGCCCGTACTCGCACCCATGTGCGCTGTTCGCGTGGCGTGTCGCCGTCAAAGGTGGAAGCGATGATGTCGTCGACGCCGAGATTCGTGAACGAGCGAAGCTGATCGTGCGCGAGGGCTTTGGTGGGAAACAACAGCAGCGATGTTGATCGACCGTTTGATTCCGAAGCGGCCTCGGCGATGGGAACTTGGTAACAAAGCGACTTGCCTGAGGCGGTACCGGTTGCGATGGCAACGGATTGGCCGGAGCGGATCAAGTCGATGGCCTGGGCTTGATGGGTGAAGAAGCGCTCGTGCGGCAGCGCCGAGATGACCGCCGCAGGAAGCGGTTGCGCGAGCTCTGCGAATCGGGCGCTTCGGGCTGGAAAATGCTCAAGATGCACAAGTCGCCCGTCATCGTCGAGGCGTGTTAGGAGCTCATCAATTGTGGGTTCGCGGCCAGAATCTGATGCGTTTGGCCAGGCTTCCACCGTTGCATCGTAGGGACCGGGTCTGATGTCGTTGGACCAGCTTGGCCGACATGATTCGTCAAGCGTCGTGTTTTGGCTGTTTCGGCGAACTAGGTTTGCAGTCTGTGAGCCAGCCGACCTTCGAAGTCGCCCACCATGCTGGGTGGGCCGTTATGCGGGTATCGGGTGAGATCGATATGGCGACCGCCCCGCAGCTACGTCACCATGTGGTGACCGTCACCACCGACACGCCCGATGGCCTCGTGCTCGATCTTAATTCGGTGGACTTCATCGATAGCACTGGTCTTGGCGTGATCGTTGGTGCAGCGCGTCGCATGCGTATGAACGACGCGGATTTTCGCATTGTCTGCGCCCAGGCGCATCTCGTCGATCTGTTTCGGATAACTCGACTCAGCGAGGTACTCGATCTGTTCGAGACGCTTGAAGAAGCTTTTGTCGATATCGATCCAACGGTCGATTGGGCTGGCGCGTGATGATGGGCGAAATTCTGGTTCACCCCACCTTCGATCAGCTCGCGCCGATGCGGGCGCAGCTCACCGCGATGCTTGAGCCTGAACATGCACTCAAGACAGAACGTCTGCAAGATCTGCGTCTCGCAGTGAGCGAAGCAACAACGAACGCGATCGAAGCTCATGGTCGCGCCAAAACCGAGGTACCGGTCAAGGTTTCGGTATCCATCACGAAGAATAATGTCGTCGTCAAGATCACCGATCGCGGCACCGGTTTTGATCCGTCGAAGCTCACCGCACACCCTCCGGTCACTGACCCCAAACGTCTTGAATATGAACGTGGTCTCGGCGTGTCGCTCATGCGCACGCTCACAGATGGCTGCGATATCTCGTCAAATGCCAAAGGCACAACGGTCACGCTGACCATGTTGCGCTAGCGCGCCGCCTAAGACACGCCTCAACCCGGGTAACCTCAGGGTCCGCTATGGCCCAACAGACCCACTTCAGTGATCTCACCTTTATCGGCCGTGAGAGCCGGGTCGCCCGTTGGTTTGCTCGCCCGGCCAAACGCTTCTTGGCGGTCGAAGCGGCTGGCGGCATCTTGTTGCTTATCGCGACTGCTGCGGCGCTCATTTGGGTCAATTCGCCATGGGGCGATACCTATGACGAGTTCTGGGGTACGACGGTCAATATCTTTGTTGGCGATATCGAAATCTTTGGTGGTCATTCGCTCGCGGACTTTGTGAACGATGCCCTGATGGCGCTGTTCTTCTTTGTTGTGGGCGTCGAGATCAAGCGTGAGCTCGTTGACGGCCAGCTCCGCAAGCCCCGTGACGCAGCACTGCCAGCCTTCGCGGCACTTGGCGGCATGGTCGTGCCGGCTGCGCTCTACCTCGTCTTCAATGCAGGCGGACCCGGACAGAGTGGCTGGGGCGTGCCTATGGCCACCGACATCGCTTTTGCGGTGGGTGTGGTGTCACTGCTCGGCGACCGTATTCCTCGTCGTCTTAAGGTGTTCCTGCTGTCTCTGGCGATCGTTGACGACATCGGTGCGATCATTGTGATCGCCATCTTCTACTCGTCGGGTATCAACCTTGGTTGGTTGGCAGCCACAGGCGTTCTTATCGTCGTGATTGCGCTTCTCAAACAACTTCGTGTTTGGTACATCCCTCTGTATGTACTTATTGGCGCAATCGTCTGGTGGACCACCTATCGATCAGGGGTCCATGCCACGATCGCGGGTGTCATGCTCGGCCTTTTGACACCCGCCTTGCCGCTGCAGTCAGAAGACGACACCCGAACGGTTGCCCGATGGCTTCGTGACAAGCCCGAGGTCTTCCCGATCGACGTGCAATACGCGAGCTTTAGAATTCGTGAATCGGTCTCGGTGGCCGAACGTCTCGAGTCGGCGCTGCACCCAATCACTAGCTTTGCGATTATTCCGATCTTTGCATTGGCTAACGCGGGCGTGCGCATCGACGGTGACATTTTGGCTGCTGCCGTTAAGTCGCCGGTGATGTGGGGAATCGTTGCTGGTCTGGTCGTCGGCAAGACGATTGGCATCACGCTCTTTAGCCTGGCGGCCGCAAAACTCAAGATTGCCACAATGCCGGCGTCGTTGACGTTGCGTCGTTTGATCGGCTTGTCGATGATTGCGGGTATTGGCTTCACGGTTTCGCTGTTCGTCAGCAACCTGGCGTTTGGTGCCGACGAGTATCACGGCGACGATGAGCACGCCCTGGTGATCAATGCCGAGGAGCTGTCTAACGGCTCAGTTGCGCTCGCCGAAACTGATGGTGAAGGCGGCGGCTCTATCGAAGACAATGCCAAGATCGGCATTCTTTTCGCATCGGTTCTGGCCTCGGTCGGTGGCCTTGCGATCTTGTGGGGTGCCGGTGCGCCCGACGACGACGACTGAGCCGAATACAGGCGTTTTCTTGGCACCTCGGTCCTAGGAGCGAGTGGTCTCTGAGCGGTATGTCGACAGGTCACGAATCGCGGTGTTGAGCGGTGCGCGTGCGGAAAGTGGCGCGCGCTGTGCTTAACCTTGCCGCCGTGGGACACGCACTGGTCATTGTCGAGAGCCCGGCAAAAGCAAAGAAGATCGCGGAGTATCTCGGTGACGGTTATGTCGTCGAATCTTCGATCGGACACATTCGAGATCTACCTCGCGGCGCGGCTGACGTGCCTAAGGCATACAAGGCCGAGAAGTGGGCGCGACTCGGCATTGATGTCGACAACGACTTCAAACCTCTCTATGTGGTCTCAAGCGACAAGAAGGAACAGATCAAGAAGCTGAAGAGCTTGATGAAAGATGCCGACCAGCTCTACCTCGCGACTGATAAGGATCGTGAAGGAGAAGCCATTGCCTGGCATCTGCTCGAAGTGCTTTCGCCTCCGACCAGCGTCGAAGTCAAGCGCATGGTTTTCACCGAGATCACCCCCGACGCGATTCAGGCGGCACTCAACGAACCACGCGAGCTCGATCGCAAAATGGTCGACGCCCAAGAAGCCCGACGCATTCTTGACCGCCTCTATGGCTACGAGGTCTCACCGGTTCTGTGGAAGAAGGTCATGCCGCGCTTGTCGGCTGGTCGGGTGCAGAGCGTTGCCACCCGCATCGTGGTCGAACGTGAACGTGAGCGCATGGCATTTGTCAGCGCTTCGTACTGGGATCTTGAAGGCGCGTTTGGTTTGACCCGCCCGGCTGCTGATGGTGAGCCAGAGAGCTTCCAGGCCAAGTTGATCGAAGTTGACGGCGCACGAATTGCTGCAGGCCGAGACTTCGGCCAAGACGGTCAGTTGACCCGAGACGATGTTGTTGTCGTCGACCAGGCCCGGGCCGAAACGCTCGTCGCCGAACTGCAAGACCAACCGAGCGAGGTGACGTCGGTCGAAGCCAAGCCGTATCGCCGCCGCCCTGCTGCGCCGTTCATCACTTCGACGCTTCAGCAAGAAGCTGGCCGCAAGCTCAATCTGTCATCGGCGATGGCCATGCGTGCCGCGCAGGGTCTGTATGAAAAGGGTCTGATCACCTACATGCGTACTGACAGCACAACGTTGTCAGCCGACGCAGTGCGAGCCGCTCGCAACGTGATCAGCGAAACCTACGGCGCCGAGTTCATGCCCGAAGACGTGCGGGTATATGCCAGCAAGTCCAAAGGTGCTCAAGAAGCTCACGAGGCGATTCGTCCGGCTGGGTCGACATTTCGTAGTCCTGAAGACGTCGCTGGTGAGGTCGTCAAGAGCGAAGCGCAGGTCTATGAACTGATCTGGAAGCGCACCGTTGCTTGTCAGATGACCGACGCAACCGGCGAGACCGTGCAGGTACGAGTCGGCGTCAAGTCAACCAGCGGCACCGACACCACGTTCAGTGCCAGCGGAACCGTCATTAGCCACCAGGGTTTCCGCAAGGTCTACATCGATGGCGATGCCGACGATGATCAAGGTTCGGCCTTGCCGCAGGTCGCTCAAGGCGATTCGTTGTCGGCGAGTGATCTCGAAGCGTCGGGCCACGACACACAGCCGCCGGCTCGTTACACCGAAGCGTCGCTTGTCAAGAAGCTCGAAGAACTGGGCGTTGGTCGCCCGTCGACCTACGCGGCGATCATGGGCACGATCCAAGACCGCGGCTACGTCTGGAAAAAGGGATCAGCAATGGTCCCGAGCTTTACGGCGTTCAGCGTGGTGAACCTGCTCGAACAGCACTTCCCGAACCTCGTCGACTACGACTTCACCGCACAGATGGAAGTCGATCTCGACGGCATCGCCGAAGGCACCGGCGAAGCAATCCCATGGCTACACAAGTTCTACTTCGGCGACGGCGCAGACGATCCCGGCCTTAAAGAGAAGGTCGACAACCGCCTCGGCGAGATCGACGCCCGCGCCATCAACAGCATTCCGCTTGGTGTTGACGAGAACGGCCAGATGGTCGTCGGCCGCGTTGGGCGCTACGGGCCCTACGTGCAGCGTGGCGATGATGAACGTGCGTCGATTCCCGACGACATTGCACCCGACGAACTCACGATCGAACGTGCCATCCAGTTTATCGAAGCACCCAGCGACGATCGCGAACTTGGCGATGACCCCGAGACCGGCAAGGCCGTATTCGTCAAGAACGGTCGGTTCGGCCCCTATGTGCAATTGGGCGAGATCGAAGACGATCCTGACGGCAAGCCCAAGCGAGCGTCGTTGTTCAAGTCGATGGAGCCCAAGGACCTGACCTTTGAAGAGGCACTGCAACTTCTGGCCCTGCCTCGATTTGTTGGCAACCATCCCGAAGACGGTCTGGCCATAACGGTGCAAAACGGTCGGTACGGAGCGTTTCTGTCTAAGGCCCCGGCCGAAGAAGGCAAAAAGGCTGACAACCGCACGCTGCCCAGCGAAGAGTCGCTGTTCACCGTCACCCTTGACGAATGTGTTGCGCTGCTGAAGGAACCACCACGTCGTGGGCGCGCTGCCCCCAAGCCGCCGCTTAAGGAGCTGGGCGAAGACTCGGTCAGCGGCGAGAAGATGGTCGTCAAAGACGGCCGCTTCGGTCCTTATGTGACCGACGGCGAATACAACGCATCGCTGCGCAAGGGCGACACGGTCGAGGAACTGACCGACGAGCGTGCTTCGGAACTATTGGCGCTGCGCCGTGAGCGTGGCCCGGCCAAGAAGGCCAAGAAAAAGGCGACAGCCAAGAAGAAGAAGGCTCCGGCCAAGAAAAAGGCTGCGGCAAAGAAGAAAGCTCCCGCCAAGAAAAAGGCTGCAGCAAAGAAGAAAGCCCCGGCCAAAAAGGCTGCGGTCGCTGCCGACGACGCTGTGACGCCGGTCGAAGCTGACTGAGACCAGTGTGGTCGCTCTACCGTGAGTGGCGATGCAGGCGGTCGACCAGCCAGAACCAAACGAGGGCCGAGAACCAAACGAGGGCATGGCTGCTGAGACGCGTGCCACTCGGGGCGCGTCGGCGTTCTTCGGTGGTTGGGATGCCCTTCGCCAGCGGGTCTTCTGCACTGACGAGTTTCTTCGTCTGTGGCTCGCACAGGTCGTCACCTCGACCGGTGAATGGGTCTTCTTCTTGGTCGTAGCGATCAAAGCCGCGGATGTCGGCCGAGGAACCCCAGAGGGCGCTGTGGCTCTCGTGCTGTTGGCCCGACTCGGCCCTGGGTTTTTGTTCTCACAGCTGGCCGGGGTGCTAGCTGACCGGTGGGACCGCCGCAAGCTCATGGCGATGTGCGATCTGTGCCGCGCTGCGGTCGTTTGCGTGTTCCCGTTTGTGGACCACGTGTGGCAACTCGTGTTGCTGTCGCTTGTGCTCGAGGCATTTACGTTGCTTTGGATTCCGGCCAAAGAAGCAATGGTGCCGAACCTGCTTCCTCGCAAGCATCTGCCAACGGCCAATACGTTGTCAGTGATCGCTACCTATGGCACGTTCCCCTTGGCGCTACTGCTCATGTTCGTGCTCGATGCCCGAAGCCAAAACGACACCGCGGTCGGGTTCTTCTTCGATGCGGGCACGTTTGTTGTGTCTGCGTTTTTGATTATGTCGATTGCGGGCGGATGGCGCTCGACCCTCGAAACATCGTCGACGGTTGACTCCGACAAGCTCGATGTCGCTGGCGTGTGGGCCGAGATGCGTGACGGCTGGAAGCTCGTCTTCGGCGAACCAGTGTTGCGCGCCGTGAATCTAGGCCTCGCCGTCGCCCTCGTAGGCGGCGGCATGCTGATACCTCTCGGAACGGTGTACGCGAGCGAAGTTCTCGGCACCGACAACCGCGGCTACTACGGCATGTTGATGGGCTTAGGCGTTGGGCTAGGTCTCGGCGTCATTGCGCTTCATTCGATCGGCGACCGCGCCAACCACGCCTGGCTCTTCGGTCGTGTGACGCTCGTCGCAGGGCTGGCGTTGCTGGCCGCCACGACGGTGTCGCAGCTGTGGATCGTTGTCACCTTGCTCGGCGGCGTTGGTGCTGCTGTCGGGGTGATCTACATACTTGGCTTCACGATCATTCAAGAGAGCGTCGACGACGAAATGCGTGGCCGCGTGTTCGCCGCGTTTTATAGCTTGGCTCGCGGGGGCGTGTTACTTGCCATGGTCGCGGCACCGGCCCTTGCGGTGCTGTTTGACCGAGTCACTGAGCTCACCGCCGACGGATCGGTTGGCGTCTTTGGCTATCGGCTGCTTATTCCTGGCGTACGAATCACGTTCTGGGTCGCAGCCTTGATCATTTCCGGCGCTGGATGGTTCGCGATCCGTACGCTACGGGGCGTGGCACGCGCCGATCTTCACGCCGTTACATGACCGGCCGCCTCATCGTCTTCGAAGGCGGCGAAGGTTCGGGTAAGTCAACGCAAGCGGCTCGAATCGCTGCTGACCGCAACGCGTTGCTGACTCGCCAGCCGGGTGGCACCGAAGTCGGCGCTTCGATTCGCGAGCTGCTGTTGAGTACGAACACTGTGGGCCTGTCGGCCAGGGCCGAAGCGTTGCTGATGGCAGCTGACCGTGCGCAACATGTCGAAGAGCTGATTGCTCCCACGCTGCAGTCGGGTCGTGACGTGGTCTGTGATCGCTACTTTGGCTCATCGATTGCCTATCAGGGAGCCGGGCGAGGGCTCGGTGCCGAGGCTGTCTTGCCGCTGTCGCTGTTCGCTGTCGACGGTGTGCTTCCAGATCTCGTGGTCTTGCTCGATGTGCCGGCTGATATCGGTCTTGCTCGCAGCGTCGGCGATGTCGACCGGTTCGAAGCTCAAGACCTCGCGTTTCACGAAACGGTGCGGGCGTCATTTCTGGAACAAGCTGACGCCAATGCCACCTGGGTCGTCGTTGACGCGACCGGTTCGCTCGAGCAGGTGGCAACGGCGGTCGATGCCGCCCTTGGGAGCCTGTCATGATCGACTTTGACGCGGCTTGGGACACCGTCATTGGTCAACCCGACGCACTCGATGCGCTCCGCCGCTGGTCAACCGACCCTGTTCACGCCTATATGTTCGTCGGCCCAGCCGGCAGCGGCAAACGACAAGCAGCTCGAGCGTTTTGCGGAGCGGTACAAGCGCAACTAATCGAGGGCGACGACGCTGCTCGTGAACGACAGCTGCGGTTGACGCTCGAAGACAAACATCCCGACGTCGAAGTGCACGAGCCTGCTGGCCGACAGCTCGACGTCGACACCGCCCGGTCGACGATCATTCCTGCAGTGTTTCGCAAGCCCATCGAGGGCGCTCGACTCATGATCGTTATCGATCGGTTTCACGATGCCAACCCCGCGGCGGCCGCCGCCCTGCTCAAGACAGTCGAGGAGCCACCCCCGAGTGCCGTGATCGTGCTGTTATCAGAATCAGTTCCGCCGGAACACGTGGCGGTCGCCAGCCGTTGTGCTCGAATCGGATTCCCCGCAGTTGGCCGAGCCGTGCTGGCCGAATGGCTTGCGACTCAAGGAACGGCTGGCGACCACGCCGATGCGTTGATCGAAGCGTCGGGCGGCGACGTTAGACGGCTGGGTCTGTTGGCCAACGATGAAAACTTCGCTGCTCGCGCTGATCTTTGGCGCGAGCTTCCTCGAACGATCGACGGAAGCGGAGCCACCGCCGGTCGACTCGTCCGCGAGCTCATGGCATTGATCGATGCCGCTTCGGAACCATTGGCGGCTCGCCAGGCTCTTGAGATCGAGGAACTTGATGCACGCGAGGAGATGCTCGGCACACGAGGTTCGGGCCGTTCCAACGTCGACGCCCGCCACAAGCGCGAGCTTCGTCGCTTGAAAACCGACGAACTGCAGTTTGGGCTTCGGGTGCTCGCTCAGGCTTATGGGCGTGCTCTGGCGACCGGTGGATGGAATGCCGACGGGCGTTTGGTGCAGGCGATCGATCGTCTGCGAGATGCGAACGAGGCTTTGATTCGGAATCCGAACGAGCAATTGTTGCTGCACAACCTGTTCTGGAACTTGCCAACGCTTGAGGCGCTCTAGCGGCCAGGGTGCTTCGGCCGAATAGTCTCTCTAGGTGGCGCAGGCACAGATCACCGATGGCGACCCGTCGTCAGTTGAACAAGAGGGCGACGGGGTTGCCAGCCCAGTCGACTACGACGCGTTCCATTCTTGGGGGCAACGATTAGGCCGACCGATCGCCATGTCGGGCGCCTGGATTGGCGGTTTGGTGCTCTTCAGCCGCCTGTTCGGCACCGAGCTGGATCAGCGCTACAGCCAATGGCAAATCGGCGGACTGGGGGCAGCTTCGGTGCTCGTTGTGGCGCTGCTCGCAATATGGCAAACACCAACTCTGAAGAAGAGCCTTCGCCCTGACTTTGGCCGATCGGTATCGCCGCGCCTTTCTTGGCTGGGACTGTTCCTGGTGATCGTTGTAGCTGTCGGACTCCGATTCCTGCTTTTGCGATGGATTCCGGCCGACTACACGAGTTTCGAAGAGCTACAAATGGGCGGCCAAGCGCAGGCGGCGCGTGAAACCGGCGGCCTCGGCATGTTGTTCCGCATT
>CALKPY010000111.1 GCA_937991435.1 uncultured Acidimicrobiales bacterium
CCTCGGTCGTGTTGATGGAGTCGCCGGCGAACATTGCATCTCGTCGCTCCGCGACACCGGTGCTCGCCACGAGATTTGCAAGCAACGCCAGTGTTTCGTCAGTGATCAGATGTTTGGAGAAATCAAAGGTGAGATCGCCGACATGCATCGTGAGCTTTTCAGCCCGATCGGGGTCGTCGGCGAAAAGTTGCCGCAAGGAAATCTGCTGCACATTGTCATGATGAGCTTGCAACGCAAGCCACTCGGGGGACTGATCCAACGGCACTGGAGCTCCTTTGGGCGACACGGTTAGTGTGCCTTGATGGAAGCATCCCTGCCGTTCCTCGCAATCGCGTTCATCGTATTTCTAGGCGCCGACGCGGTGGCTTGTGCGATACCGATCGCGTACATCAAGAACGATCTCGATCGCCTCGGTTGTTCGCCCACGCTACAACGGGTGATTCCAGTGCTGAAATTCATGGCGGTTGCCGGTCTCATTATCGGCCTTTGGGTTCCATGGCTTGGAGCGGTGACGTGCATCGCGCTGCTCGCATATTTCGCGGTCGCCTTTGACTATCACCGCAAGAATCACGACACGCTCACCCAGTACGTGCCCGCGATTGTGATGACCATATGGATCATCGCTGTGATGATTTTTAGCTATCTGCCTGGGCTCTAAATTGCGCCTCTATGTGACACTCGCACACGGGTGACTCCAGCCACATCAAAAGCGATTCCACTTCTCGTTCGAATCGTGGACACTTGTCTTCATGTCTTCTGCCGCCGCGGTCCTTGCCGGTCCGTTCCGTCGTCTGCGCCGATTTGGTTTCGGGCGCCAAAGCGCGCTCGTTGCCGCGCGCCGGGTTTTCAGCACACGTGCCCGCACTCCAGCGCACCGGGCCTTCTCACTTCTCGTTGGTTCACTCCTCATCGGCACAGGCGTGACGCTGCTCAATCAAGCGAACCTCGGCTTGTCGCCCTATGACGTCTTCGTGTCTGGACTCCAGCCTCGCCTTGGTCTCAGCTTTGGGCAGACCGTATGGGCCGTATCTGCGATGTTTTTCGTCATCGCTGCACTTCTTGGGTGCCGCCCAAGTCGGTGGGGCATCGCGTATGTCTTCGCTAACGGAGCCGCCATCGATGCCGTAGCTGGCCTGGTCAATGATCCGTCGACGCTTATCGGCCGGTGGAGTTTTGTTGGCGCTGCCATCGCCGTCATCGGCAGCGGCATTTCTCTTGTTGTTCACTCTGGGTCGACGGGCGGTTCCTTCGAACTGCTTACCCGAGCGGGCGAGATACGTGGGCTCAACCGTCGCACCGTGCGCACCAGTCTCGAAGTTGGCGTGCTCAGCATCGGCATCATTCTCGGCGGACGGATCGGTCCCGCGACCGTTGTTGTTGCCCTGTCCATTGGCCCAGTGCTCAACATCGCATCGCAAGCACTTGAGGACCACGCCGTCGGCCGATCGATACGTCGCGGCAACGACGGAGCCGCGAGTGTTGGTTCGGAAACGCTCACGAGCGCGAGTCGATAGCGCAACAGCCCGCTGAATGTGCAATGATCGGCGGTGCAACCGACCGCCGGAGTCGCGCTGCATAGCAAAAGGGGGAAGTCCTTCGTGGAAGTCTCGATGACCGTCAACGGGCAAGCTCAAGCCCACGACGTTGAGCCGCGCACACTACTCGTGCACCATATTCGCGAGAACGTCGGCCTAACAGGTACGAACATCGGCTGCGACACCTCGTCGTGCGGAGCATGCACGGTCCACGTCGATGGACAGTCTGTCAAGTCGTGCACGATGCTCGCAGTACAAGCCCAAGGCGCCGCAATCACAACAATCGAAGGCCTCGCCGATTCAGCTCGAGCCGACGGTTTGTCGGTCGGTGCCGAAGACTGGCATCCAATGCAGGAAGCATTTCAGCAGTGCCACGCTCTCCAGTGCGGGTACTGCACGCCTGGCATGGTCATGGCTGCGACGAGCTTCCTGAAGGAAAACGCCAGCCCGACCGAGCATGAAGTACGCGAGGGCCTCGAGGGCAACCTGTGCCGATGCACCGGCTACCACAACATCGTCAAGGCGGTTCTGAGTGCAGCAGGTGAATCATGATTCCCGCCGCCTTTGAATACAAGGTCGCTGACAGCGCAGAAGCCGCCATCTCGATGCTCGGCGAATATGGCGAAGACGCAAAGCTTCTGGCCGGCGGCCATTCGCTGATTCCCATGATGAAATTCCGCCTCGCAACGCCGACCGTGCTCATCGATGTCGGTCGCATCAGCGACCTCAGCTACATCCGAGCCAATGATGGCCACCTTGCCATTGGCGCCATGACCAAACACTGCGAACTTGAAACGTCAGCCGATGTCGCGGCCCACGCTCCCCTGCTCGGCCACGTCGCTGCGCTTGTGGGCGACCCGTCGGTGCGTCACCGCGGCACCCTTGGCGGAACACTTGCGCACAGCGACCCAGCTTCGGATCTGCCTGCAGCAGTTTTGGCCTTGGGCGGAACCATTGTTGCGCAGGGTTCAGGCGGTACCCGTGAAATTGCCGCTGCCGACTTCTTCACCGGCTACTTCGAATCGCTTCTCGGTGCCGATGAGATCATCACCGAAGTGCGAATTCCAACGGCCACTGGCGGCTGGAACTATCAAAAGTTCAACCGTCGAGCACAAGACTGGGCAATTGTCGGTGTTGGCGTCGCCGAAGGCGGCAAAGGCATCAGCCTTGTCAATATGGGATCAACCCCAATTCGTGCAACCGCTGCCGAAGCTGCTGTAGCCAATGGCGCATCAGCGGCCGACGCAGCTGCGCTGGCTGCCGAAGGCACCTCGCCACCGCAAGACAACAACGCCGACGCCCAGTACCGCACGCACCTCGCCAAGGTGCTAACCGAACGGGCGCTCAACGCCGCTGGCGTCGCCTGAATCAACACCCTTTGATCACAGCCGGGTCAACACTCATACGAGGTTGATCCGGCTGTTGCCGTTTTGGCGCAACGTCGCTCGACTACCTTCGGGGCCTGATGCACCGTTGGATACCGCCCGCATTTTTCGTGACGGCCACTGCAGCGCTGCTGTTCGCAGTGTTTGTGGGTAACCCGTTCAACGGTGAATCCTCAAAAGTCGCATCACAAGTTCACGATGAACCAAGTGTTGTGATCTGCCAAGACAACCAGATCCAGCAGCTGTCTGTGCCCGAACTCGATACCTCGGTCTTGTTTGACGATGTCAACTGCAACGACTTGTTCCGTTGGCAACTCAGCGACGATTTCGATCAGCTACTCACCGTCGAGAGCGTGGGCGAAGAGTCACACGTCTTTGTGAACTCGCTTGGCAACAAGGCCTACGACCTGACCGAGCTTATGGATCTACCGTCGACGTTCGAAGATCCGACAATCCACCAACGCCCTCGTTTTGACAGCACTGGACGAGTATTGATCGTCGACGGAAGCAACATAGAGCTTGTGAATCCCGCCACCGGCGAGCATCAGGCGGTCACGCTTCCGTTTGCGCCGCCGACAGATCTCGCGTCGGCCCGTGAGCTGTGCGGCACCGAGAACAACTTGCTCGAGATCTCGTCCGAATGGATCAACCTCTGCCCGTGGGGATGGTTCGAACCGTTCGGCGACGGCGCCGTTTCGTTCTTCCCACGATCAGCGCCCGAACCCGACACGCCGGGCGATGTTGTCGCCGTCGTGATTACTCCCGGCCGAACTGAACTCATACCGCTCAAAGGCGACTTGGGAGTCTGCTCCGATTCGACCCCGTCGATCTTCTGGGTCGACAGTCAGCTGATCTGCGTAAGCGCTGGGATCGGTCGATTGCAGCCTGATTTTGGCAGCCAGACCTTCTCGGTCGAGCCTGTGCTCGAGCCGACGCAACGGGCGATATTCAATGTGACCCCGTCGGCAGATGGCGCGTATGTGTACTTCACAACCGAGTCGACAGAGAACGATCCTGG
>CALKPY010000112.1 GCA_937991435.1 uncultured Acidimicrobiales bacterium
TCGGTCCACTCTGTGCCATCTTGGGTCGGAACTCCCGGGCGGAAGTCCCATTCGCCGGCATTTCGTTCGATGCGAACGTCATAGGCAGTCGCGACGCGTTTGATCGCGTTCACACAGAAACGAGTCACAAGGCCGAGCTGCGTCGCCATCACGTCGAACGTGCCATTCGAATCAGGATTGTTGACGACGTCGAGCGCATCGGCGAACGTCGCCGGGCACGACGACGGGTCAGGAGCTGCAGTTAGCAATACCTCAAGGTCGGGAAGCGCCGGATCGCTATCGCTTACCACGACGCCAGCCTGGTCGATTTTGCCCGACCCGTCGGCCTGCTCGGTCTTTGCCTCGTCGCTATAGCCGACGATCACGACGGCATGCGGATCCTCGCCCGGCTGGCCAACCGCATCGACAACCTGGTGTTGATAGGAATAGGAGTGTTGCGAGCCAGGAGCCCACCAATCCTCGCAACCCACAACTCCGCAAGTGACGACCGGCTGTGCGCCACCGCCCCACAACGTGAATACTTCGACGCCATATGCGGTGCCGCCGCGGTTGATCAGATTCACGCAGAACGTTACTTCCTGAAACCATTCGGCCGCCATGGTGTCGAAGTCGGGGCCCGTAGCCGGATCACTGTCATCGACACCCGGGTTGTAGTCCACCGCTTCAGCGTCGGCGAACGTTTGTGGGCATGCGGCAGCATTTGGTGCGACGGTCAACAACACGTCGAGTTCCGGTGCAAGGGCTGTGACGAGTTGGACTCCGGCAGAATCTGTCGTTCCGCTGCCGTTCGCTTGGTTACCGTTGGCGTCGCTGCCGGAGATCGTTACGACTTGCGGCACCTCATCGGTGACGACGACTTCGAACCAGTTGAGATAGTCGTTCAAGCCATGCCAAAGACCCGGGTCGCATCCGGCAAAGCCGCAGCTGCCAATAAGCATCTCCCCAACCGACGTTTCGACAGAAACGTCGTATGCGGTGCCCCCCGTGTTCTCGGCGTTGATGCAGTAGGTGACAGTGGCGCCGACCTCGGCCTCTATTGTGTCAAACGTGCCGCTGACGTCTGGGTTGCCAGACACGGCTTGCGCATCTTCGAACGAGAGCGGACAATCGACATAGTCCGACACGACCGTCACGAGCACATCGAGACCTGGTTGCGAGTTCGGCGTCGAGACAACCAACGGATCGGCGATGACAATTTCGGTAAGTTGCTTGATCTGCGGGATCTCCCTGATGTCCTGCAGCACCTGCTGTTGCGACTCCGACGACACCTGCTCACCTAGCGCCTTTCGTGCTGGTCTGGCGTCTGCGGTGCCGACGCCGAGATACAGAGCCGAAGCAAACAGCCCAAGAATCAAAGCGATCGATACAACAACAACGCTGCGTTGTCGAGGTCTCATATGTGTGGGCCCAGCCAGTTTCGGTCGCGGATTGTTCATCGTTTTCCTGTCGGTTCGGTGGATCGAGTTTCCGTGTTGACACGGTGGTTACTCGACACACCCCGCGCTCGCGAGAAATGTCAACTACTTCACAAATATTTTTTGGCTGGGTATTCGACGGCTTCAGCCTCGCCGGATCAGTCGCTCGCGATCAGGCGACCGAGGGCCGCTAGTGACGGTGTCGCTGAGCCAAGGTGCAGTTCGAGCTGCTTGTGAAGCAAGAAGTGTCGGTGCAACGGATAATCGCGATCAACGCCTACCCCACCGTGGATATGCAACGCGGCGTGCACCGCGCGCCACCCTCCTTCGGCCGCCCAGAACTTCGCCGTGTACAGCTCAGCATCGGCGCTGAGGCCCTCATGTAGGCGCCATGCGGCCTGCCACGCCGTTAACCGGCAGGCCTCGATGTCGATGTACGCATCAGCAGCACGTTGACTCACTGCTTGAAACGCCGCTATTGGTTTGTCGAACTGCTCCCGTTCGACCGCATAGCTTGCCAGCAGAGCCAGGGCCGCTTCGCATGCGGCAGCCGACATCACACTCGCGGCAGACATACCGCGACGCCCAAGCCGCTCGACGGCTTCGAAGCCACCAAGACGGTCAGCCATCGCTCCGTCAAAGGTCACGTGTGCATCGGGGGCATCGGTCGCGTTGTATTGCAGCTCGATCGAAACCCCGTCTTCGTCGCGTTGCACTAGGAACAGGCCGTCGGTACAGGTGACGACAAACGCATCGGCGACTGGCCCATGAAGCACACAGGTCTTGGTGCCCGTCAATCGACCGTCAACCGCCGTTGCCGTCGGATGCAGCGGATCGCCAGCACGTTCGTGGACTGCGGCGACAACTACCAAATCGCCGGTAATTACCTGTCGGGCTATTGAAGGCACCGACGCCAGAGCTGGCGCGGCAAGACCGATCGTGGCCAGCGCCGGGACTGGTGCAGCAAATCGGGCAAGTTCGGCCAACACCGTGCAGGTCTCGATCCAGCCGAGTCCGCCGCCGCCGACATCTTCGCCAAGTCCGATTCCAACAAGCCCCGAAGCGGCGAGCTGTTTCCACAACCCCAGGTCAGTCCCCGAATCTGTAGCCGCGACGAGTCGTAGCTCTTCGGTCGAGCACCGGTCAGCACAGATCTGCGCGGTCAGGTCGCGAATCGCTATCTGTTGCTCGCTCAACGAAAAGTCCATCAGCGAACCGCCCGAGGAAAGCCGAGCGAGAACATGGAAATGAGATCCCGTTGCATCTCGTTGGTGCCGCCACCAAAGGTGAGGATCGTCATCGATTTGAATAGTGTTTCAAGCTTGGCTCGACCAATCGCGCCAGGTGAACCTGCTTGCAGATAGGCGGCTGGCCCGTGTACTTCCATCAACAGCCGAAACGCTTCGAGGTAGAACTCGGTGCCGTAGACCTTGATCGCTGAGCAATGGCCGATGTCGAGGGTTTCCTGAGTCGCTTCGTAGGCCGATTGCCAGTTCATCAGCTTCAGTGCCTCGAGGCCCGCGTGTACTCGCGCGAGGCTGAGCTGCACCCACGGCTCATCGATTACGCGAGTCCCGTCGGCACGCAGCGTCGCTTTGGCCCATGCCGTTGTGTCTTCGAGGCAGCGCTCTGGGATACCGCTCGAACACAACGTGACACGTTCATGGTTCAGTTGGTTGGTGATCAAGGTCCACCCGTTATTCTCGCCGCCGATACACGCGTCGAGCGGCACCCGTACCTGATCAAAGTGCACAGCGTTGATGTCGTGCTCGCTTAACAGGCTGAGAGGCGAGACCGAGATCCCTGGGTGGCCCATAGGCACCGCCATCAGCGACAGTCCCCTGTGTTTGTTCACGTCGGGGTTCGTGCGGACTGCGAGCCAGCAGTAGTCCGCTGATGTCGACAGCGAGGTCCACATCTTCTGTCCGTTGATCACATAGTCGTCGCCGTCGCGAACCGCCGACGTGCGAAGCGATGCCAGATCAGTTCCCGATCCCGGCTCGCTGTAACCAATGCAAAAGTGCAGATCTCCCGCCAGAATCTTCGGCAAAAAGAACTCCTTTTGGCGGTCAGACCCGAACGACATAATTGCCGGCGCTACCGAGTTCAAGGTCAGCATCGGCACAGGCGCACCGGCTCGCATCGACTCATCGAAGAAAATGAACTGTTCGATCGCAGATCTACCTTGCCCGCCGTATTGGGTGGGCCAGCCAATGCCCGCCCAGCCATCGGCGCACATTTGCTTCCAGATACGGCGAGGAGCGGAACCCACACCTTTCGCCGCAGCGAGTTCAGATAGGGCAGTTTCGTCGAGCAGGTTCTCGTAATACCCGCGCAGCTCGGTTCTCAGCGCGCGCTGCTCGTCGGTGTAGCCAATGTACATGTGCCCAAGCTAGACCGGCGGCAATCATCGTTGTTGCGTCGCCGATTGGATGGCGCCCGTTTGGTCGCTCGTCCGCCTCCTCGCCGAATCTGCAACACTGGGTTGGTGTCAGCCACTGAACACCAGGCGACCATCGCCGCTGACGGATCCTTCACTGCTCCCTTTGAGCTCGCGTATCCGTACGACCGTACGATCGGCCCGGTGCTATCACGATTCTTCCGCGGTCTTGCCGAACGGCGTATCGAAGGCACGATCGGATCCGACGGCAAGGTGTACGTACCACCTGCCGAATTCGATCCAGTAACCGGATCCGCTTGCACCGAATGGGTATCAGTCGCCGACGAGGGCGTCGTCAAAACCTGGACATGGCACGGCCACTCCGGGTGGGCTCTCGTACTTCTCGATGGCGCCGACATACCCATGTTGCACCGACTACTCGCACATAGCTCCGACGAATTGTCGACCGGAATGCGGGTTGTGGCCCAATGGGCCGATGACCCGACAGCGTCGATCAACGCCATCGACGGATTCGTAGCGGCGCCGTGACCACGAGCACCAACGACGGCGATGTTGTGCATCTTCACCAGCCGATTGGCGTCACCTACACCTGGTCTGCGGGCCCTGGCGCGTCGGCCTATCTACAGGGACTCACCGAAGGAAGACTTGTCGGCAACCGATGCCCCAGTTGCGACCTTGTGTACTTCCCGCCACGGGGCGGGGTGTGTCCACGAGACGCTGTGGCGTTAGGCCCGCCGGTGGAACTCGGCCACACGGGAACCATCACCACATTCTGCATCGTCAATGTGCCTTTCCTCGGCCAAACCATCGAGATCCCGTATGTAGCTGCCTCGATCATGCTCGACGGCGCAGACATCGCCTGCCAACATCTCATTCAAGGGTGCGCGGCAACCGAAATTTTCATTGGCATGCGAGTGCGCGCCGTGTGGAAGCCAGCCGACGAATGGACAACTTCGTTCGCAAACATTGCGCACTTTGAACCGGCACCTACCGACTCTGACCAACCCGCCGGAGCAGAGAAAAATGCGTGATGTCGCCATCGTCGCCACCTCGCAGGCACGCAATACGACAGACTCGACGTTGACGACTCCCGAGTTACTGATGCCGGTACTTGCCGATCTCTTCGCGAGCCTCGAATCGCTCGGGGTGAGCCGCTCTGACATCGATTTCTGGTGCCACGGAAGCTGCGACTACCTCACTGGACAGCCATTTAGTTTTGTTTCCGCCGTCGACGTCATTGGTGCGTGGCCACCGATTTCAGAAAGCCACGTCGAGGCCGATGGAGCGTTCGCTCTCTACGAGGCCTGGGTCAAAATCCAAACCGGAGAGGCCGACACCGCGGTTGTTTTTTCCAACGGCAAGTCATCGTCGGGCCCGGTTGACCGCATCATGGCTTTGCAACACGACCCGTACGTCGAAGCTTCGTTGTGGCCGACGATGACCGCAACCGCAGCGCTTTCGGCCAGAGCTTGCCTCGACCGTGGGGTGATCACCGAGCAGCAGATGGCCGACGTCGCCGTGCGGAGCCGCGCCGATGCCATCGCAAACCCCAACGCATTGGTGCGAGGAATCCACACCGTTGACGAGTTTCTGGCCGAACCACTTGTGCATGCGCCGCTGCGTGAGCATGACATAGCCCCGATAGCCGACGGCGCAAATGCGCTTGTTCTCGCTGCCGGCGATGTTGCCCGAGCCTGGTCGCCACGCCCTGCCTGGATTAGCGGCATCGATCATCGGATCGACACGCAACGCCTGGGCGCCCGTGATCTCTCAGTCGCATCGTCGGCGACAATCGCAGCTCAAAAGGCTGGCGTTGACCAAGGCCACATTGATGCTGCTGAGCTTCATGCACCGTTCACCCACAACGAATTGATCCTCCGACGTGCGTTGGGTCTTGACGACAACGTGGCCATCAACCCCAGCGGAGGCGCATTGTGCGCAAACCCTCAGATGGCGGCAGGGTTGGCTCGGGTGATCGAGATCGCTAATCGGGTGACGTCTGGCTCTATCGATCGCGGGGTTGCCCATGCCACGAGTGGGCCATGTCTGCAGCAGAACCTCGTAGCCGTGATCGAGAACAGGTGAACCGCTGTGGGTGAACGGGTCGCAATCGTGGGTTTTGGTCAGACCAACCATGACCAGTGCCGCTCCGACGTTTCCATTGCGGGCCTTGTGCGCGAGGCGGCAGACCGCGCCTTGCAAGCCGCAGGGCTCGAGCTGGCAGACATCGATGCCTTTGTTCTCGGCAAGGCCCCAGACATGCTCGAAGGCATCGTCATGCCCGAGCTATGGCTCGCCGACGCGCTGGGCGCCTCGGGCAAGCCTGTCTTTCGTGTACATACCGCCGGTTCCGTCGGGGGGTCAACCGCCATTGTTGCAGCAAGCCATATCGCCGCTGGCATACACGAAACAGTCCTCACAATCGGGTTCGAGAAGCAGAGTGACGGCAATGCAATGTGGGCGTTAAGTGTTCCGCTCCCTTTCGGCATGCCAGTACACGCTGGTGCCGGCGGTTACTTCTCGCCTCACGTCCGCAGCTATATCGAGCAGTCCAAGGCTCCAGCGCACATAGGCGCGATGGTTGCGGTCAAGGACCGCACCAATGCGCTCAAGAATCCCTACGCGCATCTTCAGCAACGTGGTTTGACACTCGAGGTAGCGCTTGAGAGCCCGATGTTGTGGGACCCGATTCGATTCGTCGAAACGTGTCCGTCTAGCGACGGGGCAGCCGCCATGGTTCTGACCAGCGAGCGCATGGCCGACCGGTTGAAACGACCAACCGCCTGGGTGCAGTCGACGGCTATGCGAAGCGAGCCGACACTGTTCGCGGGTCGTGATCAGGTCAATCCGCAGGCAGGTATCGACTGCGCCAAGGCTGTGTTTGCGGGGGCCGGGGTTACGAGTCCGATCGATGAGATCGACGTGGCCGAGATCTACGTGCCGTTTTCGTGGTTCGAGCCGATGTGGCTTGAGAATCTCGGCTTTTCCGCACCCGGCGACGGTTGGAAGCTCGTCGAAGACGGCGAGACGAATATTGGTGGCCGGCTGCCGGTCAATCCCTCTGGCGGGGTGCTGTCATCGAACCCGATCGGAGCGTCGGGAATGCTCCGATTTGGTGAAGCCGCCCTGCAAGTGATGGGCCTCGCCGGCGAACACCAGGTCGATGGCGCTCGCACGGCGCTGGGGCACGCCTATGGCGGCGGCGCTCAGTTCTTCGCAATGTGGGTCGTCGGCAGCAAAAAGCCGTGACTGGCCAACGACCGGCGTTGTGACGTCAACGCTCCAATTCCTCAACGGCAGGCAACTATGCGAGTAGCGATTACGGGCGCAACCGGCTTTGTAGGCGGGCACACGCTCAAGGCGCTGCGAGCCAATGGCCACACACCTGTGGCGCTTGTGCGCAGTGCCGACAAGTTGGTCAGGGTCGAACAATTGCACGGGCTCGACCCCATCGACCACCTTGTTGGTGACGTGACGAACCCGGGCGACGTCGAGTCGTTACTCGATCGCGCCGATGCTGTCATTCACGCCGCAGCGGTCGCCCAAATCGGACGCAAGCACAAGCAGCAGATCAAGTCGACTAATATCGCCGCAGCGCGTCTGGTCCTCGAAGGGGCAGCGAAGCGCAACCTCGATCCGATCGTGCATGTTTCGTCAAACAGCGCCTTGCACCCGCCGCCTGGCGGCATCTACACCCCAGACTCCCCTCTAAGCCCGAATCCGGTTGGGTTCTACGCGGCTTCAAAGGTCGGCGCCGAACGCATCGCTCGGCGCTTGCAATCCGAAGGAGCCCCCGTCGTCATCGTGTGGCCCGGTGGCATTTTTGGTCCCGACGACGTCGGCCTCAGTGTCGGCGCAGCAGGCACCGCTCGTCTGGTGGAAGCCCGCACACTTCCGAACACTTCCGCAGGCAACCTCATCATTGATGTCCGTGATGTTGCGGCTGCACTCGCCGCATGCTGCGTGCCGGAGCTTGGTCCGCGTCGCTTCGGTGCGTTTGGGCACTTTCTTTCGTGGGCGAAAATGGCTCGGGTCATCGACGAGGTCAGCGGATCCAAGCTGCGAACCCCAAAGGTGCCCGGCGCCGTCATGCGGGCGATCTCTGGTGTCGGCGACCTCGTCGCGTTGCTCGGCTTTGAGCCCACGCTTGACCGAGCCAGCGCAAACTTCATGACGACCCTCGTGCCAGGTGATGATTCGGCAACACATGCTGCTCTCGGTCTGACGTGGCGCCCTGCGGCTGACACGATGCGCGATCAATTGCGATGGCTCGTCGCTGCCGGCCATCTCACTGCCCTCCGGGTTCCAGCGCTGCGCTAACCGAAGGGTCGCAAGCCCGCAACTCGGCACTCCGAGTCGCGGGCTCGCTCCAGCACTAGAGGCCAGCGGCGTCGATCGCTGCGAGAACGACGGGGAGCATTGCTTCGTGACCGAGATGATTTGGATGGAAGGACTCACCGAGGTCGGCAACCTCGATGCCGTTGATCCACGGCTCTGGATCACACGCCCGATGACCTTCGAACGCATCGTCGATATCGATGTAACGCACACCCTTCATCGAGGAAGCCACCGCTTCGATCTGAGCGTTGAGATCCAAGGCAAGTTGGTCCATCCATGCCCGCTCGCTGGCGCTGATCTCGCCCAAGACGCCAGCAAGTACTTCGGCTGGAGCACATGCTGCGGAGTCGCCGAAGATCTGCGGATAGCCGACGACGAATACGGCATGGCGGGCGCCAATTTCACGGTGCAGCAGAATATCGCTGTAAGTCTTGCCAAGCACTGGGGCCAATGCTGCAATATTCGCATCTACATTGACAATCTCGGGCAATGCCGAGGTCAGATGGCAATCAACAGTGACGATGCAGTTCGTGAGAACTGGCTCGAATCCGAGATCATTGCCGCCAATGGCGACCACGGTCACGCCAGATCGGCCACTGGCGATGGGAGGGAACTGCGACAATTGTGTGCCCAAGCCGTTCTGAGCAACATCATTGATGTTTTCGGTCTTGGCGCCGCCACAAGCAACAAAGTTGCCGTAGGAAGCCGGATAGAGCGGTGCAGGCAACACAAACGGAATCGTGTAGGGCCGATTGTTCAGAGCGTCATTGAGCAAACCTCCGTACGCCGCTGACGAACGCTTGCAATCAGGCAAGAAATTAGCGTCATAGGTGCCGGGCAGGGTGCTCTCGATCCCCGTGCCTGAGATATAGGAATCTCCAACAATATTCAACACACTGGGCGCTCGTCGCTGCGCAGACGGCATCGTGAGCTCCGAATTGGAAGTGATTTTGGTCTTGCGCACCGGTTGCGCATCAGCGCCCGGCAATACCGCCAGCAAGGTGATGAGCACGGTGAGTGCGGCAAACAGTGAACGCCTGAGCGTGGAAGTACGCATCGATAATCCTTCATTGACGGTGGAGTATGTAGCGTAGTGTGACGACCGACACGCGACATCGGCCATCTGGGGGAGCTGAAAGGGCGATTTTGTCAGGCTGGCACGAATGTCAAGGGTGCGTGTTTCAGGCCGTGAACGAAGGCGGTCGGCATATCTTGGTGGTCGCCCGCAATCTCGATAGCGGCGAAGCGACGGGCGATCTCTTCGAACATGATGCGGATCTCAATGCGTGCCAACGATGCCCCGAGGCAAAAATGGGTGCCGAATCCAAAAGCGATGTGCGGATTGGGGTCGCGGGTGATGTCAAAGCGCTCAGGCTCGACGAAGTGATCAGGATCTCGATTCGCCGACGCGTAGAGAAACATCACCTGATCGCCGACGTTGATGGTTTCGCCCCCGATCTCAAACGGTTCGACAGCGGAACGAGTCATGTTGTGGATCGGCGTGACCCATCGAATGAACTCTTCAACAGCAATATCCATGTCGGCGCCTGCGCGAAGCAACCTCATCTGGTCAGGGCACCGAGCGAGTTCCAGTGCCGTGCGGCCGATGACGGTGCGGGTGGTCTCCGCTCCCCCGTCGAGCAACAACAGACAGTCAGACAAGATCTGATCGAGGCCAAAATCGGCACCGTCTCGCAAGCCATCTTTCTCTGCCTGAAGCCAGACCCCCATAACATCATCGACCGGGGCCTCGGTCTTGCGACGTTCATACAGTTCTTGGCAGGCGGAGGCGAATTCGAAGGCAGCTGAAATTCCGTCATCGTTAAACGCTCGGGGGCCGCCGCCGAGCGCGATCGTGCGCTCGGACCAGTCCTTGAGGCTGGGCCACATGTCTTGGCCAAAGCCGAGCAGTTCCCCGATCATCATCGCGGGCAGTGGCGCCGCCAACTCTTCGACTACATCGATTGGCCCCCCATGGGCAATTGCGTCGTCGATCAGCCGATTGACCGCACCCCGAATGTGCGGTTCCCAACCGTTGACTGCTCGGGGGGTGAACCGCCTCGAAACCAACAGACGTCGCACCGTGTGCTCTGGGTCATCGAGACCGATGATCGACGGGTCTGCCGGGATCTTGGGGCGATAGCCACCGGCTTGTTGGCCGGAGTTGATGAAGACGTCTTTTCGCTTTTCGATCTCGACGACATCGTCGTAGCGGAAGATGCCCCACAACTCGTTAGCGGGGTCCCACCACACAGGCGCGTGTTCGCGCATGTGCGCAAACACACCGTAGGGATCGGTGTAGAAGTGCGGGTCGAGCAGATCGGGGGCGTCGATAGTGAGATCAGGCATCACCGCAAGTCTGACACGCGGAGCACACCACGTCTTGAGGCGAACATCTGTAGCCGGTTGCCGGTCGACCCGTTCAGCCGACCCATGGCAGTGGGTTCACGCCGGCGCCGAGCATTTCGTCGGCATCGTTGGCGTCGCCTGCGGGCACACGTTCAATGCCTACAAACCGATCGGCCAACATGTTGTGGAAGCGGTGCAGCGGCTCTTCAAATCGCGGCGAGAGCCGGCCCGGCGTGTAGCGACCGCGGGTGAGCCCCCGTTGACCCCGGCTCACGATGTCGATGTCTTCGTCGTTGACGTCAACCCAGAAGTTTCGGGTGAGCGCGAATTCTGCTTCGTCGGGTTCCGATGTGGGCGGCAGCACAAAGACGAGGTCTTCAACGGTCTCGCCAGGTGATTCGGGTCGAAGAATCATCACCAACGCATGGTTTGGAAGTACCGACAACAACACGTTGGGGAACAAGGCAATGAATCGACCACTTTGGCTGTCAGACTCGGACAAACCGTCGGCAGCAGGCATCGCTAGCCAGTCATTTCGATCGTCGTCTGACACCGGTGTCGTCGTCTGCCCGCAATACATGCCGGAACCTTGAAACCGGTAGTGGTCTTCAACACGACTCACCTTTGCCAGCTCCGGATGCACCCATGCCAGGTGGTAGTACTCCTGGAAGTTCTCAGAAATGAGTTTCCAGTTCGCGGGAATTGCAACCGATCGTCGTTCCCGTTCAACCCAGCTGTCGAGTCGGTAGCTCGCCATGCGGTCAGGCAGATCTCCGAGCCACTCGGTAAGCGGCATTGTGTCGGGTGAGAGGCAAACGAACAGCAGGCAACCCCATGTGTCAACGCGCACTGGTTTGAGCCCGAAATCGGCTCGATCAAA
>CALKPY010000113.1 GCA_937991435.1 uncultured Acidimicrobiales bacterium
AATGATCGGCATGATCAGCTCAGGCCGTTGAACCGCTTCTGCGACCGCCGAAATGATGCCGATTGGCACCGTCGCCATGTAGGTCGTGAATAGGTGCTGTCCAAACAGTTTGCGGTGCTGCGGAAGTCGGTCCATGCCGTACGCCCACAACTCGGCGAGCGACATTGCGGAGTAGTCCGGGCGATCATGGCGAAGCTGCTTTGTTGACTGTCGGTCGGTCGTCAACTGGTCGAGGTCGTCGAGCGAGGTCATGCCGAGTGCCCAACCAAAAGTCTCGCCAATTCGCGCCATCAGATCAGGACGAGCGTCGCCAGCCATCTCCTCATATGGCGGAATACCAGGCTGGCTTCCGAAGAACTGAGCGTCCATGTCTTGCCAGCTGAGGCCAGGAGCACGTTCGCCGAACAGGCGAATAAGTGATGCGTTGAGGTAGCAGTACCCGCCGACGACGCCGAGCTGGGCGAACGATTCGTTGGGAAACTCGGCCGGCTCGAACGCGCCCATTCGAATCCACGCGTCGCGCCAACCAAGTTCAGAGTCCCAAAGGGCCGACGTGCTCGTGAGCGGCGTGACGGGGTCGGGAAATACCTCACCGACGTTGGCCCGCGTGTAGATCGGGAAACGTTGCGACAAATCGGTGTCGGTGACGTAGTACTTCTCGTTCATGTGATCCCCCTCAAGATTGTTCAACCGTAGATCATGGTCCTGATCCGTTCACGAGGTGTCTTGACCTGAGCGCGACCCGGGTCACAGGTAGTCGCATATTCGTCGATGAATTAATCGACGTACTGCCGGCCGTTGCTCATGCACACTGGTCAGGTGACCGCACCAATCGTTGAAAAATTGCACCGTGAGTACCTGATAAGTACTGATCCGGCGAGGCTCGATCTCGATGTGATCTGTGCCTACCTGTCGACGGATTCGTACTGGGCCGAAGGTCGCGATCGAGACACAGTCGAACGTTCGATTGTGCACAGCCACCTCGTTATCGGCGCCTATGACGACAGCGACAACCAGGTCGGCTTCGCTCGCATGGTCACCGACCTCGCCACATGGGCTTGGCTGTGCGACGTGTTCGTGCTTCCGGCGCACGGTGGGAAAGGACTCGGAAGCGCTCTGGTCGGAACGATCGTGCGCCATGAGAGTGTCGTGGCAATTAAACGTCAGTTTCTCGCGACCGCCGATGCACATGGGTTGTACGCCAAGTTCGGCTTCACGGCTCTCGATGATCCGTCGCGGTGGATGCACCGTTCACCCGACACCGACCCCGCTCGCGGCGAGAAGCCCACATGATCAGAGCACCCAGTTGGGGTTGCGTTTGTCGAGAAACGCTTGCATGCCTTGTTGGCCTTCAGCTGACTCGAAGAGACGGGCCGACAACTTCTGCGCCCAAATAATTGCTTCGTCGAACGGCATCGATGTCACATCATTGATCAGTTGTTTTGATGCGGCGAGCGCATTTGGTCCGCCGAGGAGCAAGTCGGTCACGATGCTGTCGACTGTGGTGTCAAGCTCAGCTGCGGGCACCGCGTGATTGATCAGGCCGAGGCGTTGTGCTTCGGGCGCCAGAAATCGGTTGCCTCGCAAGAACGCCGCCGATGCGTCAGAGGCTCGCATTTTTGGCAGGCACACAACCGAGATGATCGCCGGGGCGACGCCTATGCGCACTTCGCTGAAGCCCATTTTTGCCGTATCGATTGCCACGGAAATATCCATAGCCGCGGCTAGTCCGAGCCCGCCGGCCACTGCATGTCCTTTGATCCGGCCGACGTATGGCTTACGCGAGCGGCGAATACGTCCGAAGAACCCCAACGGATCGGGCTCAGGTTCGGCCGCGAGCTGGGCTGCGGCAGATTCGTCGGAGCCAGATCGTTCCGACAGGTCGGCGCCAGCGCAGAACGTGTTGCCGTCGTTGGTCACGACAACAACACGGACCGTGTCGTTGGTCTCGGCTTCGTCGATGGCCGCGCTCAATTCGCGAGACAATTGACGGCTTAGCGCGTTTCGCCGATCGGGGTCGGCGAGCGTGATGGTGAAAACGCCCTTGGCCAGCGAAGTCGTGACCTTTGGCTTGTGCTCGTTTGTGGGCGCGGGCGGTTCGATGGCCATTGCGCCGTTCTACACGACCCGAGCGGGTCGGGTGCAGCTGATCACGTCAGCTATGGGTTTGCGGGCTACCCAAGGCTGCGAAGGTCAACGGTGAAGATCAGGGTTTCATTTGGTGCAATTACACCGCCGGCGCCTGCGGCCCCATATCCCATCTCAGGTGGAATCGTAAGACGGCGTCGGCCGCCGACTTTCATGCCAGCGACTCCTTCGTCCCAGCCGGAGATGACCATGCCGCCGCCGAGTGCAAACGAGAACGTGTCACCTCGGTTCCACGAAGCGTCGAACTCTTCGCCGGTAGACCAGCTCACCCCCACGTAATCAACGTTGACGAGAGCGCCATTGGTGGCCTCGGGACCGTCGCCAACGACGAGATCTTCAATGACCAACTCTGCTGGCGGATCGCCAGCGGGCACGTGGGTTTCTGGCTTCTGCGAGGTGTCATGCATGTCGCACGACGCTATCGCTGCGGTTGTGTTCGCCAACCGGTCACCAAGGTCGCGTTGCCTACCAGGTCCGAGTTTGGTGTGTCAGACCGAGGTCCACAGAGCCGGAAACGTGGCGGCGGGAAGCGCATCGCCTGGTTGCAAGGTCGCATGAAGTTCCGGGTATGGCGGTGACGTTTCGCCTGGTCTTGAGTCGTACACGACGTCTTCGCCGATCCATCTGGCGCTAAACGCCCGCCGGCGCGTTGGCACGCCTGTCGTTGCGGGCGCATTGTGCAAGGTGCGCATGTGAAACACGATGCAGTCGCCTGGTTGCAAGTCCCAGCTGAGAATGCGCGCACTCTGATCGAGGTCCGCGTCGTTTGGGAACGACGCAAAGCCTGTTTCGTTCTCGTAGTAGTCCGAGCCGTCAGCAAACTTGCGCGGCGCGTACATCGGCCCCAGATGCGAACCTGCCAAAAACCTCGGACACACCTGCTGAGGAACTGGGTCTAAAGGAATCCATGAACTTGCGAGAAGGCTGCCCTGCAAGCAGTAATACGGCAAATCGTGATGCCACGGCGTGACTTCTGCGGTCGACGGTTCTTTCACCAATACGTGTTCATGAAAGAGTCGGATCTCAGAGGCTCCGATGACGGCGCCAGCATGAGCCGCGGCGTTTGACTCGAACAGGAATCGCCGATACTCGTCGAACCTGTCCCAGTTGCAGTAGTCACCCCAGTACCCATCGGTCGAGTCTTCATTGGTGTAACGATGCGCCAACTCGCTGAGGTCGTTGCGGTTGCGTTCGATGCCGTCGGCGAGTGTCGTCAACCATTCGGGCTCAATAACGTCGCGCAACACCACCACGCCGTCTCTTGCGAAGTCCGCATTTGCATCGGCGAGTTGTTGAGTAGGCACGGTGCGAAGTTAGCTCGACCGGGCCGCCCGCTGTTGGCTATCTCCTGCCAATGCGTGTGCTGTGTCAACCAGTCATTACGATCCCTGTGGCCCTGTGAGCCTGGAGCGATCACAGTCCTTTTCTGTCGTCGATCCTTGGTCGTTGTGTTTATGGCTTCCCCTACCAACGCCATGCAGGTGCCGTCATTCCGGGCCTTGTGGCTGAACAGTGTGACGTTCTATCTCGTCTCGAATGCGCTGCGGTTTGTCTATGGATGGGTTGTGCTCGACGGGCTCGAACGCGGTGAAACATGGCAGGGAGCCATTGTCTTCTTGCTGGGCCTGCCATTGGTTTTTCTGCTGATGCCGGCTGGTGTGTGGGCCGACCGTATTGACCCAAAACGGCTTCTGGTGGCGTCACAGTTCGCATTGTTCGTTGTCATGGTTGCGACAGCTCTGGCCATCGGTGCCGGGTCAGGGTCACTGGCACTTCTGGCCGTGTCTGCGGTCTTGGCTGGACTCGTCACCGCGGTTGGTCAACCGGTGCGGTCGGCCTTGATTCCCTCGCTGCTCCAGGGCGACGTGTTGTACAGCGGTATCGCATTCAACGCGATCGCCATGACAATGTCTCTCGTACTAGGCGCGGTCACCGCGAAGCTGTTCGGTGACTGGTTCGGCTTTCAAGGGGCGTTCTGGTGGCTTGCGGGCCTCGTCGCTGCTGGTCTGTTGGCGTTGACAGGTCTCGTATCGCCTGGACCAGCCACGCGCGGCGACAAGGCAACTCTGACGCAGGCGATCTCCGAGGGGCTTCGCTTCGTGTGGGATGACCGCAGTATCCGCATTCTGTTTGGTTTGCTCAGCGTCAGTGGGCTGATGATGACACCGATCATGTTCGTGACGCTCCAGGCGCACATCAAAGAAGAACTGGGTCGCAGTGCTGGTGATGCCGCTCCGATGCTCGCCTTAATGGGTCTCGGAATCGCCACCTCGTCGGTCTACATCATGCGCAAGGGCTCGATGCAGAACAAGGCCGTGAAGTTCATGTGTGCCATGCTCGGTGGTACTGCCATCATCACGTTGATGGGTCTGTCAACAGCCTTTTGGCAGGTCCTTGTGCTGTCGTTCTTCATGGGCTGTTGCGGCGGCTTCTTCATCAATATGAACCAGGGACTGATCCAATCGAACACGCCTCCAGAACTCATGGGCCGGGTGATGGGCGTGTTCTCCCTTGTGAACGGTGGGCTGACCCCATTCGGGGCGCTCGGTATGGGTGTGCTGGCGAGTGCCATTGGTACCGGCAACGCGATCAGTCTTATTGG
>CALKPY010000114.1 GCA_937991435.1 uncultured Acidimicrobiales bacterium
ATCACCGCGACCGCCACACCAACCATCACCGCGACCGCCACACCAACCATCACCGCGACCGCCACACCAACCATCACCGCGACCGCCACACCAACCATCACCGCGACCGCCACACCAACCATCACTCCGATCGAACACTTCACCTACATAATCGAGGTGCACGAGTCAAAGGACGACGTCGAAGAGCTCACGTCCGAAGATGGTCAGGTTGACTTCACGCTCACGAGCAATGATCTTGACCTCTACTCAGACGGACCCAGAATCAAAATCGGCATGCAGTTCCGGGTGTGCGGGATCCCCCGAACCGCCGATATTCACTCAGCTACCCTGACGTTTACATCCGACGAAGACCCGAGCGAAAACGCCATACCAGCCGCCAAGGCCAACTTTTGGGGCGAGCTAGACGCCAACCCGCTGCCCTACTCGCAAGGAAATCCAATCACAGGTCGAGACTCGACCGACGCGGTCGTTGTATGGGCTGACATTCCGTTCTGGTACGTCGACGAAGAACACACCACGCCGAGCATTGCCGAGATTGTCCAAGAGATCGTCAACCTTGCAGACTGGGACGACGGCTGCCACATGATGAATATCATGGGTAATGGCTCCGGTGGCCGCGAGATCCGTTCGGCCGACAACCCCGAGCCCGCTCCGCCGAAGCTAGAAATTAACTGGCTTAACTGACCAGCTGGGTCGCAACCTTCAGCCTTGTGTAGCGTCAAGGCGTGCCAATACACAAGCTTGAGAGCGTCAACGCCTTTATCGCTCGAGACTTCGAGCCAGAGGTCCCAGCAATCGGGATCGTGCGTAACGCTCCGAAGATCCTTCAGGGTGGCGCCAAGGAGCTCGCTCGAGCCCAGACCTACCAGTGCGCACTATTTGAGCTCGAAATTGCAGGGCACTCAGGCGGCATAAGCGCCGCCGGCGAACACCGTGCGGCCGCAGTCGCTGAGTTCGTGAACCAGGTACTTCCCGAGGTCACGACCGGCGCGCTCATGGTCGACGCGGGTAAGGGCATTCGTGTCGGCGAGTTCGCGGCTCTCACGAGCGCCGACAGTCGTAACCCGTTGTGCGCCGATCCGAGTATTGCCGCGGCATCGGTCGTGGCGTGCGCTGACGCCGTGCGCCCGCTCCGCGGAGCGACGATCGGAATTGAGTCGGTCGATGTGGCCGGAGCTCACTTGGTGCAAAAACTCGCGGCGAAAGGTGCGGTGATCACGGCGGTCTCGACCTCTGCGGGAAGCATCGTTCAGCCGGCCGGGTTCGCCCCGCAGGCTCTCGTCGACGCGATCGAATCAAATGACAGCGACGCAGTGCATGCCCTCTCTGATGAAGTTGGGCCTGCATTCAAACTGATGGGGTCGCCGTGCGATGTTCTGTTTATTGGGTCAAAAATCGGCGTGCTCGACCACAGCGGGGCGCCGCACGTCAAGGCCTCGCTCGTAGTCCCGTACGGCCCGATTCCGTACACGACCAAAGGTGCGATCATGTTGGGCCGCCAGCAGGTCACCGTGCTTCCTGACCTCGTCAGCACCGCCGGTTCATTGCTTGCTGGACAGTCAGATATCACTGACGCCGAAACGCTCGAACAGGTGGTCACGCAACGAGTCGCGGCACTCGCAAAGGACCTCGTCACATCAGAACATGGTGCGATCCTCGAGGCCTGCCACCGTGCAGAAAAGTTCCTCAACACGTGGCGTGCCGAGCTTCCTTTCGGCCGCCCATTCGCGCCGTGAGCGTGGCCCGAGGTCGAAACATCTCCTGACGGTTCCGGCGGGAGAACGACGGCAAGTCAGACCGCTAGAGTGCACCTGACTTTGGAGGAAACATGATCGACTACCGCCAGTTCTACATCGACGGTGCTTGGGTTGCGCCCGCATCTGCGAATGACTACGACGTCATCGACCCGTCGACCGAACAGGTGGCAGAGGTCATTTCGCTCGGAAGCCAGGCCGACACCGACGCCGCTGTTGCAGCAGCCAAGGGAGCATTTTGGGGTTGGGCCGATGCGCCTCACGAACAGCACATCAGCCTGCTCGAAAGCCTGCTCTCGATTTACAAAGAGCGCTCCGAAGAGATGGCTCAAGCAATCTCAACCGAGATGGGCGCCCCCATAGACATGGCTCGCACCATGCAAGTCGGAGCGGGTCTGGGCCACTTGAGCAACACCATCGACGTGCTCAAGGGATTCGAGTTCAGCCGACCGCTCGGCGATCACGCTCCCGGCACGCAGGTGCTATTCGAACCGGTAGGCGTCGCGGCACTGATTACGCCATGGAACTGGCCAATGAACCAGGTCGTGCTCAAGGTGGCGCCAGCGCTCGGCGTTGGTTGCACGACGGTACTCAAGCCGTCAGAGGTGGCTCCGCTGTCATCGATGTTGCTCGCCGACATGATCCATCAAGCCGGCTTCCCTGCAGGCGTGTTCAATATGATCAACGGCGACGGTGCCGGCGTTGGCACTCAGCTGTCGGGCCACCCCGACGTCGACATGGTGTCTTTCACCGGCTCAACGCGCGCCGGCACTGCCATTTCGAAAAATGCCGCTGACTCGATCAAGCGCGTGGCTCTGGAACTCGGCGGCAAGGGTGCGAACATCATCTTCGCCGACGCTGACGAAAAGGCGGTCACATCTGGTGTGACCCGCTGCTTCCGTAATAGCGGCCAATCGTGCAACGCCCCAACTCGCATGCTGGTTGAGCGACCGATATATGACCAGGCAGTCGAAACCGCCCGAGTCGCCGCTGAAAAGACAGCCGTCGATCGATCCGGTTCCGAAGGTCGCCACATCGGTCCGGTAGTGTCCGAGGTGCAGTTCGACAAGATTCAGGCGCTGATCCAAAAAGGCATCGACGAGGGGGCCACCTTGGTCACCGGAGGCACCGGTCGCCCTGACGGACTCGACAAGGGCTACTTCGTGCGCCCGACCGTATTTGCAGATGTCGACGCGTCGATGACGATCGCCAACGAAGAGATCTTCGGCCCGGTGTTATCGATCATGGCTTTCGACACTGAAGAAGAAGCTGTCGAGATTGCCAATGACACGGCCTATGGGCTGACGAACTATGTGCAGACAGGCGACCAGCAGCGAGCCCAGCGCATCGCCCGCCGGTTGCGCTCTGGCATGGTCGAACTCAACAGTCAGCCGTTTGGCGCCGGTTCACCATTTGGCGGTTACCGCCAATCAGGAAACGGTCGCGAGGGCGGTGCATGGGGCGTCGAAGAGTTCCTCGAAGTGAAATCGGTCGCCGGGTACAACGCGTAGCGAGAATTCCTTGCCTCGTCGGCGAGGCTGTAGTCAATCGTCACTCGGAGCGCGCAGCAATGCCGTGAAACGGGCGACCGGCGGCCGCATATTCTTCGGCGAGGGCAAAGAACTCTGCGCCAAATGGATCGCCGCCGCGCAGCGGCATCATCGCTCGTCGAATTGTCCAATCATGTGGCGCAAGTTCGGCGGCGAGGTCGTAGTTGCGCGATGCGCCTTGCTCATCACCCGAACGACGTAGGTAGTTCGCTATTCGGAACAAAAGATGCGCATGCTCTTCGTCGACTGACAAGTGCCCGACCGCTTCGCGAGCTTCGTCTGGTGAAATCAATGCAGTTCCGTCAATCACCCAGCGCCGGATCAGCTCAAGTTGCTCACCCGAATCAATACCGGTGTATTCCTTAAAGGTGTCGGTCGCGTAGGCGTTCCAATTCGGTTGCACGATGCGGTCATCCTCATCAATCAAGACGACCGACGGCACATTCGAGATGGCGTACAAGTCAGTGAGCAGATGCTCGGCATCGATCAGCACCGGATACGTGATGCCATCCATGAAACCGCGAATGGCTTCGACATTTTCGTCAATGGCCACGGCGATCACCTGGAAGTTGCACCCCGAAAGTTCGTCTTGTAATGCCTGCCAACCTGGCAGATCAAAGATGCATCCTCACCAACTTGAAAAGGCGACGAGCAACCGTTTCTTTGATCGATGATCGGACAAGGCATGCGCCGTTCCATCGAGGTCAGGAAGCACGAAATCCGGCGCCAACAAATCATCGAGCGCACCACGCCGAGACGCACGGGGGGCACCAATCGCCACAACGTCGCTTTCTATGTCATGCGCTACCGGGCGGTCGAGTAGCCCGGCGACTGCGACGACATCAACGAGGCCGTCGCGTTCAATAGCGTCACGATCGGGCACGAGCACACAGACTTCGTCGCGGCACAGACCCTCGGCCTTGAGAGTCCAGCCCAGCGACGTCTCAAGCTCGGCGCTTGAGACGAGCGGACCGCCGGTGAGCAATGCGAGATCCGGCGTTGTCGGGTCAGCGTCCATAGGTCGACCCTACAACTGCGTAGCGCCTCGGACCAGTTGGCGACTCAACGCACCTTCAGACCTCGTCAAATGGCAAAGTGGAGTCATGGACCCGATTCATCTCACGCTCGAACGTTGGCACCTGCATCTGCGAGGTCGGCTTGACGGTGGTCTCGACACCTTGTTGCACCCTGATGTGGTGTTCTATTCACCGGTCGTATTCACCCCGCAACGGGGTATCGAAGTTACCAAGCTGTATCTCGGCGCTGCGGGCATGACTTTTGGCGGTGACAGCGTGGCCGAAGACGATCATGTCCGGTCTGACGACGCCGACCTGGCTTCGGAAACCGGCGGGTCATTTGGCTACGTCACAGAAATCGCTACGGGGCACAACGCCATGTTACAGTTCGAGACAACAATGGGTGGCAAGTATGTCAACGGGGTCGACATCTTGACGTGCGATGAAAGTTCGATGATCACCGAGTTCAAGGTCATGATCCGCCCGCTGCAGGCCGTCAACATGGTTCACCAACAGATGCAGACAATGCTTGAGCGCATGGGTTCGTGACCTCCAATCGCGATGTAGTGGCCATGCTCGGCGAACTTGTCACGCTGACCACGCTCGACGAAGAAAGCTCCCAGTCGTTCAAAGTTCGGGCCTATGACAACGCCCGGCTCGCGGTCGAGTCGTACACCGCCGACATCACCAAGCTGGAACTCAACGAGCTGCTTGAGGTCAACGGTCTCGGCAAGGCAACCGCATCGAAGATCCGCGAGCTCATCGAAACTGGACAAGTCGCCAAGCTCAATGAGTTACGCAAGACGTATCCGCCCGACTTTGTGGCGTTGTCGCGTATCCCTGGAGTTGGACCGAAGACACTCAAGATGATGCGCAAAGAGTTGGGAATCGAAAACGTCGACGATTTGCGTGCTGCGGTAGCGGCCGAGCAGATCCGCACGCTTCCTCGCATGGGCGCCAAGAGCGAAGAGAAAATCGGCAAGGCGATCGACCGACTCGGGTTGAGCGGCAAGGATCGCCGCACGCCGATCGCCGACGCGATGCCAGTCGCGGAGCGGCTCGTCGACGACCTGCACGCGCTTGATTCAGTCACCGATGCAATGTGGTGCGGAAGCCTGCGTCGCATGTCAGAGACCATTGGCGATATCGACATCACAGTGGCGGCCACCGACCCTGCGACGGTGATGAATGCTGTGCGATCGCACCGCGAAGTCGCGGAGATTGTCGTGAGTGGCGAAACGAAGACTTCGTTTCTCACCGCGGCTGGGTTGCAGGTTGATGTGCGGGTTGTTGCCCCCGAACAGTTCGGTGCGGCGACCCTGTATTTCACTGGTTCCAAACAGCACAACATCGAGCTGCGTCAACGCGCGATCAAAAAGGGCTGGCTACTCAACGAATATGGGCTCATAGAGAAACCGGCGATCGACGAAGACACCAAAGACTCTCCCAGCGGCGCTGATACGCCACCAGAGGACTCCCCTGCCAATGAGCCTGCGGTGATCGCCAGCGCTTCCGAAGTCGACATCTACGGCGCTCTGGGGCTGTCGTTCATTCCGGCACCAATGCGAGAAGGCACCGGCGAGATCGACCGAGCAGCCTCAGACGGGTTCGACGATCTCGTGCAGCGATCGCACATCAAGGGCGATCTGCACTACCACACTGCCCAATCTGGCGACGGGCGTTCTTCGGTCGCGGACATGGTCCAAGTGGCCGCCGATGCGGGGCATCAATATCTCGCTATCACCGACCACGGCGAAGACCTGCCAATCAACGGAAGCAACGCCACCGAGATGCTCGAGCACCGCGACCTCATCGCCAAGATCCAGCACGATCATCCGGACCTCACCTTGTTGTGGGGGTGCGAGCTGAATATCGACGCTACGGGCGGGCTTGACTACGACGACGACTTTCGGGCGCTGTTTGACTACACCGTTGCATCGGTGCACTCGCACTTTGATCAGTCGGTCGCCAAACAGACCGAGCGGCTGGTGGCCGCGATCAGCGATCCGACCGTCGACTCGATCGGTCACCTAACCGGCCGATACATCGGGCGGCGTCCCGGTATCGAGATTGACGTCGACATCGTGCTCGAAGCGCTCATGCACTTCGATGTCGCGTTGGAGATTAACGGGTCGTTGAACCGCCTCGACGCTGCGAGCGATGTTGTGCGACGCGCCGTTGAGCGTGGGGTCAAGCTGGTCATCAACACCGACAGCCATCACACAAGCGAACTCGGGCGCATGGAGTACGGCGTGCAGACCGCCCAACGTGGCTGGGCACCGTCTGATCTGGTAATCAACACATGGGAACGTGACCGGTTCCTCGCCTGGGTGGGCGAACATCGAGCCGACCGCTGACACTGGAGATCGAATGACCACTTCACGACTACGCCCGGCGGTCAACGCCATGCCTTCATACCGGCCCGGAAAAGCCGCGGAGCAGGCCGAACAAGAACATGGCATCTCTCAAGCGATCAAGTTGGCATCGAACGAGAACCCATACCTGCCGGTGCAATCGGTGATCGACGCCATGCAGACGGCTGCCACGACGGTAAATCGCTACTGCGATCACCTCGCAACTGACCTGCGTGGGGCCTTAGCGACATCGCTCGGCACCGACTCTGATCACATCGCCGTTGGCTGTGGCTCAGTTGGGCTCTTGCAACAGCTCTGCCTCGCCTATCTCGATCCAGGCGACGAAGTCGTCTACCCCTGGCGCTCATTTGAGGCTTACCCGATGTATGTGCAACTGATGGGCGCCCAATCAGTCCACGTGCCGTTGGCAGGCGAAGCCTTTGATCTCGCCGCGGTCGCCGCCGCCGTCACCGATCGCACCAAGCTCATCTTGCTCGCAACGCCCAACAACCCGACTGGCACTGCGGTCAGCGTCGACGACCTCGCGGTGTTCCTCGATCGGGTTCCCGACGATGTCGTAGTGTTGATCGACGAGGCGTATCGCGAATTTGTTGATCCCAAGTTTGGTGACCCGGTCGAGTTGCTCGCCCACCATCGCAATGCCGTGGTGAGCCGCACCTTTTCCAAGGCGTATGGCCTCGCGGGCGCCCGGGTCGGTTACGCGGTTGCCGACCCTGGTCTGATCGATCAGCTCAACAAGGTGCTGGTTCCGTTTGCGGTCAATGCTGTCGCTCAGGCCGGAGCCATGGCGGCACTGGCTGCGGTCGACGAGTACGCGCCGTTGTTGGCTTCGATTCGAGACGAGCGTGCCCGCATCGTCGCAGAGCTGACAGAGCAAGGCTGGAAGCTTGCCGATACTCAGGCGAACTTCGTGTGGCTTCCCGTTGGTGCCGACACCGAACAGCTGTACCTCGAAATCGAGCGTCGAGGAGTCGTAACGCGACCCTTTGCTGGCGAAGGAATCAGGGTCACCATCGGCACGCCCGAGGAGAACGATCGATTCATCGCAGCGTTGACCGAAGCAAAGCAAACGCTGACTTAGCCAGCCCGCAGCGATGACTCGGCGCCTCGACCGGGCGTAAGGGCCGCGCCCGCCACGCTGCCTATCACTGGATCAGCCAAGCAAGGTTGCGAGGTATACCGCTACGCCATCGTCGTTGTTTGTCCCGGCAATGTCGTTGGCCTCTTTCTTTATCGGTTCTTGGGCGTTGGCCATTGCCACTCCGAGACCCGCCCAACGCAACATTTCGACGTCATTCCAGCTATCACCAAACGCGACAACACGAGCAGCATCAATCGACCAGTTCGCGCAGAGCTTCGCTAGTGCGTTCGCCTTGGTCACGTTGGGTGCGGTAATGGCGACAAACGGCGCACCGCCCGAGGCAACCTCAGCATTGATTGAAATCACCGCACGAACCTGCTGGGCAAGATCGTCAAACGCAACCGTTGGATGCGCAACAAACACCTTGGAGAACGACATTGACTGGTCAAAGGTGATCGTCGGGGCAACGCCCGACACTGTTTCGATCAGGAAGGGCGCATGCCGAACGAACCGGTCTTCGCAACCGAATCCGATAGTTGAGGACCATGCAAACGACGTGCCCTGAATGTGCTCACGGACCTGTTCGACAATCACCGCAGCGTCAAACCCAGCGAACTCCGAACGTTCGATGACCTCGTTGGTACTCAGGTCAACGACCGCCGCGCCGTTCGAACACACTGCCATGTCGAACATGTCGAGACCAGCGATCACAGGCCGAGTCGCGAACACTTCTCGTCCGGTTGCAACCACCAGTTTGACGCCTGCCCGTTGAGCGGCACGGAGAACTTCGACGGTGTACGTACTGACCTGGTGATCATCGCCGAGCAAGGTTCCATCGAGGTCACATGCAATGAGCCGGACCGATCTCGGCGACGCGATGTTCACCCTGTCAGCTGGAGGGCGGGCGATAGAACGCGGCGAGTAGGCCGACGCCGGCCACGCCGCCACCGACCGCGGCGATGAAGAACCCGATCCAGCCGTCGAACTCGCCGCTGATCTCAAGTAGCTCGTCGATCGACCATTCGCCGGGACCGAGCATGGCAATGGCCACTGCAGCCACCGCCAGAATGAACGTGTACTCCCAGCCTTCGCTAACAATGAAGAAGCCATTGCTGCGGTGCACAACCCAGCCGGCAACAACCATCAGTCCGACGAAGCCCGCCGCTGAAAACGTAGTCAACAGGCCAAACGCCAGACCAAGACCAGCGAGGATCTCTGTGCCGGCAGCCAGTCGAGCGTGGATCTTGCCTGGCTTCATGCCGATTGAATCGAACCAGCCGGCGGTGCCATCGAGCTTGCCACCCTTGAAGACCTTGGCATAGCCGTGCGCCGCCATTGTCAAACCAAAGGCCACTCGCAGCAGCAACATTGCGGCGTTGTATTCATCCATAGCGTGTGCTTCCCCCGAGGTTGCGCTGTCGCCCCACACTATTGGCTCAATGCCAGCTCTAGCCTGACGGTGTTGTGTTTGCGTTCAAGCTGATCATCGCGATTCTCGCCGGATTTCTCATCATGCGCACGGGCATGCGGCTGCTCGGCGGCTTTTCCTCGCCAATGGCAGAGCCTCCGCCGCCTGGCGAGTTGCGCAAGGTCAAGATCATGTATCGGTGTGAGTTGTGTGGATCCGAAGTGCGCATGACGATTGCACCCAACGAAGACCCATCACCGCCTCGACATTGCATGGACGAGATGACGTTGGTCGCGCCAGTCGAGGACTAGCCAACAACCAGCTTTGGCGGCGGCAGGCTCGCGTTAGTGACAGCGGGCTCGCGTTAGTGAAACTGCGTGGCGGTGACGATGCCAGCGAGGATCAGACCTAGACCGCCGAGCAGGTACCAGTTACTGGTGCCGCCTGGCACCCAGTTCATGTAGTTAAAGATGATCATCAGGGCGCCAAGAATCAGCAGCCCAAACATCAGCACAGGCACCCACATAGGGCTGACCTTGCCGGGGACATAGCCGGAGCTGTACGGGGTGGCGACCGGGGCCTGTTGGCCGGTGGGCTGTGTGCCCTTGGCCGTGACTCGACCGCCGGATACCTTGCGCTTCTGTGGACTTGCCATGACGGGCAGGATACGGCAAATCGTCGCCGTCGCCCGCTGCAGGGGTCCTAGGCTCAAAGCCATGGCACCCAGAGTGGTCGTGATCGACAACTATGACTCGTTCGTATACATCCTGGTGCAATATCTGGGCGAACTCGGCGCCGACCTCGAAGTGCACCGAAACGACGCTCTCACGCTCGACCAAGTGCGGGCCCTTGATCCCGACGCAATTCTCATCAGCCCCGGTCCCGGCACTCCTGACGACGCGGGAATTTCGCTCGACGTCGTGCGCGAGCTAGGCCCGCAGATTCCCACCCTTGGCGTGTGTCTCGGCCATCAATGCATTGGCCAGGTCTTCGGCGGAAGCGTGGTGCGTGCCCCGCAGGTCATGCACGGCAAGACCTCGATCGTCACCCACGCCAGCCAGGGTGTGTTCGCCGGCCTCGACCCATCGCTGACCGTGACCCGCTATCACTCGCTCGTCGTGGCACCCGAATCAATTCCCGAAGAACTCGAAGTTACGGCGACGAGCGAAGACGGCATCATCATGGGTCTGCGACATCGCGAACACCCCATCGAAGGTGTGCAGTTCCATCCCGAGTCGGTGCTCACCGACAGCGGGCACGCCATGTTGAAGAACTTCCTGTCTAGCGTCAGCTGAGTTCGATCTCGGCTGCTCGGTTCAACACGGGCTTGACAAGTCAGAGGTCAGTTGGTTTCGAAGCCGCTGTTGCCGGTGCCGTTTCCTTGTCCGTTGCCCGGACCTTGCCCACCCAGCGCGGGGTCGACCGTCGGTTCGGCGGGAACAACCGTGGTAGGGCCACCCGGCGCCTGGCCAACAGCGACAAACAGCTGAACGACGTTTCCTGGTTGGACCAAGGTGCCCGGCACCGGGATCATGTCGACGACAAGTCCCACATCAACCGGGTTGACGACCGTCACCGCAACTTCTTGCACAACCAAGCCAACCGCCTCGAGCTGACTGCGAGCTGCGAACCGATCGATTCCAAAGACTGATGGCAGGAACAGGCCCTCGGGACCATCGCTAAGAATGAGCTGAACTGTTGCGCCCTGATCGACGCTGGAACCGGCTGGCGGGTTCGTAGCCACCACGAAGTTCTGTGGGATCTCGTCGTCGAACTGCAGCACGAACTGGGCGTCGACCACGAAGCCAGAAGCTTCGAGCGTCACCTGCGCTTCGGAGAGATCAAATCCGCGCAAGTCGGGGATTTCAACATCTTCGCTTCCGGCCGAGACCTGAATCGTGACGGTTTCGCCGGCAGTCAGCAGCGACTGAGCGTCGGGTGACTGCGCAATGACTTCGCCTTCGGGTGCGGAGTTGCTCTCGACCCGGTCGATCGTTACCCGGAACCCGGAATCGGCAAGCACTTGTAGCGCTTCGTTTTCGCTAAGGGTCAGCACCCGCGGCACGACCTGAGCGTTGCGGCCGGAGCTCACAACAATAGTGACCGTGCTTCCTTCGGGTACGACAACGCCCGACGCTGGCTCGGTGGTGATCACCAGACCAACGCCGACGCGATCATCGGCAATTGCTCGGGTCTCGACGACGAACCCCTGGGCAGACAGGGTGTTGCGCGCATCAACATCGGGTCGACCCGCGACGGCTGGAATTGCCACTTCGGCGATTGCCTCGACGGTCGGCGTTTCTGGGTCGTTGCCGGCGCCTTCGCCTTCGAGAAATGATTGGGCGAGAATCAAGAAGCCAGCAAGGATCAAGAGCAAGGTAAGCACGCCAACGAAGATCAACCCGCCCCGGCGACGCGGTGGCTCAGAATAGGTCTGTGGAAGCGCACGAGTTCCGTGTGCCTGCTGAGCAGGCATGGCCGTCGTCGGCGGCCCAGCCTGCATTGCCACGGCACGGTTCGAGGCCACAAGTGCCTGGCCTTGCCGGAAGCGATCCAGATCAGATCGAAGGGCGGCGGCCGTGCGATAGCGGTTTGCAGGATCCTTCGATAGAAGCTTCATGCAAATCGCAGCCAACGGCCCCGGAACATCGACCCCTTGATCAGATACCGGCGGTACGGGCTCTTGTACATGCTTGTAGGCGATCGACACTGGCGTTTCGCCGCTAAACGGCGGGTGCCCAACCAACATCTCGTACATGACCACACCGAGCGAGTACAGGTCGCTTCGGTTGTCAACCTTGAGGCCCTGAGCCTGTTCTGGTGAGAAGTAGGTGGCGGTTCCCATCACAGCGCCGGTCTGTGTCAGGTTCGAATCGGCCGTCGACGTGAGGGCGGTAGCAATACCAAAGTCAGCAACCTTCATCTCGCCCTTGGGCGACACAAGCACATTGCCAGGTTTGACATCTCGATGCACGACATCGCCGTCGTGAGCGAAGCCCAGCGCCGAAGACACGTCAAGCGCAACTCGGGTCACTTGTTCAGCAGACAGACGACCGTCGCGTCGCAGGATCTGAGCAAGGCTCTGCCCTTCGACGTACTCCATCACGATGTAGTACGTGCCGGTCTCTTCGCCCCAGTCATAGATGCTGACGATGTTGGGGTGATTCAGATTCGCAGCCGACTGGGCCTCGCGGCGAAAGCGCTCTACGAACTTTGGATCGGCGGCAAATTCTGGAAACAGCACCTTGACGGCGACTGGCCTGCCGAGCAGCTGATCTTGCGCGAGAAAGACATCAGCCATACCTCCGCGCGCCAATCGGCGGCGCAACTCGTACCGACCGCCAAAAACGGTCGGGCTCTGCTCGGACATCGCACCAATAGTACGTCTTTCACCTGCCCGTTAATCGGCATAAGGGATGTCTCCCTAGCGACACACCAAAGGCAACTCGATATAGAGCCTGTGCAGGCCGCGCGCATCGGGCGCACCACTCACCGGTTGCCGCCGCAAAAAGACATCACCGCTGCCCAAAAGTACGGCGGTTGCTCAAAAGGCCGCATCGAGAACCGCCGCCGCAATTGGCCCCGCAGTTCCGCCGCCAGTCTGTTGCCCTTGACCGGGAACAGCTTCGACCATCACGGCAATCACGACTTCTGCTGGAGCGTTTTCTGGGCCGGCAAAGACCACGATCCAGGCGTGCGTGTCATCGGTGGCTGCCTCGGTGTTCGTCTGCGCGGTACCGGTCTTGGCGCCCACTCGCAGGCCTGGCCGCTGAAGCGCCGTCGCCGTTCCGTCTGCCACCACACCAACCATGAGGTCGGCGGTGACCTCAGCCACGTCAGGCGACACCGCCCGCCGCCACAAAGCGCTGGTGGAAGCTTGGATCAGTTCGCCGTCAGACACATCACGAATCTCGGACATAACGTGCGGTTCCATGATCTCGCCGCTGTTGGCGACTCCCGCGGTCATGAGCGCCATCTGTAGCGGTGTCGCTCGCACGTCGTATTGTCCGATTGCTGCCTGGGCCAACAGCGATGAGCCTTCGACGATTGGCGCGGGCGGCACGACATCGCTCTCGCCGAGTTGGATTCCATAGTCGTTGGGGAATCGAGATGCCACGGCCAACGGAATGTCGAACGGTGGCGTTTCGTTAAAGCCGAATCGCTCCGCCGTGGCGGTAAGCAACTCGGGCCCGAGATACTCAGCACCGATCTCTGCAAATGATGTGTTGCACGAGCGGGCGAGCGAGGTCGCCAGATCCCCGCCACA
>CALKPY010000115.1 GCA_937991435.1 uncultured Acidimicrobiales bacterium
TCCATGAACACGATCAGCGAGGTGTCGCGGCAGCCGGAGCAGGCTGGCACGTCTTGGGTCGTTTCGAGGGAGCCCGGCGACCGATCGCCGAGTTCCTCGCAGATTGGGAACGGTTGTCCCGCTTGCTCGTCACGCAGGGCACGAGCCAGCGCTTCGCGTGCTTCGTCAGAACGTGCGTCGCTGAGTGCTGCGGCGAGCGCCTCTTGGACTGCCTGTCGTTCATCCGTCGACATATCGGAATCCCAGACTTCGATTCCAAACCGTTGTGCTTCGGTCGATGTGCCCAAAGTGACCCGGTATGTGCCTGCACGCATCTCGCGTGGTGAACCTTGGCGAAATCCGGCTGCTTCGCACACCTCGACGTTCGATGTCGCGGCGTCGCTGTTCGAGGCTTGCTGGGCCGAAGCCTCTTGTGTGGCCTGAGCGGTCTGTGTTGCCATATCGGCAGTGTCTGACGGCCTCAACATGAAAGTTGCAGCGACGACTCCTACCAGCAGCATGAGTGCTGCAGCCGCAGCCATTGGCATTCGGCGCCCTGGGAATCGCTTGACGACGTTAATTTGAGGAGCGGTGAGTTCGGTGTATGGCCCCATCGCCTGGTCGGCCGAGACCGCCGACACTTGGGCTTCGGCCGCGTCGCCGAGTCGTCGTAGCTGGTTTTCGAAGTCAGTCATTGTCCGGAGGTTCCAATCTGCGAGCGCAAGGCGGCGAGGGCACGATTGACATGCGTGCTGACTGACGAGGTGCTGATATCGAGCGCCTCGGAGATCTCGGGGTGGGTCCAACCACAGGCGTGGGCGAGCCACACACAGGTGCGCTGCTGCTCGGGGAGCTGCTTGAGCGCAGGAACGAGTTCGGGCTCCACATCGGGTATGCGCTGGTCATCGTCGACGAGGAAGCGAACCCGTGTTGGTTGGCGTTCACGCAATGACGAACGGGCCACCCGGTACAGGTAGCCCGCTGGATTCGCCATTGGCTCGACTTCGCTCCAGTTCTCCCACGCCCACATCAGGGCGTGAGCGACTGCGTCGTGTGTTCTGTCGGCGCCTACGGCACCTATAAGGGCCCGGCGAAGCCGAGGCTCGACAACCCGAACGAACTCCGTAAAGTCCGTTTCGGGCTGTCGTTGTTGCATTTTGACCAGTTCAAGCATGTCACTGGTGAAAGGCGCCGCAGGGTCTTTCGCGCTACAACAACCTCAAGATTTGTTGGTTGCTGGTGAGCGCAAGTTGCGAGATCAGCTTTCGATGATGACGACGGTGTCGAGGGATTGTCCACGGCTGGTAGGCGATGCCGGGTCACGCAGCTCGATGTTGTCCACAAGGTCTTGCCCTTCGATGACTTCACCAAAGACGGTGTGCAGACCAGTAAGCCAGTCAGTGGCAACGGTGGTAATAAAGAACTGGCTTCCGTTTGTCGCGGGTCCAGAGTTCGCCATGGCAAGCAGGCCCGGGCGATCAAGAGCAGGGCCGTCGTCGACTTCGTCGCCGAACTGGTAGCCCGGACCGCCGGAACCAGTGCCGGTTGGATCGCCGCCCTGAGCCATGAAGTCGGCGAGAACCCGGTGGAAGATTGTGCCGTCGTAATAGCCGTCACGGGCGAGGTTCACAAAGTTGTTCACCGTGTTTGGTGCAGTGTCGGCGAGCAGCTTGATTCTGATTTCGCCGCCACCGGTGTTGAATACCGCTTCGTATGACTTGGCGGGGTCGATCGTCATTGGTGGGGGAGCGCTGTAGATGCCCGCTCGCGCCGCGGTCTCGACCAATGCAAGGGCGCCGTCGCCGGTCCAAGGTTCCCAGCCCGCAGGTAGCTCAGCTGCGAGTTCCGAAACGAACTCGGTAGAGCACTCTTCGATGAACGGTGCGAGCGCTGTATCTGGTGGGCCTTGGCCTGATACGAGAAGGTTCCAGAACTCTGTCGAGGTTTCGTCGTTGTCGATCGCCGAGCTGAAGCATTCGCGATTAACGACGGTCTCAAAGTTCGTCGCTGTTTCGGCGTTACCCGCAAAGAAATCAGCGAGAGACACAACAGGTGCGCAGCTCACGAGCATGTCGGTGACATCGTCTGACACCGCTGGGTCGAGCCGGTACTGAAGCGTCAGGGCGGTGAAGCTATGGAACACAGCGTCGCCGTTGTCGCCATCGAAGCGGCTCGCGAAACAGGCTGGGCCGTTGTCGCGAGCTTCGCCGACGCTGCCGACGGCCTGCGTAGCCCAGTCGCCGAGCGATTCGGTGTCGACGCAACCGTTCATCATGAACGTGACGTGGCGCAGTTCGGTGTCTTCGAGCTGCCGGCTTCCGTCGCCGAGACCTCGGATCGTCGAGGTCCACTCATCGTCGGTGGCCATCTCGGCCACGAGACATTCTTGGTGTTCCGTGGTGGGCTCGATATTGAAGACGTTGCGGGCCAGCCCCACAAAGACTTCTTCGTCGGCTCGTACCTCGACCGGAACGTCGTCAGTATCAGTATCAGCTTCGGTGATGTCAGTGGCTCCGTCAGGGTCAGTGACTCCGTCAGTGTCGGCGGCTCCGTCAGTGTCAGCGACTGCGTCGTTGCTGGTGGCGTCGCCGTCATTGTTGTCCGAGGTGTCCCCGTCATCAGCGTCGTCGTTGCCGTTTGCATCGGTGTTGGTGCCGGTGTCGGTGGCGTCGACTGCGTCGGTGACGGCGTCAACGGTTGAGGTGTCGTCGTCACCGCCACAGGCTGCTCCAAAGAGTGCGATGGCTAACAACAGAGACGCGAGGCGTAGTAAGCGAGTTTTCATTGTCCGTCGTTGTAGCAGCGTTCGCAGTAAAATCGAGCGCGGTCAGGCGCCTTGTCAACGATTGCTGATTCCAGCAAGGCGGCGACGGGTGGGGGTGCTGGCGGCGACGATCGCAGCGGCAGCGGTGATGACCAGTAGCGCCGTTGTTGTGCCAATAACGCTGGCAAGGCCGGTGATTACGAGCGGCATCGCCATTCCGCTGTAGGCGAGCAGATAGAAGGTCGCCGTCAGGGCCCCTCGGGTTTCGGGCGATGTCATGTCGCCGATCTTGGCCAAACACGCGGTCGATACAACGCCAGACGCACCGCCGAGCAGGATTGCTGCAGGCCCCACGAGAAGCCACGCGTTGGTCAAGAACGCTGCGGTACCGAACATGTAGCCGCACGCCCCCATAGCGACCCCGATTGGTAGCGAGCGGGTGGCTCCGAGCCGGTTCACGATCGGACGGGTCGCGGCCCCACTCCAAGCAGTGAGAGCTCCCGCAACGCCCGGAATCAGAACAGCTCGGGCATCAACAGCGTCGGTGATAAGCACGGGAAATAGTGCGAAGCCTGTTGACGGAAATGCAAAGACCCAGACCGCAACAGGAACGATGAGCCAACGGAACTCACGCACCGCTTCTACAGGTACACCGAATTGCAGTCTTGGTCGCCAGCGGTCTGAGCGCGATGTCGCCGGAGCGGTCTCAGCGACGCCTCGGAGCGGACCGACAATTCCAATGGCGAGCGCAACATGCAGCAGGAACGGAAGCACAAGCGGCCATGGCAATGTGTAGTCCCACAGCATTGATACGAGTGGCCCAATGCCGAACCCGCCGTAGGTCGCGATGGTGGTGACGATTGCCGCTCGGGTTTGCTGCGCCGGGCCCATCAGCTCTTGCAACCACGCCGCTCCGACGCCGATACTCGCGCCACTAACGACGCCGAGCAGCACACGGGCAAACAGCAGCCATGCGTAACTGTCGCGGCCAAGGATCATGAGCGCAGAGGCGACGGCGGACAACAGCAGCGATGGAATCAGCACGTTGCGACGGCCGAAGCGGTCAGACAGCTGTCCAGAAATGAGCAAGGTGCTCAAGATGCCTGCGACGTAAATGACGAAGATCAGCTGTGTCTGGTTGGCTCCAAGACCGAGCCGATCTCGATAGATGACGAGGTACGGCGTACCGACATTAGTTCCCCACCCAACGATGAACAGGCCGAGCGCGACGGTGAGAGCATTTCGTGACACGCGATTGTCAACCTAGCCAGAGGTTGGGGCGGGGCTCTGCGAGTTGCGCCCGCTGGCTTCGGCGAGTCAGCGTTGTAGTTGCTCTGCGACTCGAAATGCGAGGTCGATGGACTGGCGGCCGTTTAGACGTGGGTCACAGATCGTCTCGTATCGGGCTTCGAGGTCGTCGTGGTTGAGCTCGTCACTGCCACCCAGACATTCGGTGACGTCTTCGCCCGTGAGTTCGATGTGAATTCCGCCCGCCCAGGTTCCGGCAGCGTCGTGAGCGGCAAAGAAGCCCTCGACTTCGCGGCAGATCGCGTCGAAATGTCGCGTCTTGCGACCGGTGTCGCTGGTGAAGGTGTTGCCGTGCATCGGGTCGCATGCCCACACGACCGGGTGTCCTGATTCGTTGACGGCCTCGAGAAGCGGCGTCAGCTTCTCGGTCACATTGTCAGCACCCATGCGGCTGATGAAGGTGAGCCGACCAGGGATCTGATCAGGGTTGAGTGCTTCGCACAGGCCGATGACGTCAGCGGTGGTGGCGGTAGGCCCGACCTTGCAACCGATTGGGTTGTGTACGCCGCGAAGGAATTCGACATGTGCGCCGTCGAGCTGTCGGGTGCGTTCGCCGATCCAGACCATGTGAGCAGAGCAGTCGTACCAGTCGCCGGTCAGGCTGTCTTGTCGGGTCAGGGCCTGTTCGTAGCCGAGTAGGAGCGCTTCGTGGCTGGTGTAGAAGTTGACGCCGTCAAGACGGGGATCGTCTTCGGCGTCGATTCCGCAGCTGTTCATGAAGCGCAAGGCGGCTTCGATGCCGTCGGCGAGCTGTTGGTAGCGCTTGCCTTGTGGCGATGCAGCGACGAATTCCTGGTTCCAGGCATGCACCTGCGCGAGGTTCGCGAACCCGCCTTTGGTAAATGCTCGCAACAAGTTCAGTGTTGACGCCGACTGGTTGTACGCCTGCATGAGTCGTTGTGGTTCGGGTTTGCGGGCGCTTCCGTCAAAGGAAGGAGCGTTGACGATGTGTCCCCGAAATGAGGGCAGCTCGACACCGTCGATGGTTTCGGTGTTACTCGAACGGGGCTTGGCGAATTGACCGGCAATACGACCGACTTTCACCACCGGTAGACCGCCTGAGTACGTGAGCACGACGGCCATTTGCAAGATGACTTTGAGGCGGTCGCGTATGCCGGCGGCCGAGAAGCTGTCAAAGGACTCAGCGCAATCGCCAGCCTGAAGCAGAAAGGCTTTGCCCTGGGCGACCTCGCCGAGTTGTTCGGTCAGATCGCGGGCTTCGCCAGCAAAAACCAACGGCGGAAGCTTGCTGATTTGGCTGAGCACATCAGCAACTTCTGTCTGATCTGGCCATTCAGGCTGTTGTTGAGCCACGTGGGCATGCCAAGTTTCGGGGGACCAGGTGGCAGTCATGGCGACAAGTGTGCCCGACCGGTTGCACTGACGCACCGGAGTTTCCAGCTACCGTCGCCTCATGTTCAATTTCAATGTGCCGGGTGCACCCAACTGGGTCACGAGCATTGCCGTGTTTCTGGCGATATTCGGCACTGGTCTCGGCCTGCTGTCGTTGATCGCGCCAGGCGACAGCTACGACGACGCGGTACTCGAACGGGTCTTTGGCGGTTACGGCATCGGTATAGCGCTCGCGTTTGCGGTTGCTCTTTGGTTGGCAAGCCTCGAAGGTCTGCTAGTCGCGTTTGTTGCAAGCATCTTTCGTTTCGGCGGCGACCTCATCGGCGGAATCACGCGTGACCCGGTCAGCTGGACTCGCATCATCGTGGCTTCTGTGTTCCTGACGATTTGCGTAGCGGCAATTGGTGCGCTCATCGCCGTTCGCCCCGGCGGCCTTCGCCGTAACATCGGCCCCGATTCACCGACCTCTGTCCGCTAGCAAGTAGAAGCCAGCGACAACCGTTGGCCACAATGCGGCCTTCCAGGACGAAGGCCGACAATCGCGGGCGGAGTGGTGAAAGTTGTGGCCGAGAGGGATCTCATGTTTCCGTGGCAGCTGCATGAGAGTTGGCATGAGCATTGATTCATAATGAGCAATAAGTAATACTTGTGTGGTGTGGGAAGTTGAGGTCACCAACGAATTTCTCGACTGGTGGTCAACGCTGAGGACGAAGGACTCATCTAATGGCCAGAGAGAAGTTTTCCGAACTGCGCGAACAGGTTCTGGAACGCCCCGGCGCGCCCGAACGCCTCGATAAATTCCGCCAACAAACACTCGAAGAAATCCGCCTCTACGAACTTCGCCACGGCGAAGCCATCAGCCAGGTGGAACTCGCCGGCCGACTCGACGTCACCCAAGGAGCAATCTCTAAACTCGAACACTCCGAAGACGTTCGCGTCTCCACACTGCGTCAATACCTCGAAGCCCTCGGCGCCCGCCTCGAACTCGTCGCCGTATTCGACGACGAAGAACGACGAGTCCCCGTCCACCTCGGCAAAGACACCGCCGCCTAACGATCGCCGCGCCTATCGAGCGATCTCGAAGCTCGCAACACCGGTTGCAGCGTGGGTTGCCTTGGAATCGCAACAGGCAACGAGGTAGGCCTCGGCGAAGTCGATCCGGTCGACTTCGTATACCTCGCCTGTTCGCAATAGCACCGCAGGAGCTACAGACATGATCGAGTCAAACGCGATCAGTGATCGCATCGCGGCTGAAAACGACAGCAGCACCGGCCGAAGCCGGTGCTGACTGATTATTGATTGGTTGCCACGGGGTGGCGTGCTGGCAACACTAGCGCCAGCAGACGACTATGCGGCGTCAAATGCCGCCGGAGCGTGTTCACGAACCGTATTTACCGCACGTTTGACAAGGCGGCGAGCGGCTTCGGCGGTGACACCGAGGTCTTCGCCAACTTCGCGGTAGCTGCGCTTGCGGCCGTCGTGCAGGCCAAAGCGCTGTTCAACTGCGTAACGGGCACGATCATCGAGCACGTCGAGCAAGCCGGTGACCATGGCCTCTTCGGCACGATCCATGACCACAGATTCTGGGCCAGGGTTCGAGTCAGGAAGCAGGTCGACAAGCTCGTTGCTGTCATCGTCGCCGATGGTGCGGTCGAGCGAGGTCGGGGTGGTCAGACGATGCAGACGTGCGTGCTCCTCGTCGAGCTCGTCACCGTCGCCAGAAACTTGGCGAAGCGCAGCGCGTAGCGACGCAGAACGGTCACCTGGCAGGCGAACAAGGCTCGCCTTTTGGTCGAGTGCACGACCAATTGCCTGGCGAATCCAGAACGTTGCATAGGTGGAGAACTTGAAGCCTTTGCGCCAGTCGAACTTGTCGACCGCGTGCTCAAGGCCAAGGTTGCCCTCTTGGATCAGGTCGAGCAGCTCCATGCCCGGAGGCAGTGGATAGCGGCGGGCGACGCTGACGACCAGGCGAAGGTTTGCCCGGATGAACCGGTCCTTGGCCATGTCGGCGCCGCGGATCTCGCGGTCGAGCTTGCGGCTGCGTTCACCGGCTTCCTTGAGTTTGCGAGCGGCTACGCCCTTTTCGATGATCTGCGAGAGTTCGCGTTCCTCAGCTGCGTTAAGCAGGGCAACGGTTCCGATCTCGTTCAGGTACTGTCCGACTGAATCACTCATATAAATCGCTTTGTTGTGTTCGTAGTGGGGGGGTGTGCGGGAGAAGAACCGTGCGTTCACTGCGGTGACTAAGGCAACAAGGTTGCTTGCGAGGTTGTTCCGTTGTTCGGCATTTGACTACGTGGTGCAGTCAGAGTTGTCGGGTTCTTGCTCCTTTTCGGCACGTGGCAGGTCGGATATGGGGGGTCCGCCCTCGTGCATCGCCCAGGTTCTTTGTCGTATACCTAATCGGTCGTAAACGTGGTTCCTTAAGCGATTGGGTACGGTAGTACAGCTTCGCGTAGGAAATCCAGCCCAAATCGCGTGTTTTTGTTGCGCACGCGAGTATTGGCGGCAGACAGGGGTGCGAAATGGCTCAATCGGCCAGTCGGCGTATAGGTATTTTCGGCGGAACCTTTGATCCGATCCATGTTGGTCATTTGGCCGTGGGGTCGGCTGCGGCGCACGGCGCAGGCCTCGACGAGGTGCTTTTTGTGGTTGCGCATCGTCCCTGGCAAAAGGTCGGTTCGCGTTCGATAGCGCCTTCGGCTGTGCGGTTAGAAATGGTGCGAGCCGCCACCGAGAGCAATGACCGGTTTGTTGCTTCGTCGATCGAGATCGACCGTGGTGGTTCGTCGTACACGATCGACACGGTCGAACAGCTGCGTGATGAGCACCCTGATGCGACGTTTGTGCTCGTCATTGGTAGCGACGTCGTTGGGGACCTTGATACGTGGCATCGTCACGACGAGTTACGTGACATGGTCGAGGTGGCGGTGATTGATCGGCCCGGAGACGTTGGAGCAGTCGCGCCTCCCGGGTGGCGGGTCACGTTGATCGACGCTCCGCTGATCGACCTGTCGAGCACGATGCTGCGGGAGCGAATGGCGGCCAATCAGCCGGTTGACTATCTGGTTCCGTCAACTGCACTCGCCATCTGGAGGCACCACCAGGAGCATGCAGAGGCCTAGGCACTGTTTGGGTGCCTGGGTTAGAGGCACAGCCCATCGACGACGCCGCGGCTGCAGATTGGGTTGGCCGTGGCCTGGGTGACTTCGACTTGGCCGGTTGGATTGCCAGCGTCGTCTCGCACCGTGCTGAGAATGGCCCAGCCTTCGAAGACAGAAATTGAGTCG
>CALKPY010000116.1 GCA_937991435.1 uncultured Acidimicrobiales bacterium
TCCGAGGATCGCCCTAAGCTCTTTCAGGATTAAATGAGTCGCTGCATGGCGCGACATACTGAATCCCATTGAGGTGATGTGTTCGTGCCGATGGCTGAACCAAATCTGACGCAAGGCGAAGCTCCGCCGGTTACGCCTGCAGTGGGCCGGCCGTCTCTCGTCGATCAGCAAGGTCGACCAACCCGCGAGCGCCTTTTGGCAGCCGCGACCGCCGCCTGTGTTGAACACGGGTTCGAAGGTGCAACCCTCGGTGATATTGCTCAACGAGCCGGCGTGTCGACACCGGCTATCTACAACCATTTCTTGAGCCGTAGTCAGTTGCTTGTCGAAGCCTGCCGAACCGAGTTGAGGAAGCTCAGTACTAGCACAGACAACCAGGCGCAAGTCGCCGACGAGAGCCCCCAAGACATGGCAGTTCGCGTTATCGACGCCTACCTTTCGCCGGAGTTCGCCGCTACTCGAGCGCTCCAGCTCGAGATCCACGGCGCAGCACGCAAACACCCCGAAGTATTCGAACTACTCCGCGAGTGGCATGCCGAGATCGCCGTAGGGCAGAGTTCATACGGAACGCCAGCGCAGGTCAAGGCCTGGTACATGCTGTTACTTGGGCTGGCACAGCTTGATGCGCTCGAAGACATGGCCGTCGAAACAACAGAGGTTCGACGTCATGTCCTCGCGATGGCAGCAACGCTGTTTTCTTCTGCTGACTGAGCGACCTTCGCGCCTATCAGATGACGTTCTCTGGGGGTCGAAGGCGTAGTTCGAGCGAGCACGCGCTTACCTGCGCGGGTTGGACAGTCCCGTTGTCCTAGCATGTAGCTATGCGCCGGGATTCCCCGCTGGCGCGACGAAGGGACAGAGTCAAAATGACGTCGATACGTACGGGTGCCAACCGCCTTTTGCTAATCGCTCTTCTTGCTGCAGTGATTCCGCTGCTATCCACCTCTGACGCAGCGGCCAGCACCAATCCGTGCCCCAGCTACGCAATCGACGATGTCCACGCCGACCGACAAAATGACTGGGACAAGGACCGCATCTCAAACCACAACGAGATATACGTCACCGGCACCAATCCGTGTACCCCCGACGTCGGCTACTGCTTGAAGTACCCAAACGACTGCTTGCCTGCTCCGGCCTCAAGCAGCTGCCCTAAAGGACACCTGTTCTGGCACGCCCTTCATGCGGACCCGCACGGAGACTGGGACCATGACGGGTACACCAATACCTACGAAATTCACAACGGAGCGAATCCGTGCAAGAAGCCCTGCCCCAATTTCACCTATGCAGATGTGCTTCTTGATCCGTTCGGTGCCTGGGATTCCGATAATCAGACCAACCTGCTCGAGTGGCAGCGCGGCACGAATCCGTGCAACGGTCGCGAATACAACCCCTGCCCCGCTTGGTCTCAATATCAGGTTGACTACATGCCGGGTCTTGATTGGGACAACGACGGCACCTCGAACAGCGTCGAAGTCAAAGCCGGAACCAGCCCCTGTCACCGAGCACCCAAGGTTGTCGTCAATCAGGTGACAACAACTCGCCTACCTCATGTCACGCAGATCGTTCCCACACCGACGCCGGTTGTCTCTGCAACAACCTGTCCGCCGGGTTACCCCTACTTCCATGCTGGCAACGGCCTTTGCTACGCCAACCCAGTCGGCCGCAACCGCTGATCGTCGCCGACCGTTCAACGACGATCGGCACCCCGTAGCACCAAGAGCCATGAAAGCGCCGCGGACATTGCCACGAGCACCACGGCCATGATCCCAGCTTCGGCAACAAAAGCATCTTCGAACGAACCGAAGATGCGCGTCGTGAGCGTGTGGTAGCCAATCGGCGCCAAGATCAAGCTGATCGGTAATTCCTTCATCGTCGACAACAGCACCAGACCCAACGCAGCGAACAGGCTCGGCGCCATCAACGGCAGGTCTACCGTACGCATACGTCGAAAACGATGCGCTCCCAAAGTCGCAGCAACATCGTGGAACCTGTCAGGAACTGCACGCACCGCTACCAGGGTGATGCCCATGGCCAGCGAACCAAAGCGCACGACGTAAGCAAAGATCAACACGGCCTTCGAATCGAGAAGGAAATCGGCGCCAAGCCCGGCGCGCAGCGTGAAGAATCGCATCGACAACGCTATGAGGATCCCTGGTAGTGCAAACGTGGCTAGGACGGTGCCGCGAGAAATCCCGCCCACTCGGCTTCGATAGCGCGCCACGAGAAACGCGATCGGCAGGACCGCTGCTACGGCGACGAACGCAGCGAGCACGCTTGATTCGAGGGTGTTCCACGCCGCCGATGTCACTTGCGATCGATCGAGCGCTAGCGGTCGCCCATTGCGAGCGGTTCGCAATAGACCGTCAGCAGCCCAATCGCCGAGCGACACCAGGGGCGCCCCTACTCCCAGAGCCCCGACGACCGCCACGATGCACAGAGATGGTGCCCCCCAACGGCCGAGCGGGTACCGCACGATCCGATCGGCACGGGCGCTGGGGGTCTCGATCGAACCGCGACCTATCTGACGTTCCGCTGCAACAACGACCACAGCGAGCGCAAGAAGCACCAAGCTCAGCGCAAATGCGACCGCTGGCCTTGCGAGATAGTTCGTCTCAATCGCCCGCGTGATCGTGTCGTAGCGCATCAGCTGCACGGCACCGAAGTCGCTGATGACGTAAAGGAAAACGAGCAGCGTGCCAGCGGCGATAGCCGACCTGATCTGTGGCACCACAATGCGCCGAAACGTCTGCGCCGAGGAGTCGCCCAACATGCGTGCGCTTTCTTCGAGCGACCCCGGTAGACGTTGAAGCCGAGCCGCAACTGGCAAGAACACATACGGATACGTAAAGAGAGTGAGCACAAGCCATGCACCGAAGAATCCGCGCAGCTCCGGAACATCGTGCCAGCCAACGCGATCCAGAAGCCCGTTGAGGAGCCCGCCAGGGTTCAACGTACGAATAAACGCAGCCGCTCCAATGAACGTTGGAAACACGAGTGGTATCGGCAACAACGCACGCCAGAACCGACCGAACCGCAAATCGGTTCGCACCGTGAGCCACGCGAGACCCGAACCCATAATCGATGCCGCGACCGAAACAGCAAACGCCAGCCGCAAGGTGCGCCACAGCGGTTCAAGGGTGCGCCGCGAGGCCAGCAGCGCAAATGGGTCGGCCTCGGTGGTGAAGCTCCGCCACACCAGGTACATGGCGGGAAACGCAAAAAGCAGCGCCAACACAGCACTCGCCAACACCAGGGTTCGCGACGCCCGACGCGTCGTAGGCGACGTCACTGGTTGGCGATGCCACTTTCGTCAATGATTCGGCTCGTCTCTTCGAATCCGCCGCCCAATGCGTCGAAGTCAACCGATCCGATCTCGAGCGCGGTCAGCGGCGTGAGTGGAGGCGCCGGCTGCACGCCAGCGGCCAACGGGTACTCAAAAGTCTCATCGGTGAAGTACCGCTGCACGGGTTCCGATAGGAGATAGCTCAAGAACTCGTTTGATTCCGAGATGTTCTCGCTCGATTTCACAATCGAACCCACCGTGATAATCAGAAGCGAACCGATGTCGTCATCATCAAGATCGTGGTTCTGAGCTCGATGATCTTCGCCAAGAGCGGCTGCCTCTTGATAGTTGTAATAGTGATTCACGAGCCCGAGATCGACCTCGCCGCGGCCCGCAGCTTCAACGATTGCCCGGTTGTTGGCGTAGTACTTCGCCTCGTTATCAACCATGTCATCGAGCCAGTCACTGGCTACGTCGGTGCCGTACTGGTCGCGAAAGACGGTGAACCAGTCCAGGAATGAGCCGTTTGTTGCCGGCAGCGCCACTCGGCCCTTCCAAACCTCGTTGGTGAGATCGAATACCGAGTCAGGAAGTTCGTCTTCGGCCACCGCATCGACGTTGTAGACCGCAACCCGCTTGCGGCCGGCGAACCCGACCCAGCGCGCTTCCTTAGATCGGTTGTCTTCGGTGACCAGATCGAGCACAGTCGGGTCGATCTCGCCCAAAAGCCCACGTGCTTCGAGAAATCCGACTGGCCCGGGACTCTTACTGAGGTAAACGTCGGCGGGTGACCGCTCACCTTCTTCGGCCAACAGCTGGGCCAGCTGAGCCGAGTCGGCCCAGCGCACCGCGGTTTTGATACCCGTCGAACAGGTAAAGGCTTCAAGTACCGGGGCGATCAAGCTCTCAGTTCGACCGGAATAGATTGTGATTGACTGCCCTCCGTCGGCTGCGCATTCGCCGTCATAGATACCTGCCGCGAGCCCTTCGAGCGGTGCCGGCTCATTCGAGGAGCTGCACGCCGCCCCCACCAAGGCAAGAACTACGAAGCCCCCGACGAGGGCGCTGTTGCGCATGAATTTCACGATTCTGCGCCGGCTCAAGTGTTCAACCATTCGAGCGAGCGTAGCGAGTGGTTCAGGCGATGCGTTAAGTATGCCTAACTACACGTGTGTGGGCATTTTCAACGCAGTCCAAACTGGTCCAGTGAACCATCGGCGATCCAGCACCGGCGCTCTTCCACAAGCGAAACCTTGTGTGAGATGCTGCGTGTTTCCACGTTAGGGGCACCTAACAGAAGCGGTGGTAGCGTCGACTCATGGCCTATGACTCGACCGAGCATCACCCGGCATTCGAGGAATACACCGAAACGATTTACGAACTCGCGGAAGACCACATCGTCGTCATCCAAGCACGCATCGCCGAGCGCCTCGATGTGTCGCGTCCTGCGGTGTCAGAAATGATCCGTCGCATGGACAACGAGGGTCTCGTAACCGTGAGCGACGCTGGCGAGATATCACTCACCGTTCAGGGCGAATCGCTCGCGACAACGATTGTTCGCCGGCACCGACTGGCCGAACGCTTCCTAACCGACATTCTCGGCCTGAACTGGACGGCCGCTCATCACGAGGCGGGGCGCTGGGAACACGTGATCTCCCCCGTCGTCGAGACTGCGATGCTTCGGGTTCTTGACGACCCCACCACGTGCCCGCACGGAAACCCCATACCAGGAAGCGGCTACCTCGAACCGGCCAACACAATGGTGCTGGCCTCGATTTCCGCCGGCAACGACTTCCAAGTCGTGCGTATACCCGAAGAGCTCGAATTTGAGACAGGCCAGCTCGAGTTCCTCGAGTCGTCGGGCATCATGCCCGGACGTATCGGCACCATGTTGTCAATCGCCCCCGACGGCACCGCCACTGTACGTGTCGATGGCACCCCAGTAGGAGTGGGTAGCGAAACCGTCAACCGCATCGTGGTCACTGCAGCGCCGTGAGGTCCTCGACGCCCTCGCCGACCGTGTCAATTGTCGGCGTCGACCATGCCTATGACAACGAACAGGTACTTCACGATGTGAACCTCGACATTCGATCGGGAGAATCTGTGGCGCTGCTCGGGCCAAGCGGGTGCGGTAAGACGACACTCTTAAGACTGATCGCCGGTCTTGACTTTGCCACCCGTGGCGAGGTCTCTATTGGCGAAACTGTCGTCAGCTCAACATCGATACGGGTCCTACCCGAAGATCGCCGCGTAGGCATGGTCTTCCAGGACTGGGCGCTGTTTCCCCATCTTGACGTTCGGTCCAATGTTGCCTACGGCATAGCGAGACCCGACCGAAAAGGGCCACGGGTCGACAACGCTCTCGAATTGGTCGGCCTCGCCGGATTGGGCGACCGTATGCCGAACACCTTGTCTGGCGGTCAGCAGCAACGGGTGGCGCTCGCCCGCGCACTCGCTCCAGAACCCGCGGTCTTGTTGCTCGACGAACCGTTCTCGAATCTCGACACCTCATTACGGCTCGAAGTTCGTACCGAGGTACATCGGCTTCTCCATGAACTCGGCATCACAACCATCTTCGTGACCCACGACCAGGAAGAAGCCTTTGTACTCGGCGATCGGGTCGCCATCATGCGCGATGGCCGGGTCGTGCAAGTCGACACGCCGCATGGGGTCTATACCCGCCCTTCCGATCGGCAGGTCGCGGAGTTTGTCGGCTCGGGTTCGCTGATCGCCGCCACGGCCCGCGACGGGCACGCTGGTTCGCCATGTGGACGGGTGCCAGTGTCAATCGCCAACGGACAAGTCGATCTGTTGTTCCGACCTGAGCAACTCGATGTCATCGAGGGCGATACAGCCATCGTCGATCTCATCGAATACCACGGTCACGACTCAATGGTCTATCTGCGCTGTGATGATTCGAGCTTGCGGGTGAGGTGCGCGCCGCAGCCCGACTTCCAACGCGGAGATCGAGTCGGGGTTCGGTTCAACGGCACACAGGTGCTTGCTTTTCCAGCCTGAGCCGAGCTGCGACACAGCCGCAATCGGCAATCGGAACGGTCTAGTCCAGGTGTTGCGGACCCCGCACCAGCCGACCTGGGTGATTGCCCGTCAGCTCTCCGTCTATCGCGGTCACCGTGCCGCTCTTGATCGTCGCTCCGTACCCAACAGACCGTTGCAACAACCGGGTTCCGCCGGCTGGAAGATCCTGTACGAGCTCCGGAGCGCAGGCATTGATCGTGTCGTGGTCAAATACATTGAGATCGGCGACGCACCCAACGCCGATCACGCCCCGATCGGTGAAGCCCACATGGGCTGCGGTGGCCTGCGTCTGCCGATGCACCATGTGTTCAAGCGAAAAGGTGGCGCCGTGTGTTCGGTCACGCGTCCAATGGCTGATCGCCGTTGTGGGCATGGTGCCGTCAGAAAGCGTGTTGCAGTGCGCGCCCGCATCGCTGAGCCCAGACAATGTGACCGGCGATGCGATCATTTCGGCGACGTCATCAAGGGTTCCTGCCGCGTAGTTCATGAACGGCAAATAGATGAGTCTTGTGCCGCCCTCGCCGATCAAGGTGTCATACAACACCTCGTTACCGGCACGGCCTTCGCGCTCCGCGATCGCAGCGAGCGACTGATCTGGCGTGGGCTCATAGTTCGGAAACTCTGCCATTGGAAACATGCGTTCATATCCCGAATGGGTGCTGGCGCTAAACGAATTCGGCACGTACGCCCCATGCTCGTCGAGGATTTTGCGCTTGACCTCGGCGCGGCCCATACGCTCGACACGCTCGGCGAGGGAAAGCTTGGCGACCTCACGATACGTAGCGCTGCAACGTAGCGGATTGACCGTTGATGCAAGCCCAGCCACGACACCCAGAGGACGCACGGCGGTTTGTGCTGACACGTCAGCGCCAGCGCGTCTCCACCGCTCAATCGCGGCGAGAAGATCACGCCATCGATCAGGGGTTTCGTCACTTTGTTGAACCGTGAAACTGAGAGGTCGACGAACCAACAACGCAATCGCCTCGAGCAATGCCATCTCGTTGGCCACGAGAGTTTCGTCTGTCGCCTGATAGGCATCGCTGATCAGCTGAACTACACCGGTGCCCGCGCGCTGAAGTGCCGCCGCGATTCCCAGCACCTCCGCTGCGTCTGCTCGCAACGTGCCAATTTGTTGGCCGTCTGAGCTTCGGTGCACCCAAGTACGCGAGGTGGTGAATCCCAACGCCCCGGCCCGAATCGCCTGCTCGCACAGATGCGACATGCGTGCGATCTGTTGGGCGGTTGCCGCAACCGTGTTATCTGCGCCGTCTTCGCCCATGACAAAGGTACGCAGCGCGGCGTGGGGAACTTGCGTACCGATGTCAACGGTCCACTGAAGTCCGTCGAGCACATTGAGGTATTCAGGAAAGCTCTCCCAGCCCCAGCCCATTCCTTCGGCAAGCGCTGTGCCCGGTATGTCCTCGACACCCTCGAGCAACGAAATCAACCAGTCGTGGCGGTGTGGTTCAGCGGGAGCAAATCCCACGCCGCAGTTCCCCATCACAACGGTCGTCACCCCATGGACCGACGATGGAGCGAGGTCGGGATCCCAGGTCGCCTGACCGTCGTAGTGGGTGTGAATATCAACCCAACCGGGTGAAACCATTCGGCCGTCGGCGTCGATCTCTTGTCGACTCTGCCCCACGACATCACCGATATCGGTAATGACGCCGCCGGTGATCGCTACATCGCCAGCGAATCGATCGGCTCCTGTGCCGTCGACGATTACTCCGTTTCGAACAACCAGATCGTGCATCTGTGGCCCCTGACCGCTGTTACAGATGAAACTAGCTCGGGTGAGCAGCGACACCGTTATCGCGTGCCGCCCACAGGACTGCTGCGAGACCCACCGTCGTGTACAGCGCGTAGCCAATGACGAACGGTGACACTGTCGTGTCGACTCTGATGTCAAAAATGGCGGCAAGACCGGCGCCACCTGCAAATGACGCGAAGCTGAAGACTGACGATGCAGTCCCGGCCAGCTCTCCCATCGGCTCAAGTGCCAACGCATAGAGCGAAGGCGCAGCGATGGTATTCGACGACGTGACCACCACCAGCCAGCTGTACCAGAGCCAGAAAGTCGGAATCCCGTCGGCACCAATCGTGGGGGCGATGAACACGACTGCGAACGCACAAGAGATCGATGCGCCAACGGTTGCAACCCGGACTGCTCCAACCTTGTCGATGAGCCGGTTGGCGATGAGCAGCAACGGGATCGTGACCAAGCCCGTCAGGGCGAACAGCCAGGCGAACTGGTTCGCCCGGTCATAGACCCGCTCAAACACGGGTTGGGTGCTTCCCAAAAAGATGAAGAACGCGCCCGACAAGAACATGTTCGCCATCAAAAACCCAATGGTCACCCGGGTACGGATGACCGTGCGGCCAGCCTGAGCGACCGGGCCCAGCCGCAATGGGCGTCGCTGGGCAGGGTCCAGCGTCTCGCCAAAACGCCAGCACCAGCCAATACCGACAAGCGACAGGATCGCTGGCGCCCAAAAGACAAGTCGCCAGGAACCGAACTGAAGTAGACCTTCGCCAACCAGCGGTATGAACACCGGCCCAAGAAGAAATACCGCCATAACAATGGTGGTGATACGCGCCATGTCATCGCCGGTGTACAGATCGCGTGCTATTGCGGCGCGTAGACCTGCGGGCGCCGATGCGCCGAGTCCCCAAACCACTCGAGCGATAAGCAACACTGCGAACGACGGCGACAACGCCGCTGCGATAGCGGCAACAAGATAGAGCCCGAGCCCGACTATGACCGTGACCTGGCGTCCGTATCGGTCGCTAACGGGACCCACGACAAGCTGACCTATCGCCATGCCAATCAGGTAGGCGGTGATCAGCAGCGAGGTATTCGACGCTCCAGGCAGTTCTCGCTCGATCGACCCGAACGCGGGCAGGGCGATGTCGATGCCGGTTGCCAGCATGACCCCAAGAAACGCGAGGTATGCGATCGTCGACCGCTCGGATCGCTGCGTGGGAGGCGCAGTGTCGAGTCCGTTCTGAGCGAGCACTGGTCGAGGCTAGTGCCCGGCGTCAGTAGTCGCGATCGCTTTTCGGCTGGGGCGAGAAGTGCGCCTTGGCATCGATAAACAACGCGGTTGACGTCGTGACGATTTCGTCGTCGACGTGGGCCTCTCCGGCCATGTGAATCTTGCGACCATCGATGTGATCAACCCACACGGCGAAGTCAACGGGCTCACCAATCGGAGTCGCCCTCTTGTAGTCGACCGTGAGCGACGCCGTGAACGCGACCGTTTGAATGAAGTGCGTCAAGAAGCCAAACAAATCGTCATAGACGGCCGACACAAGGCCGCCATGGCACCGCCCCGGGGCACCTTCATACGCGTCGCCGAACGTCACGGTGCACACGGCTCGGTCTCGGTCCCGAAACACCGATAGCGGAACACTCCACGGGTTCCCCTTGCCTGATACCGGACGATGAATCGAGTTCGGAAGTTCACCGCCGTCAACCGGCACAAAGATCCCCTCGGGAGTTTCCCACCGCGCCATCTCGCGCTGGCGCGGCGGTCGTTCCTCGAACTGATCGAATTCTTGTTGCAGCTCAGCCGTCAACCGCTTCAACTCGTCGGCGTCGTGTTCTCGGCCCACCAGCAGATGGATTCCGCGACGCATCTCGTCGGCAAGGGCTACTCGCGCAGCCTCTGTCTGCGAGAGCTGGGGTTGATCAGTCAAGCTGGCGACGTGTCATTCAGAACTGATTCATCGTGTTGTGGGCGCCGCCAGCTTTGAGTGCTTGATCGCCAGAGAAGTACTCCTTGTGATCGTCACCAATGTTGGAACCCGCCATGTCCTGGTGCTTGACGCACTGAATGCTCTGGCGGATCTCTTGGCGCTGTACGCCAGCGACATAGGCAAGCATGCCTTCTTTGCCGAAGTATCCAGCGGCAAGATTGTCGGTCGACAACGCAGCAGTGTGGTACGTCGGAAGCGTGATCAGGTGGTGGAAGATCCCCGCGTCGCGTGCGCCGTCGGCCTGGAAGCTCTGAATACGCACGTCGGCTTCGCCAGCGAGCGGTGTGTCGTCATAGGTGGCGCTCATGAGCGCATCGCGGTCATAGGAGCTCATGTCCTGGCCCTCTGCCGACCACGCGTCGAACACCTGTTGGCGCATGTTGAGGGTCCAGTTGAATGACGGCGAGTTGTTGTACACAAGCTTGGCATCAGGAATGACCTCGCGAACGGCGTTGACCATGGCACCGATTTCGCTGACGTCTGGCGTCGCGGTCTCGATCCACAACAAGTCGGCACCGTTCTGCAGGCTCGTGATGCAATCGAGTACGACACGTTCGGCACCGGTGCCGGCTTTGAAGGCGTACAGACCGTTGGGCATGCGAGCCGGGCGAACGAGTTTGCCGTCACGCTTGAGCAGCACGTCACCCTCGGCAGCGTCGTCAACTGAGCTCAGCTCTTCAACTTCAAGGAAGCTGAGGTACTGGCTGGCAAGGTCTCCGGGCTCTGCACTGACAGGGATCTTCTGGGTCAGGCCGGCTCCGAGAGAGTCGGTGCGAGCAACGATCACGCCGTCGTCAACGCCGAGTTCGAGGAATGCGTAGCGAACTGCGTTGATTTTGGCGATGAAGTCTTCGTGTGGAACCGTGACCTTGCCATCTTGGTGACCGCACTGCTTCGCGTCAGAGACCTGATTCTCGATCTGGATGCAGCACGCACCAGCTTCGATCATCTTCTTGGCGAGCAGGTAGGTGGCTTCTTCGTTGCCGAAGCCAGCGTCGATATCGGCGATGATCGGCACGACGTGAGTATCGAAGTTCTCGATGGCGTCGAGTGCCGACTTTTCCGCACCTGCGTCACCGGCTTCGCGCGCTTCGTCGAGGTCGCGGAACACCTGATTGAGCTCGCGAGCGTCGGCCTGCTTTAGGAAGTCGTACAGCTCACCAATGAGGTTCGGCACTGCAGTCTTTTCGTGCATTGACTGGTCAGGAAGCGGACCAAACTCTGACCGAAGCGCGGCGACCATCCACCCAGACAGGTACAGGTAGCGGCGCTTCGTGGTTCCGTGGTGCTTCTTAATGGCGATCAGCTTCTGCTGGCCAATGAAGCCGTGCCAGCAACCCAAGCTCTGAGTGTATTCGCTGCTGTCGGCGTCGTAGGCGGCCATATCTTCGCGCATGATCTTGGCCGTGTATTTGGCGATATCAAGACCGGTGTGAAACCGATTTTGCAGTCGCATACGGGCCGCATGTTCAGGGCTTATCGCGGACCACGGTCCGCCGTTGGCCTCGCGAAGTTTGCTGAACTCGCTGATATGTGCGTCATAACTCGTCATTGCATTGCCTCGTGCTCGTGGAGTCGGCTCTCACTTTCGGGGCTTTGACGTTCGTCTCCCACCCATAGAGTCGAGATATGTGGCCAGACTTGAGCTGAAATGAAAAATATGGCATTCTTTGCGCGGCGCGGATCCTCGACATCCGTCATTTTTCGGAAATTTGCCTAAAATTGCATGAGTCGACCGAGACATGATCCTACAGAGCGATGATGACGCCCGACCAGTCGTACTACCGTTGACCGCTATGTCATCAGGTCACTCGTTTCCAAATGTCGATGAGCTCATTGCCAACAACGCAGACTACGCCGACGGGTGGACCTCGATAGCTGACGTTCGGCCCGATCGCCAGCTGTGCGTCATTGCCTGCATGGATTCGCGTATGGACATCTTCTCGATTCTTGGCCTGCAGAACGGTGAAGCTCACATCATTCGTAACGCCGGAGGCGCGGTCACCGACGATGCAATTCGATCCGTGTGCCTCTCGCAGCGAAGCCTAGGCACGCGCGAAATCGTGTTGCTTCATCACACCCGGTGTGGGTTGCTCAATCTCAACGAGGACGACTTCAAAGCTGACCTGGAGCAAGAGCTCGGGGTGCGCCCAAGCTGGGCGCTCGAAGGTTTCACCGACCCCTACCGCGATGTGCAGCAGTCAATGCGGCGTCTTCAAATGTCGCCGTTCGTGCTCCATACCAATCACATCACCGGGTTCGTCTATGACGTCGACACCGGACTGCTGCATAAGGTCGAACTCGACTAACCGTTGCCACTTCACCGGCACTCAACGCCATGGGAACCGTTGACGGCGTGCGAGAGTTACAAGCGAGCCATACGGCGAAGTTTTCGGGCCGACCACAGACGCCGAGCGATTCGCCAGGCGGCGCTACCGCCGACGACCGCTTGGCCCGCAATCGCTGGTCCTGGAGTCGATGCTGGCATGCCGAATCGGCTTAAGAGCTGATCGTCGATTAGACCCTTTCGTTGCGCGAAGCGCAGCGCCATGCCCGCAACGGCGATCAGGTCGGCCAGGCGCCCGAGCACGCTGAACCGGCGCAGAAGACGTCGAATTATGAAACCCACGAACCGAACCTATCCGTTCTCGACCAGCGCCGGAAGAACTTCGACCTGCACACACGGCAAGTCGCCCCACGACGGGCAAATTGGCCCAAGATCTGCAATCACGCGTTGGAAAACGGCCAGCTCCGCGGCGGTGCAGTGATACGCGTTGTCGCCGGGACCACCATCGGTCTTGCGGCTTCCCGCGTTGACCGAAGCGCATTCGGCCCACGGCTCAGAATCAAGCCCGCCCCGCCTTACTTCGGCCGAAGTCGCCCCAGGCAGCCCCCAGAGAGCGAAGTCAAGCAGATGGCCTATCTCGTGGTCGACGACTGACCGCATCTCGTCTGGGTCCCAACCCCGCAGGTCAAGCGTCACGATGCCGGTGGGCGGAGCATTACTTACCCAGCCGCCGATCTCGGGAGTGTCGATCGAGCGCACGTGAATGTCGGTTACGAGAAATCCGTAGGGCGACTCTTCGACAACTTCGGCTGCGAATTCTCGCACGGCAATTGGGTCCGAGATATTGTCGAGACGGTCGAGCAGTGTGCCCCACGGAATGAGCGCTCCCGTGGCGATCATGCCTGCAACCGCGATCACAGCGAAAGCGCGTGCGAACTTGCGGTACCACGGGCGCGGGCGGTTCTCGATGTCGTACGGCTCATCGAACGCCGCCCAGAAGTCGTCGTCTTGCCAATACGGGTCGCCCGCCGCGCTCGTCACGTGGCCGTCGTCAGCGTGATGTTCATGGGCGATCTCACAGGTCGTCAAGGTACGTAGAAACGCGTGTCATGGTGATTCAATTCCGCGTCGTCGACATGCAGGACCGTGACAGATTTCATGTTGTGGCGCCAGTCACGCTCGAACGAGTCGATCTGGAGGTCGCTGCGATTCGCCTAAAAGACGGTGTAACCGCCATCGACACAGACCTCTTGGCCCGTGTGATAGGTCTGCGTTGGGTCTGCCAGAAAGGCACCGACTTGTCGGAACTCAGAGGGTTCAGCCCAACGGCGGGCCGGTGTGCGGCGCACCGTTGTTTCTCGAAATTTGTCGCTGGCATACCCTTGTGCTGCCAGGTCGGTAATGGTCCACCCGGGAAGCACCGCATTGACTCGAATCTGGTGGCGAGCCAAACCCACGGCGAGCGCCCGAACCAGCCCGTTCACGCCCGTCTTCGCCGTGCCGTAGGCCTCATTGCCAGCTGCACCGTGGATCGCCGACGTTGACGAGACCGCAACCAGGCTTCCGCCGTGGCCTTGGTCGATCAATACTCGTGCGCCTTCTCTCAGGGTGAGAAACACGCCATCAAGATTCACCGCCATGACTTCGCGCCACTGGCCAAGTGACATATCGACGAAGGGGACGCCGTGTCCGCCGCGTCCGGCATTCGCGAACACGCCATCGATTCGCCCGAAGTCTTCACGGGCGACCCGCATGGTCGCCACGACCTGCTCCTCGATGGAAACGTCACAGACATGTGAAGTCGCTTGCCCGCCTAGCGCTTGTATTGCCGCAACCCCTTCGGCGTTTTTCGCAGCGTTGCGCCCCCAGATCACGACGGACCCACCGGCCATCGCGATGCCCTCGCCCATTCCAAGTCCGATACCGCCGTTGCCGCCGGTGATCACAAATACTTTGCCTGTGAGGTCGATCATCTCTCACACCTTTGCAGGTAGCTGACGCCCAGCACAGCCAAGTCGAATCGCGACTTAGATTCACCGCCAGGCGAACACGGGTTGTTCGAGTTCGTCGACTCGAATGCTCTGCCCGTCGAGCGCCACTGCCCGAAACTGGTACATGATGGCTCCGGTCGGCGCATGAATAAGATCTCCGCCGACTGGCACCTGCACGACCAGCCGCGGGCTCTCGGGAATATTCACGAACCGCGGAGAGTCTGGCTGGGATAACACATGGAGCCCCACGCGGTGGATCGATGCGACCTCATCTGGGTTTGCCACTGGCTCGTGATCGGCCGGGGCCCAGAAGACAAACGGGCTCATTACATAACCCGACCTCGTGGGGTAGTCGTCGAGCCTCCCAAGCAGATCCGCTTCGGTCAGCGACAATCCGACTTCTTCGTGCGCTTCTCGCATCGCTGCTTCGAGCGGTGACTCACCGTCATCGATTCGGCCGCCGGGAAAGGCCCATTGCCGAGCGTGAGCGGCCAAGGATGCTCCTCGGCGGGTGAGAAGCAGTGCTGCACCTCCGGCTGTGCCATCGACAAGGCCCGTGAGCGACTCAAGGTCAGTTCCGGGAATACTGCTGAGGTCTGCTGCCCTGTCGATAGCGGTGTGGTCGGCGCCGTGCAGCTCCGCGTCGCTGTCGAGCACCACGAGCGCTACGGCTGCGTGACGCCGTCCGTCGAGCGCGTGATGACGCACCTGATGCGCGTCAAGATTCGCCCTAATCTCGCGACGCAGCGCCGGGCCATACACGACCTCTGGGAGCATCATTGGTTCGTCGGGTTCGTCAACGTTTTCCACGTCGTCGACGTTATGCGCTGTCGGTGTCGTGTGTCGCGTGCGCCTTGACGCCGGCGACGGTCGGACCTGGCTGAGCCGTCCTGACAGGCCGCGTCTGGGTCCAACGTTGAGAGGCGAACTAGCCTCGCAGGTTCCGCGACGATGGAGGCCATGATGGCTGATGTACCCGCCTATGAGACCCTGCTCTATGACGTCGACGGTGGCGTGCTCACGATTACGCTCAACCGACCCGACAAGCTCAACGCGTTCAACAACCGCATGCGCGACGAACTCATTGATGCGATCGATCACGCCGATGCCGACGATGCTGTCCGGGCCATCATCTTCACCGGCGCGGGACGGGCCTATTGCGCCGGCGCCGACCTGAGCGGTGGCGGTTCGACCTTTGACCGAGATGTCAATGCCGACGGCGCAGTCATCAACAAGGTCCACCGCGACGGCGGCGGGCTCGTGAGTCTTCGCCTATTCGAATGCCTCAAACCGACCATCGCCGCAGTCAACGGCGCAGCGGTCGGCGTGGGCGTGACCAGCATGCTTCCAATGGACATTCGCATCGCAAGTGAAAACGCCCGATTCGGCTTTGTTTTCGGCCGACGAGGCATCGTTCCCGAGGCATGCTCGTCGTGGTTCCTGCCACGCGTGGTCGGCATTAGCCGGGCGGCCGAGTGGTGCTACTCGGGCAAGGTGTTCGATGCAGCCGAAGCGCTCGACGGCGGCCTGGTGCGCTCGGTTGTTCCCGCAGATGAACTCATGTCGACCTGTCGGGCCATCGCCGAAGACATCGCCCAGAATACGTCGCCAGTTTCGATCACTCTTACGCGCCACATGCTGTGGCGCATGTTGGGAGCGGATCATCCAATGGAAGCACACAAGATCGATTCGCGCGGTGTGCAGTACATGGGTGCGTCAGCTGACGCCCGCGAAGGTGTCGAGTCGTTTCTTGAGAAGCGACCTGCGAACTACACGCTCAAAACGTCACAAGACATGCCCGACTACTTTCCCTGGTGGGATGACCCAGAATTCACCTAAGCAACGCGAGCCCGAGCGACATACTGTCGATGTGCACCGAATTGAGACCGTCGCCCAGCTCGAAACTCTTTACGGCGCCGCGGGTGAATCTGCGCTTGCGAAAGAAACTCCAACGATCAACTCGGCATATCGCCGATTGCTCGAAGCGGCGCCTTTCTGTTCGATTGCGAGTATCGGGCAACAGGGAATGGACTGCTCGCCACGCGGCGATGGGCCCGGTTTCGTTCGCATTCTCGACGACCGCACTATTGCTATCGCCGACAGGCGCGGCAACAACCGACTTGACACGCTTCGCAACATCGTGGTCGACCCGCGCGTCGCGCTGCTGTTTCTGATCCCGGGTTGGAACGAAGCGCTACGCATCAACGGCCGCTCACACTTGTCGGCCGACCCCGACCTGCTGCGGCCATTCGCGGTCAACGACAAGCTTCCGGCGACCGTCATCATCACCGAGATCGACACCATGTATTTCCAATGCGCCAGGGCGATCAAGCGCGCCCGCTTGTGGGACCCCGGCGCCCGGGTGCCGCTCAGCAAGCTGCCAACGGCGGGCGACCTCGTGCAGTCTGTGATCGCAGACTTTGACGGACCTGCCTATGACGATGCCCTACCTGAGCGACAGGCCAAGACGCTCTACTGAGGCTGCTATGCCAACAACCGAAGCAGCATGTCGAAAAATGCGGGTTCTGGATAATTGGTAACGATTGACGCGTTGACAGCCAGCTCTGAGAAGCCGTAGTGATCCACGATGAGCGCACCCCGCATTGGATCCGGCCCGATGGCGATGTCGACACCGACGCGTTGAATCGAAGCCGGCGACGGATCAATTGCATGGGCCATTGCGATTGGATCAGGAAAGTCTGGTCCGGCGAGTCGCGTCTCATGTTCGACAAACGATGCCAACGTCGCTTGAATATCGAGCGCAAAATCGCCCACAACCGAGCCCAGAGCACGGACCTGGGCGGCCCGCTCCGGTGTCACGACCGCCGATGCAACCGAGATATCCCAACCGACAACCTCAAGTGGCATGCCGGATCGAAACACAACCCGCACCGCCTCTGGGTCGACCCAGAAATTGAACTCGGCCGACGGGGTGACGTTGCCGGGTCCGTGCGCTCCGGTACCTCCCATAATCACCACACGCTCAACGAGCGTCGCGATATCTGGAGCCCAAAGTAGGGCCGTCGCAAGGTTCGTCAGCGGGCCGATGGTCACAAGCGTGACCTCTCTCGGGTGCGATCGAATCAGTTCAACAATCCGTTCTGGCGCCCAGCCTGCGGTTGGTGTCCGCCCGGCAAGCGGCAACCCTATGTCCCCCATACCGTCTTGGCCGTGCGTGTCTTCGGCAGTCACCAGATCGCGAAGCATCGGCGCTGACGCCCCGGCATAGACGGGCACGTCAGCGTCGCAGAGCTCTACCGTGTACAACGCATTTTGAACCGCCTGCGCCAACGGCACATTGCCAGCGACAACCGTGATCGCAAGCACCTCGATATCGGGCTCACGCAGCGCCATACACAGCGCAACTGCGTCGTCACTAGCAGTATCGGTGTCAATCAGGAATTTGCGCACGTTGCGATGCTCGCACGGTCGCAACGATCGAGCGCGCATGCCAGCAAGCTGTCGTCAATCGGCTGGCAGACCCACCTCGTCGCTGGCCCGGAACATGGCGCCATCGCTGTTGGCGTTTCGCTCACCTGGCGAGTCAGATGCGAATCCACCCGTGTTCGACTTCGAGATCGGCAGTTTCGTAGCCAGGTTCACCGGGCAGCACGACCTCGTAGGCGCCCTCGGGGTCATTGACTCTGACGCGTTGTGGTTCGCGACGCTCGCTCGCCGCGGCCCACACTTGAGCGACCGACGAGTACCGATCGAGACATGCCAGCATGCGATGGGTCACCGACATGAGCGGGAACTCATCGCGACGGAACGCCTCGATGGCGTCGGACGGGCGAATCCAGCAATGCTGGACGACCTCTTCTTCGTCATGCTTGGCGACTTGATCAGCTGGCGCAGCTGACAGGAAGAACCGGGTATCGAAACGGCGGCGCGGGCCGAGGGGCGTGATGAAACGGCCGACCTCACTGATCGAAGAAAGGTCCACGCTCAGGCCGTTTAGTGCCAGGGACTCGACGAGCGCTCCAGCGTCAGCGTGTACATCGCTGCGAGTGCGTTCGATCGCCGACGAGCGAGCGTCGGATACTCCCAGCAGCAATCCTGCTTCTTCAAGCGTCTCCCGCACGCCCGCGAGCCACCATGCTCTGCCCTGCCGCTCAACCTCAAGCATGGTTGAACACTCGGCGTCGGTGAGCCCGTGAACGACGTGGTCGACGTCACCGGCGTCGTCGGCGTCGACTCGCCCGCCGGGAAATACCCAAGCGTTCGCTCCGAATACTGCACGCGAGGTGCGTTGCACCATAAGCACTTCGAGTTCAGGACGATCGCCGACGATCATCACCGTTGCGGCCTGTCTGATCGGCACGCGCTCTGGGGCATCGACATCATCGTTATGCGCGTAGCTGGCCACCTGCTGAATCTAACGCAGGCCGCCAACGCGGCGACATGCCAGCCCAGCCGACTGGGGGTTGATGTAGCGTCGCATATGGCTCAGATATCGATTCGACGCATCACGCGCGAGGAGGGACAGGTCTTTCGCAAATTGCGCTTGGCGGCTCTCGGCGACGCTCCCGATGCGTTCGGGTCTCGCTACAGCGACGAAGCCACCCGAGACGACGATCATTGGGACAAAGCGGCACAACGGTTCTCGGCGGGATCAGCTGAGACCGCCCTTTTCGGCGAACTCGACGGCGAGGTGGTGGGGCTCGCGATCTGTCGATTCGGCGATGTTGTGCTTCCCGATAATTTCAATGCTGGCGTACCGAGGGCAGAACTCATGTCGATGTGGGTCGAGCCCGCCGCGAGGGCAGCCGGAATCGGTCGGCTCCTCGTGAACGACGCGGTCGACTGGGCTGTTTCCGAAGGCGCCGCTGCGGTCGTGCTCGACGTGAACGAAGCGCGACCCACAGCAATCGCTCTCTACGAACGATGCGGATTCAGCCCGACGGGGCACCGAGCACCCCTCGAGTCGGACCCAACCCACTCGACAATACAGATGGCACTACGAATCGGCTGAATAGGTAGGCCGGCGCCGTCGACGCCATCTAGCCTCCCAACCATGAACGATGTCATCGCGTTGCTCCGAAGCCATCGATCGATCCGGCGGTTCTCTGCGGAACCGGTGAGCGATGAAATGGTGACCGAAATCTGCGGGGCGGGATTCGCCGCTGCGACATCGTCAAATATGCAGGCCGCGACGGCGATACGGGTGCGGAACCATGACACACGAGCCGCGATAGCGACCCTTGCTGGCGGGCAAACCTACGTTGAGACGGCTGGCGCTTTTCTCGTGTGGTGTGCTGACCTGGCACGCTCTGCCAGCGTCGCTACAAACGGCGGGGCAGAGCCGGTGATCGACATGGCTGAGCATCACGTACGGGCATGTGTCGATGTCGGCCTGGCAGCTCAAAATGCAGCGATCGCTGCTGAGTCACTCGGGCTGGGCATCTGCTACATCGGCGGCGTTCGCAACGACCCACAGCAAGTCTGCGACCTTCTCGACCTGCCAGTTGGCGTGTACCCATTGTTCGGCTTCTGTATCGGTTGGCCCGCGCAAGACCCCGAGACAAAGCCTCGACTTCCTCTCAGTGTCACCTTGAAGGAAGAGCGCTACGACGCGACCAACGACGCCGCGGACATTGCGAGGTACGACGAGCAGATGCGCGAGTACTACCGAACCCGAACTGGCGGGAAGAAGGACACGACGTGGACTGCTGACATGGGCACGCTTCTCGGCCAAGAGTCACGCCCGCACCTCAAACAGTTCCTGGCACAGCGGGGAATCGACCTGCGCTAGTCGCCGCTGCCACTGGTTGCAGGCATCCAGACAAGGTCGACAAGCCCAACGCCGAGTGCCGTCGGTTGTATGGAACCAGTCAAGTCGATCAACCAACCTTGATTGGCACGATCCACACCAAGGCCCCAACCATGGGCCAGGTCGACCGACACCAGCCCTTTGACGCCAAGGTCGACGACTGAACGGGCGCATTGGTCAGGGTGTACCGAGACCAGCTCGACTACCGAGGCGCCGTCAATTTCGGTGATGACGACAACCAGATCGCGTGCCACCTTCGCGATCTCGATGGCGCGGCCAGTGATTGCGCAGGAGAACAGTTCCTGCGTCGCCTCGACAACGTGCAACTCGCCACGATGTTCGTAAACAAATCGGCTGTCATCTAACCATTCGACCTGGGGCGCGAAGCCGGTCGAGTCGACGTCAATGCGAGATTGGACCTCGACAAAGCTCGCGGTGAGCACCGGATCAAGCGGCGACGTTTGGATTTGGTACGACGATGACTGAACCAGCTGGCTTGTGTTCCGATTCACCGCAGCTTCATCGATATTTTGGGCAAGTCGAACCACGTTGGCGCTAGACGCTTCGATCTCAGCAAGCCCCAATGCGCCTGCCGCTGGTTCGCAACAGATTGCAACGAGCAGCTGATCAGCAGCTACCGCGAAAATCGAATCGAATGACCCCGGCGGTAGCGGCTCGGACCCGTCATGCGGGCGCAACCCGGTGGATTCCAGGTCGACGAGCCCACCATCGACTGTTCCCGCGCGAAATGTCGACGTAACCGTCAAACCAACAATCGACGCGGCCCCGGGTCTCGGCGATTGTTCCAATAGGGCGAGTCGGTCGCCGATGTCATCCGAGCTCGGAGCGGACAAGTCGGTGGCCGTCGATTCAGATTGGGAATCAGGCGTGGGCAGCTCGACATCGTTAACGACGCCTGACGGCTCGGCGTTCACATCAGCCTCAGTCGCCAATTCTGCAGAGCAGCCAGCGCAGCTCGAGATCAGCAGGCAGAGTGTTGCGGCGATCGGCCACCGTCGATTCTGAACAGTCCCCACCGGCCCATCGTGGCACGTCCGACTGCGCAGCAGGAGCGAACGCAAACAATTCGGCCTTGGTCGTGCCCGCCCTGGCGCCGTAGGGGTTGGGCGACCGTTGTCGCCTAGCGTCGTCGACATGGAACTCAACAACAAAGTAGCGGTCATCACCGGCGGTACTGGAGGCATCGGCCAGGCAATGGCTCGCGCCTTTCTCGACAATGGGGCACGCACCGTGGTCATCTCGGACCTCGACCCTGATCGGGTCGCCGCAGTAGCCGCGGAACTTGGCTGTGCCGGCTACGCCGCCGATGTGACCGACGAACCGCAGGTTGCGGCGCTCGTCGAAACTGTGCTCGATTCGCACGGGCCGATCGACCTGTTCTGTAGCAACGCTGGTTCGATCACCGAAGGCGTGCTCACCGATGCGACGAACGAGCAGTGGCAACAACAGTGGGAACTGCATGTCATGTCGCATCTCTATGCGGCGCGTGCCGTGCTTCCCTCGATGATCGCGCGGGGCGAGGGCTACCTGCTCAACACCGCCTCGGCTGCCGGACTGCTCGCCGCAATCGGAAGCGGCCCGTACACCGTCTCAAAGGCTGCGGCGATCAAGATGGCCGAGTTCCTGGCGATCACCCACGGCGACCAGGGCATCAAGGTCTCCGTTCTGTGCCCACAAGGCGTCAACACTGCCATGGTCCCGCAAGGCCTCGGCGACGGAGCCACCGACGGCATCATCGAAGCAGACGAACTCGCGACAGTCGTGATCGACGCGTTGCGCGACGAGCGCTTTCATGTGCTTCCTCACCCCGAGGTCGGCGAATACATCAAACGCAAGGCTGACGACCCAGACCGCTGGCTCAGTGGTATGCGCCGGTTGAAAGCGCGTTCCGGGGGCTAACCCTCATCCGCGGTGTTGCAGTTCCAATGAAGCCGTGCGAACATATGTTCGTGTCAGTCTCAGTTAGTAGCGTCGCCCCCCGATCCGCTGGGACCGCTTCGATCCTGCACGCCGATCTCGATGCGTTCTATGCATCGGTCGAACAACGCGACAACACACGGCTACGGGGGCGTCCGGTTCTGGTTGGGGGCGGGGTGATTTTGGCCGCAAGCTACGAGGCCAAAAATCGCGGCGTGCGCACCCCAATGAACCAGCGCCAAGCGTTGCGGATTTGCCCCGACGCAGTGGTCGTCGAGCCGCGAATGGCTGCCTACGCCGACGCCAGCCGCGAGGTCTTTGACATCTTCGACGACACCACTCCCCTTGTCGAAGCGCTGTCGATCGACGAGGCCTTCCTCGACGTGAGCGGTTTACACCGCATCGCCGGCTCGCCGACCGACATCGCTTCGGGCTTGCGTGCCCGCGTGTCACGCGAGGTCGGCCTTGCGATCACCGTTGGCATCGCCCGCACCAAGTTCCTCGCCAAAGTGGCAAGCGGGGTTGGCAAGCCCGATGGCCTTCTCGTGGTTGAGCCCGACCTCGAGCTCGACTTCCTGCATCCGCTGCCAGTCGAGCGATTGTGGGGCGTCGGGCAAGTCACCGCGGACAAACTGAAACGAGTTGGTCTGCACACCGTTGGCGACATCGCTGACCTCGACGAAGCAACCATGGTCGGCCTCGTGGGCCAGGCGGCAGGCAACAAGCTGCACTCGCTCGCGCACAACCGCGACCCTCGCGTTGTGACCCGCAGCGTGAGACGTCGATCAATCGGCTCGCAGCAGGCACTCGGCCAGACACAACGGTCATCAGATGAAATCGAGTCGATCCTGCACTCGGTCGTCGACCGAGTCACGAATCGCATGCGAGTGAGCCGCAGAGTTGGCCGCACAATCGTGGTGCGCTTCAGATTCGGCGACTTCAAGCGGGCCACGCGATCGCACACGCTCGATATCGCGACCCAAGACACCGAACCAATACTTCGTGCTGCGATTGGGCTTTTGCGAGGCCTTCAACCCCGCATCGAGAAACAAGGTCTCACCCTGATCGGCCTGTCGGTCGGCAACCTCGACGATGCCGATGCCGTGCAGTTGACATTTCCGTTTGGTGGCGCAGCCCCAGAGCTCGACGCAGCGCTAGACAACGTACGCAGCCGTTTCGGCGCCGGAGCCGTTAGCCGCGCCTCATCAATCGATGGCCCTGAAGGTTTCCGTGTACCTCTGCTGCCCGACTAACCGCCGACACGGATTCGCCGCTGATGCCGAACGAAGATCGGTGCGCGAGACTCATCGGGTGGCAGGACCGCTCGCAGGAATCAAGATCGTCGATCTCACCCAGATCGTCGCCGGGCCCGTGTGCACGATGCTGCTCAGCGAGCAAGGCGCCGAAGTCACCAAAGTCGAATTTCCCGACGGCGACATTCTGCGGCGCAACTTGCACTTCGTCAAAGGCGGCACAAACGCGCTGACCCTGAACTGCAACCGAGGCAAGCAGAGCATCGCAGTTGACATGACCCGAGCCGAAGGCGTTGAGATCGTCAAGAAGCTCGCCGCCGACGCAGACGTATTCGTGCAGAACTTCAGAGCGGGCGCCATCGAACGCCTTGGAATCACCCACGAGGAACTCCGCTCCATCAATCCGCGATTGATAACGGTCTGGATGGCCGGATACGGCCAAACTGGGCCGATGGCAGATGTGCCGGTCTTTGATCCTGTGATCCAAGCCGTGTCCGGACACGTCGCCGTGCAGGTGAATCCGCAGATTCCCTTTGCCGATGTGCATCGCACGATCATCGTCGACAAAGCCACAGCGCTCACGACCGCACAGGCAATAACGGCCGCGCTGTTCGCCCGAGAACGAAGTGGCGAAGGGCAACACATCGAGGTCAACATGCTCGACACCGCGTTGTACTTCTTTTGGCCCGACGGTGCCATGGCCAACACGCTGCTCGACGACGACGTTTCTTCGGGCCGCACGCTGTACGAGATCATGTCGGTTACCGAGTGCGCTGATGACAAGCTCGTCTACTACGTCGCCAACGCGGACCACGTCGCGGGATTACTCCGCTCCATCGACCGACACGACCTGGCCACCGACAACCGGTACCTGACGCCCGAAGGGCGCGCCGATCCGCAAAATGCTGCAGTGCTCGGCGAGGCGATCGCCGCTGGCTTCTTTTCGCTCACTCGCGATGACGCAATCAAACGACTCATCGCCAACGATGTGCCAGTTGGGCCCGTACTGCAACTCGACGACATACCCGACTATCCGCAGGTGCAACACAACAGATCTCTGCACGAATGGGAACACCCGACTGCCGGGAATCTGCGCCAACCGCGGGCTGCAGCGCAGTTCAGCGCCACGCCGAACGAGGAGCGGTGGTGGGTCCCCGACTTGAACGAGCACGGCGAACAGATCCTGCAATCGATTGGCTACGACGACACGCAGATCACCACCCTCACGACCACAGGTGTGGTCGGCGCCGCGACCACCGACTGACAACGAGGCAGGACCTGCGACATGTCCAGAAACGGCACCGTTTCCTACGAACGCTGGCAGCACCCAATCCCCCCGCTCGTCGCTGCGACCGTCGAGGCCGCACGAGCCCTCAACTTTGAGCTTTGCGTACGCCCCGAAATCGGGCGCCTGCTCTCGGTGCTCGCCGGCGGCCTACCCGCCGGCGCAATCGTGGGAGAAACCGGCACGGGCACCGGAACCGGTCTGGCGTGGATGATCAGCGCCGCTCCGCCCGACACCCAGTTCATCTCCTACGAAATCGACAACGACCGCGCTCACGCGGCCCAACGACTTCTCGTCGGCAACCCAAATATCGAAATAGTCCACGCCGACGCCAGCGAGCTTTTCGATCGCGGCCCATTTGATCTGTTGGTCCACGACGGCCACCCCGGTTCAGGCAAACATTCGCCCAACGACCGAGTCGATCCGCAACGGGTACTCAAAGCCGGCGGCACAATGACGGTCGACGACTACACGCCGATCACGCATTGGCCGCCAACATTCGGTGACCAAATTGATGCCGGTCGGGTCGCGATTGTCAACGACGCTGGCCTCTATGTCTCAGAGATCAACGTCGCCAGCGACCTTTCCGTGCTGGTGGCTCGTCGACTTCCGCCTGACGCCAGGCTCGTCTCGTGAAGCCAGCAGACCCGAGGACCTGATGAAATCGAATACTCGCATCGACGCCGACCAGGCGCGACGCGCCCGTCGTTTGTGGCGCAGCCTCGAAGCCCTGCACGGACTCATCTACTTCGTTCCCGAAGCCGACGAGGAATACGTTGCTGCTGGACTCAAGCCGCTAACGGGCTACTTCCCGTCGCGAGCTGCGGCGATGGGCGCTGTTGCGGCTGACGTGATCATTGCCACGTTTTACAATTTTGAACCGACTCGAGTCCGCAGCATCGTGCCCGAAGCGTGGAGCCTTACCAGCCCCGCACGACTCATCACCGCACGCCTACATGCAGTCGACCGCAGCTACCAGCGGCTGTTCGGGGCCAACCCGCACCTGCTATACGGCGACGACATGGTGTGGGCGATCGCTGCCCTCAAGCGAGCGGCAGCAGCATGCGACCCGGCGGGCCGCCCGCTGCATGCCGGCCACGCGTCGCTCGATTGGCCCGATCAGCCGCACCTTGCACTGTGGCACGGCATCGCCGTGCTTCGCGAACATCGAGGCGACGGTCACGTCGCGCTACTCACCAGCGAAGGAGTCAGCGGGTGCGAAGCACTCGTACTGCACGCCGCCACTGGCGACGTTCCGGGTCGGGTGCTTCAGGCGACTCGGGCATGGAGTGATCAGAGCTGGGCAGACACCATCGATCGACTCGCCGATCGAGGCCTCGTACACTCCGACGGCTCGTTCACAGACGCCGGATCAGCCCTGCGGGCCAGCCTCGAACTTCGAACCGATCAACTCGCAGCACCCCCTTGGACAGCGTTGAGCACCGACGAGACAGACCGGCTCATCTCGATCGGGCGCAGCCTGAGCAAGGTTGTTGCTGACGCCGGTACGTTTTCGCGGCCCCCTCGATGACCGAGAAACAGATCACGGCGTACTGCGACCGTTGGTCGCTTCGAGCCGGAGAAGTAAGCACGCTGCGTGCGTCAAGTCTCGTGCCAGGTCCCGCGAACTTGTCGGTTGTGCAATTGATTTGCGGTGACCCCACATCTGCTGGCCCAGGGTTCCACGAGCGTGATGTGACGTTTCCAGAACTCAGCGCCCGCCCGGTGCAACTCGATCACCAACCACTCGTTCCCGGTTCCTACGCGTTGGTCGACCTGGCAGCACAAGCAGAGTTGGCCGTCGCTCGGCATCTGCACGCGTCGTTCTCCGTGCTCGCCACCTTGCCCGCCGAACCTCAACGTGTGCTGACCATCAGCGCCGGCGGCGGTGATATCGCATTTACCCTCGAAGACGGCCAGATCTGGTGCCACGTTGGCGACAGCCGGGTACAGCTACGAGATCAGCCGCTGGTCGCGCACCGCTGGTATCAGGTGAGCCTAAGCATCGATGTCGACACCGCGACCATGCGGTCAACGATTTCAACCGCCCGTACGGCATCGCCCGCACGCGATCTTCACGAGCCAGCCTTAAGCGCGAACACCGCCGCCACGAACTGGGGCGGGGGTGCACTCGCCAGACTCGTTTTAGGCGGTCCCGGCGATGCCAATTCTGTCGGCGGTGACTTTGACGGCAGGCTCGCAGGGGTGCAACTGACAATTGACGGCCTGACCTTCGAATGGGGCATGGAACGCGATATGTCCGGGCGCACCCTGGTCGAAACTCGCCACGGCCTTAATGGGCAGTTCCATCAGCTTCCGACCAGAGCCGTCACTGGTCCGTCGTTCGACGGCACCAATCAGCGCTGGACCGACGACCCGAGGCAATGGAACGCCACACACTTCCACAAGGAAGACATCTACGACGCCGGTTGGGCTGAGACCGCGAGCGTGGTATTGCCGCCAGATCTGCCGAGTGGAATTTACGCATTCAAGATCGAGACTGACGACGAAGTCGATCGAGTGCCGTTCTTTGTGCGTCCTGCGATCGAAGCCCCGACCGCCGACGTGGCCTTGCTGATGTCGTCGGCCACGTACCTCGCCTATGCCAATCACCGCATGCTGTTCGAAGGCGCCGACTTCATCCCGACGAAGTCTCGATTGCGGCCAGAACACGACTACGTCCGACGTCATCGCGAACTTGGCCGATCAATGTATGAAAAGCACCGAGACCAGAGCGGTGTGATGTTCAGCAGTCGTCTGCGGCCGGTCCTCAACCTGCGGCCCGGCGCCGACGGCTGGAACTTCACGCCCGACACTGATCTCAACGCCTTTCTGCATCACAGCGAGATCGGCCACGACATAATCGCCGACGAAGACCTACATGCCGAGGGCGCCGCCGCTCTTGCCCCGTACCGCGTGATCGTCACGTGCTCGCACCCCGAATATTGGTCGACCGCCATGCTCGATGCCCTTGAGACTTGGCAACGTGATGGCGGACGGCTGATGTACCTAGGCGGAAACGGCTTCTATTGGCGGGTGGCGTTTAGCGACGACTGGCCAGGGGCCATGGAACTGCGTCGCGCCGAAGATGGCGTACGTAACTGGCAGCCCGGTCACGGCGAGAGCTACCACGCATGGGGCGGCGAATACGGCGGCATGTGGCGACGCAACGGTCGCGCCCCTAACGAACTCGTCGGCGTCGGGTTCGCCGCCCAGGGGTTCGGGCGGGCCACGTGGTTCGACGTGAACCAGTCAAGCCTCGAATCTCGCGCCGCCTGGATATTCAAGGGCGTGGAATTTGACGACAATCGCATCGGCACGACCGGGCTCGGTGGTGGCGCCGCGGGCCAAGAAGTCGACCGCTATGACACCGGGCTCGGGTCCCCTGAACACGCGGTGGTTCTGGCGTCGGCGACAACGTTTGGACCCGACATGGTGCGGACAAAAGAAGAGTTTGAGGGATCAGTCGTGTATCCGACGCCAGACCCGTTCGTTCGAGCAGACATCGTGTTCTTCGAAACACCAAACGGCGGCGCCGTGTTCAGCGTGGGATCAATCTCATGGTTCGGTGCGCTCGCCCGAAACGGTTACGACAACGACGTCGCGCAGATGACGCGAAACGTGTTGGAACGATTTGCCGACGCGGCACCAATTCCCGAACCACCGATTCCCGAACCACGGCGAGCGGTGTCATCACGCTGACGTCACGCGTCTTCAAGCACTGTTCAGCGGTATGTCCGAGCGGCCGCAACCAGATTCTCAGACGGTTTCCTTACGCGTGAGATCAGGTTCGATGTACATGGGACGCGCATGGGGCACGACCTTGCGAACCGCTACCTCTACATCGTCGATGACCTGGGCAAGTTCCGCCATCGACAGATCGTGCGAGAAGTCAATTTTTGCGCCGACGAGCAGCTCTTCGGGGCCGAGGTGCTGGGTACGAAGGTGCAAGATGGCGTTGACGTTGGGGTTATCTGAAATGGCGCTGCGAATAGCGGCCATGTCTTTTTCGTCGGCGCCTTCGCCAATCAACAGGCTGCGCATCTCGATTATCAAGATCATCGCAATGACGAACAACAAGATGCCGATGCTCAACGTGCCAATGCCATCCCAGATCGGCGCATCGAACGTTGCGGAAATCCACACCGACACCATGGCGATCAACAGGCCGATCATGGCCCCAAAATCTTCAAGCAGTACCACAGCCAGCTCTGGAACTCGCGTGCCCCGTATGAACTCCCACCACGAGCGGTCGCCCTTCATCGGCTTCGCGATCTGGATGGCGGTTTTGAAAGCATAGAACTCGGCACAAATACCGAATCCGAGAATGGCATAGGCGACATTTGGGTTGTCGATCTCGTGCGGATGTCGAATTTTCTCAATGCCCTCAAAGAGGGCAAACCCTGAACCGACGAGAAACAAAACCAATGCAACGACAAAGGCCCAGTAATAGCGCTCTCGCCCGTAGCCGAACTGGTGCTCGTCATCGGCCTCTTTACGAGCCGCTTTACCGCCCCAAAGCAGCAAGGCCTGATTGCCCGAATCGGCGCACGAGTGAATGGCCTCGGCCAACATCGACGACGACCCGGTAATCACGAAGCCAACAAATTTGGCAACGGCGATTGCCGAGTTTCCTGCCAAGGCTGCAACTACGGCCTTGGTGCTTCCACCTGCTGCCATGATTCCTCGTGCTTACTCGACGGACGGGACGTGCGCCGACGATCATAGCGTCGTGGTTGCTTGCGGCAAGAGACGGCGTCAGGCAGGCACCGCGACCGCCACCGTATTGCTCTCATAGGAGCGCAACTCAGGATTGAAACTGCCGCCACAGGTGATCAAGGCGAGTTGGGGACTTCCGTCAGTTGCGAACAGCGACTTCGGAAGCTCCTCCTTGACGTAATCGGTGAGTGTGGCAATGCGCCACCGTTGCGTGGACCCGTCGTCGAAATCGATCTCGACGATCGATCCGACCTTCACGTCAGCCAAGTTCCGAAATACGCCGTCGACTCCATCAAACGCGATGTGAGCGGCAAGCACGGCTGACCCGGCGCCGCCTGGAGTGGGACCGAAGCGATACCAGCCGACTTGTTCGGCCGCAGGTACTTCCATCGTGAGGTCATCATTGACGCCCACGCTCACAACCGGAGAGGTGTCAACCCCGATGTCGCCCAAGCGAATCGCTACCGGTTGGGGCCCCTTAACCTCGCGGAACTGATCAAGGCCAGCTAAGCCGATTGGGGCGGGATCCAGACGTTCGCCGATCGGGGTCGACGTTGGTTCCGAAGTCGGCACCGGTGTGGCCGTCGCAGCAGTCTGCGGGCCATCACCAGAAGCACCGGCGGCCAGTTCCGAATCAGTCGCATCGAGGCCGCCAACAGACGTCTCCGCTGTTTCAGGCGCCGAACTTTGAGTCGGTTCCTCAACGGTCGACACCGATTCGATAGGGCCGCCGGTGCTCGCCGGCGCCGATGTGGCATTTCCACCACCACACGCGGCCAGGACGGCGGCGAGACCAATGGTCATCGCCGTCGCCAAACGCGCCGCAGCCCGCCCACGACGATGGAACCCATCAGGGGGGAGGTTCATCATCATGAGCGGGTGCAGCAGCTGTTCAGGTCGAAACCGGATCAGCGACGGGTGCGTGCCACAGCAGGAACTGCAGCTCCCAGTGCAACGACGCCGAGCACGAGTGCGACGGCAGGGACTGAAGACGACGACGTGACAGGACTGTTGCCCGAGTTCACAGCGGTCGGCGTTGCGCCGAGACCACTAATTGACTCGGTTAGGACCGTCAAGGTGTCATCTGCAAGTGAACCAACGGCGTACACGGTCAAGCTTGAACCGGCAGCGATTGGAAGATCTGCTGGGCCAATGACAACTGGAGCGTCTTCGCCCGCAGGGACTACCGAAGCCGAGATGGTGCCGACTGGAAGGTCAGCGCCGCCACCCTTGCCATTTGGAACCGCCGCAAATGCCACGTCGCCGTTGGCGAGAACGTCAACCGCTGGAGCCGCTGCAGCATGGCGCACGACAAGGCGACCCTGACCAGCAGCGATGCTCGAGGTGTCGTTCTCGAACACGCCAATCGTTGGTGTGCCGTCAGCATCGAGGTGCGCGATGATCGTGTAGTTTCCAGAAGCTGGCAGTGCAGTGTCACCAGCGTCAATTGCAACAGTGTCGGTTCCTGCGACGAGGACCTGTAGATCTTCGAGCGTGGCGCCAGCGAATGCTGACAGGTCTTGGGTGTCACCAAAGGAGAAGTCTGCGAACACGGTGTCGCCGCCAGCGGCTACGTCAACGTCAACGCCAGGAATTCCGTGCAGTAGGTGGATGCGGGCACCACTTTGTGCATCGGCTACGCCGCCGAACGCAAGCAAGGTTGCGCCCGCTGCCATGAGGACTGCGACGGTCATCGCAATCGAGATACGGATTGAGTTCCTCATTGTGAGGTCCTTTCGTAGGGGTTCAATCACCACTACGCACAGCACGATCGATCTGGATGCAATCATCGAGAAAAAACTTTTCAGAACAAGTTTTTGCTAACGAGTGCATCTAGACAGCCCTTTCTCAGCGAAGATGTTTGTGTTATGGCTCTTCCTCATCTTTCGTTTGGCATCGCCAACGCTGGCGTAGTTCATGCCAGTTCTCGCATCGTGCGGGGCAACGATGAGCCCGTTCAGGAAGTACAACTGTTGACAGCAACCGAAGATGCGTTTCGGTCTGGATCGGAGCAGGGACTCGCTGCGGCATACGCCGAACACAGTGGACTTGTGCACACACTGTGTGCCCGAGCTCACCCCAGCGCCGCTGCAGATCTGACGCAAGAAGTTTTCCTCGCCGCATGGCGCGCCCGAGACCGGTTTGACCCGAGTCGCGGCCCACTTGCTGCCTGGTTGGTCGGGATCACCAAGAACAAGATCATCGATGCCTATCGCAAAGACGGGCGCCAGATCGCCGCAGTTTCTGATCCGGATCAGCGTCGACTTCTCGACCACCCCGAACATCGAACACCGGTCGACGAACTCGCGGATCGCCTGCTGGTGAGCGAGGCCCTCGCTTCGCTTCCGGACAGAGCCCGTTCCGTTGTCGAACTGGCCTTCTACAGCGACTTAACCCACGAAAAGATCGCCGAGCAAACAGGGCTTCCGCTCGGCACGATCAAAAGCGACATCCGGCGCGGACTTGCCCGTCTTCGCCGCTACCTCGAGGCAGCATCATGACTGGACCCATGTACTCAGGCCGTTCCCTCGGCGATGACGAAATTAGAGCAATCGCCTCGTCGCTCGAAGCGCACGACGCCGAACGCATTGCCCCACCGGCAGCCGTTTGGGACGCAATCGCTGCTGAACTCGAAGTCGAGATTGCAACATCGGAAGCCCAAGCGCGACGCAGCGCGGGGCGTGCGGGTCGCAGGTGGTTCACCAATCCAGGTCCATTGCTGCTGGCCGCTGCGTCGATTCTCATTGTCGGTCTTGTTGCGGTCAGCCTCACGCGCCCCACGGCAGACGACACGGTTCCGCTTGCAACCGCCCAGATGACCGATGAAGGGCTTCCGGTCAGCACCACGGCGACGGCTACAGCACAGGTCATTTGCGATGACGACGGTTGCGTCGTCGACGTAGACCTGACCGAAATTCCCAGCGCCGATGCTGCGGACCTTGAACTTTGGGTCATCAACGCTGACGTCAGCGACATGCACTCGTTGGGCTTCGTTACCGAAAGTGCGCGCTTTGATCTTCCCGACGGCGTCTCTGCAACCGATTTCCCGATCGTCGATATTTCAATCGAACCGCGTGACGGCGACGCGAGCCACAGCGGCCAGAGTGTTCTGCGCGGCGTACTGTCCGAAATCTGACTGTCTCGCCAGCCGCCGATCTGGTCGTTGAGGACCGTGACGCCTACCATGACCGAATGGCTGAGAACTCATCAGGTGATGTGACCGCAGAAGTCGCTACATGGCTTGAAGCCAACTGGGACCCGAACCTGACGGTGGGTGCTTGGTGGCAGATGCTTGCTGACAGCGGGTATTCGCATCCGGGCTTGCCTGAACATGCAGGTGGCAAGGGCTGGAGCCAAAGCCAGGTCACGGCGGCGTTGCGAACCATGGCATCGATGGATGTCCTCGGTCCACCTCCCGGTCTTGGCTACATGCTGGCAGCACCCACGATTGCCGCCCATGGGACTCCCGAGCAGATCGATCGGTACATACCGCAAATTCTCAACGGACAAGAAGCCTGGTGCCAATTGTTCTCCGAACCAGCTGCAGGTTCTGACCTTGCTGGTCTGCAAACCAAGGCTGAGCGAGATGGCGACGAGTGGATGGTCACCGGACAAAAGGTGTGGACGTCACAGGGGCACGCCGCCGACATCGGCATGCTTGTTGCCCGCACAGACCCAGAGGCTCCGAAACATCGCGGCATGTCGTATTTCGCTCTTCCCATGGATCAGCCCGGGGTCGAGGTCGTACCGCTCAAAGAAATGACCGGGCGAACCTTCTTCAGCGAAGTCTTTATGGACCAGGCCCGAGTGCCTGATTCAGAGCGCTTGGGCGACCTCGGCGATGGCTGGCGAGTCGCAAACACCACCCTGATGGAAGAACGCACCAGCATCGGCGCTGGTTCTACCGGGGTTGCCATGGCTGCGCCAGGCCAGAAGATGCAACAGTTCGACCGCATCGCGGGCGAAGTCGTGCAAAAGGCCAAAGAGAGCCGCTCAGAGGGCCATGCGCCCGGCGTGGGTATGAAGCTGTTCAATCGCTATGTCGATCTCGCCCGCAAAAACGGCAGTATCGAAAACCCGGTTCTCAAGGACCGCATCGTCAAGCTATACACCATGTTGCAGGTAAACCGCCTGAACATGCAGCGGTCACGTGTTAAGAACCAGCGAACCGGCGCAGAGCCGAACATCGCAAAGCTCTGGAACGGCGAACACCATCGCCAGTTCCGCGACATCGGGCTTGAAATTATCGGCGCCGATGGCATGCTCGGTGCGTCGGCCAGCCAGACCGATCCTGCGGTGGTCAACGTTGCGCTCAACGCGCAGGCACCGCCGATCTACGGCGGAACTGATCAGATTCAGCGCAACATCGTGGGCGAACGTGTTCTCGGGCTCCCCAAGGAGCCTGGCCACGACAAGAACATGCCGTTCAGCGAACTTCCAAAGAACCAGTAAGCCGGCGATGCGGTTTGCCGCCGGCACCTGCGATGCTCGATGGAACCGAATTCGACAGACCCGATGTCGATAGCGCAAAGGCGCATAGACGCCGTCGTGCTCGACCTTGACGGCGTCATCAGACATTTCGACCCGGCTCATTTGGCGTCTGTTGAACATCGCCACGACATCGCATTCGGGTCGCTCGAGGCTGCGGCGTTCGACCCGCCGCTGCTGATTGCGGCAATAACTGGCGCCATGACTCGCGCCGCTTGGGTCAGCCAGGTCGGCGAGGCCGTCGGCAATCCAGCGGCAGCCAGCGAATGGTTGGCCGACCGAGGCACCATAGACAGCGACATGATGCACCTTGTCGACGCACTCAGGACGGCCGGAACCCACGTCAGCGTGCTGACCAACGGCACAGACACGGTCGATTCCGAACTGTCGGACTTCGGTGTGCTTGACCGGTTCGATGCCGTGTTCAGTACGTGGGACATTGGTTGGGCGAAGCCCGACGCTCGCGCTTTTCAGCACGTATGCCAATCAATCGGCGTCGACCCAGCTCATGTCTTTTTCACTGACGACTCAGCGTCGAAGCTGGCAGGCGCGATCGAGATCGGCATGGTCGCCGAGCAGTTCACTTCGTGCAACCGGCTCCGGCAGCGACTCGTTGCTCTCGGTGTCGCCGGCGCTAGCTCGTAGCAACCGTGGCTGGGAACGTCGACGAATAGTGACCCCAGAGATTGCTCTGGGCGAGCCGACAAAGGCCCGCCCAGAGTCCTCTAGCGGATCAGTTCTGGTCTTGTTCTCGGCGACGACCTGCAACAACGACGAAGCCGCCGGCTGCGATGATCGTAAATCCGAGGGCCCCCAGCTTCGCCGCCGACGTACCAGTGACGGCCAGCGGCGCCTGGCTGCGACCGGCGACAACGTCGACGGGCTCAAAGAGCGCCTGGCGCGGTGTCGGCCAGTTGGTGATATTTGGGTACGGGTAGGCGACCACTACAGGCTTCGCAGTTGGAGCCAGCGACGCAGTAACGGTCACCGGCGCAACCGGGGTACTCGAAGACGACAGGCCGTCGACTGTGGCTACGTTGGTCAAGCTCGTCGAACTCACGGTCACCGTGTATCCCTGAGACCATTCTGCGCCATCAGCGAGTGATGCAGCCGACCATGACAGATCATCGCTGGTGTCAGCGGTGCCCATGGTGTCGACCACCGAAATGTTGGTTGCCGTACCTGGGCCATCGTTGCGCACATTCAGACAGAACCTGACCTCGTCACCGACTGTGGCCGAAGCCGAGGCTGGAACCGCGAGAGCTGCCGCGTAGGTCGACGGGCAGGTCGAATTGGCAGCAACAACGGTCTTGCGAACCAACAACACCGGAGGACCAGCGTCGGTGGTCACAGCCGTGTCGACAACGGGAACCGTTGGCTCGCCAATTTCGTTCTCAGCGGTCACACGGGCCGAGTTCACAAGATCTTGTTCTCCAACAGCGACTGTGGCCGTGTACATCACTGTCCACGACGCACCCTCAGCCAGAACACCACCATTATCGGTGTAGGTGAAGGTCGTATCGTCGGCCGTATCAGCAGGTGTTCCTGCATCGTCAACGATCACAACGTTGTGGGCTCCGCCGGGTCCGTTGTTGGTGACAGTCACGCAGTACTTCACGACATCACCAGCAACCACTGGCAACGGATCAGCAACAGACGCCGAACAATCAGCATCGCCAGGAACCGCGACCTTGACCGCAGTCAACACCGGCAACGCCCCA
>CALKPY010000117.1 GCA_937991435.1 uncultured Acidimicrobiales bacterium
GTCGAGAACTCGACAGTTTGTTTCGCTGCGAGCCGCACAACCAACTCAAGTCGCCGCTGCAAGTGCTGCGAGAGGCGGTGCGCTTCCCGACCGAAGTCCTTAGCTCACACCGGGTGCCTGCGGTGCCGCGTGATGCTTTTGCCCAACGCAACTTCCCTCATGACGTGTACAACCTGACCCCTGCGTCGTTTGCCGACGTTCACGCCGATCTGCACGATGTGGGGCTGGCATGGGGTGCCGCGAAGGCGTGGCTGCATCTTCGCGGTCGCGGTCGCGGTGGCGACGACGACAACAACACAGAGGAACAGAAGAGTTGACAATGCGTGTCGTAATATTGAGCAGCGATCTCATGGACCGTTCCAAACTCAGCGCAGCATGGCCCGATGCTGACTTCGCACGCACGGTGGCCCGGCTCGTTGACCTCGCAATCGGAGCCGATCTCGTAGTTGTAGATCTGGCAAAGCTCGACAGGTTCGACACGCTGGTCGACGTTTCATCGCCGATCGTCGGATATGGCAGCCACGTCGAAGCAGAGCGACTTGAGGCCGCAGCCGACGCTGGCATAGATGCAATGCCGAGGTCATTGTTCTTCAGGCGACTGGCAGATCCTTCGGGATTGATTCCGTTTGTGTGACTCTGACCGGCAACGGTGGCGACGGACTCGTAGGGCATGCTTCGACCTTGTGAACTGCCGTCATGTTTCTGCGGCGGGAATGACGTGTTTCCGCAGCGTTAACTGGCACTGATTTTGCATCGACACATGCTGTTCAGCCTCTAGAAAGGAAGCCGACACGTTTCGGCGAGAGGAATCGGCAAATGTCAGGAGATACCGCGTGGATCATGGCCTCAACGGCACTTGTTCTGTTGATGGTCCCAGGTCTCGCACTGTTCTACGGCGGCATGGTCCGTTCGAAGAACGTGCTCAACATGTTGAACATGAACTTTTACTGCCTCGGCATTGTTCCGCTCGTATGGGCGGGTGTCGGCATGAGCATGGCCAACGGCAACGGTGAAAACAAGTGGCTCGGCTTCTTTCACTTTGACGAGTTCTGGATGAACGAGCCCGCCGGCGCAGAGCCGAGAGACATGGCCACCTGGGCGTTTCTGTTGACGTTCGCAGTGATCACCCCAGCGCTGATCTCGGGCGCAGTCGCTGACCGCATGAAGTTCTCGGCCTGGCTCATCTTTGTGCCGGTGTGGTCACTGCTCGTCTACTCGCCAGTCGGCTTCTGGATCTATGGCGGCTGGGCCGAAGCGTTGCCCGCCTATGACACGGCCGGTGGAACAGCGATCCACATCAACGCCGGAGCCGCTGCGCTGGCCATGAGCATCGTGCTCGGCAAACGTCGTGGCTGGCCGGGGTCGGCTTGGCCGCCCCACAATCTTCCGTTCGTGCTTCTTGGAACCGGCATGTTGTGGTTCGGCTGGTTCGGTTTCAACTCTGGCGCCCAAGATGCTGCACCACAGGCACTCGCGAACACGTTCTTGGCTGGCGCTGCGGGCCTCATGGCATGGATGGTCATGGAAGTCATCACGCGCCGCAAGCCAACCACGCTGGGCATGTGTTCGGGCGTTGTTGCTGGGCTCGTGGCCATCACACCCGCAGCGACATTTGTCGGCACGATGTCGGCGATGATCTTCGGCCTCTCCGCGGGGGTCATCTGCTTCTTTGCAATTCAGCTCAAGGAGAAGTTCGGGTACGACGACAGTCTTGACGTTGTTGGAATCCACATGGTTGGCGGCATCGTCGGCGGGTTACTCATTGGCGTGCTGGCGAGCAACGAAGCCTTTGGCGGACCGGAAGCCTTTGCGCTCGAAGCGGGTGGAGAACTGTTGTGGAACCAGTTCATCTCGATCGCCGTCGTGCTTGTGTATTCGTTTGTGGTGACGTTCATCATTGCAAAGGTGCTCGATGCCACGATTGGCTTGCGGGTCGATGCCGAATCCGAACAATTGGGGCTCGATACCACTGAACACGCAGAGACCGCGTACATCGGCGCCGGTACCTCATTTGAACGAACCTGATTAACTGACATATGGCCGACCTACGACGCGAGGAGCTCATTGCCGACCGCTCCCTCGTCGGAGCTGCGTTTTGTCAGGCATATGCACGCTGCGTTGATCAGTGGCTGCAACAGTTGTTTGCCGAGCGTCTTGGTGACCGACAAGGGCTCAGTCTGATCGCTCTCGGCGGTTATGGCCGTTCATTGCTGAGCCCGAACAGTGACCTCGACCTTTTGCTACTGCACGACGGTTGGAATCAGGATGATCTTGGCGATGCAGCGCAACTCATGTGGTTCCCGATCTGGGATGCTCACCTCGACCTTGGTCATTCGGTTCGCAGTGTGCAAGAGAACCTCGATCTTGCAAATTCAGATCTTGATACTGCTACATCGCTGCTCGGAATGAGACTTCTGGCCGGCGATGGTGAACTTGCGCACGATCTCGCGCAGCAGTCGCGCCGGGCGTGGCGTCAAAACGACCGCAAATGGCTGCCGCAGTTGATCGAGAACTCAGCGGATCGGGCCAACACCGCAGGCGAAGTGGCCTTTTTGTTGGAGCCAGACCTGAAGAACTCGCATGGCGGTCTTCGAGACGTCGACACCGTCGGCTGGATCGAGGCTGCCGGTATCGACGTCCTGACTCAAGAACGCAGAGATCTCGAAGCAGCAAGAGATGTGTTGCTGGCCGCCCGAGTCGAGTTGCATCGATCGACCGGCCGCAAAGGCGATCGGTTGTTACTTGAAGAGCAAGATGCCGTCGCTGAAATGCTCGGTGCTGGCGATGCCGACGAACTGATGAGTGACGTGGCCGCATCGGCTCGCACCGTTACCTGGATCAGCGACGACGTGTTCTCGCGTGTAAATGGCCGGACGAAACGATTTCAACGGTTGCGTCCAGCGCGTGCGAAAGCGGTGGCCGCCAGTGTCGAACTCACGGACGGAGTGGTTCGTTTGATCGACGACGCTCCGGTGGCTGACGATCACACGTTGCTTTTGCAACTGGCGTCTGCAGCCGCGGAGCACAACGCCCGAATTGACCGAGATTCGCTCGATCGGCTCGTCGCGCAAGCTCCGCCGATTCCGACCCCGTGGGCAGCCGATGTGCGGTCATTGTTCGTGCAGTTGTTGCGTACGGGGGCTCGCGCGATCCCGGTTGTCGAGACCCTCGATCATGTTGGATTGTTCGTGCGACTGCTTCCCGAATGGGAGCCAACACGTAGCAAAGTGCAACGAAATCAATACCACCGATTCACGGTCGATCGGCATCTGCTCGAGGCATGTGCCAATGCGGTTGAACTTGAGCATTCTGTCGATCGACCGGACTTGTTAGTTATCGCAGCGCTGTTGCACGACATCGGCAAGGGCTACCCAGGTGATCACACCGACGTTGGCGTTGAGCTGATCGACACCATTGCCCCGCGCATGGGATTCGAAGCGTCTGACGTCGATTTGTTGAAGCGCCTCTGCGAGCACCACCTGCTCCTTGCCGACGCTGCGACCCGACGTGATATTGAAGATGAGGGAACGATTGCTGCCGTTGCCCGTGAGGTACGCGATACCGACTTTTTGTGGTTGCTGGCCGCCCTCACCGAAGCCGATTCGATTGCAACAGGTCCGTCAGCATGGAGTTCTTGGAAAGCCCACCTGATTCGCGAACTGTGCGGTTCGGTGGCTCGGTGGCTGACCGATGGTTCAACCAGCATCGATCGAAGCTTTCCCAATGATGAACAACGTGCCTTGTTGCGCAACGCCGAACAGATCGTTATTGCCGAGGGCAACACGCTCACTGTCGTTGCGGGCGATCGACTCGGGCTCTTCGCACGAATCGCCGGCGCCTTGGCGCTGTGCAACCTGAACATCACCGGTGCCGAAACACATGTGGAAAATGGATGGGCGCTCGATATCGCTCGAGTCGTCAACGTCGACGACCCAGACGAACCCATCGATTGGCCACGAGCGATCACGATGGTCGAAGAGATCTTGGCCACCGACGACGACCTTCGACCGCTTTTTGCCGCAAGGGTGGCGTCTCGGCTGATCCGCCCTCGCATTGCCCCGACGCGGATCGAACCGCCGCGGGTTGATTTCGACAATGACATTTCGGCAGACGCGACCGTTGTCGAAGTGGCTGGCCCCGACCGGTTGGGACTTCTCTACGAGGTGGCTGCGGCGATTGCCGCCGCTGGGCTCGATTCGCATCGTGCCCATATTCAGACCGTGGGCGACGATGTGGTTGATTCGTTCTACGTGCGAACCCTCGCCGGAACGAAACTCACCGATCCGCATGCGCAGCATGAACTTCGCGAACGCCTATTGCAGATTCTCAAGGCGGCAAACGTCAACGAATAGGTCGTTGGTCGCGGTGTCGAGTGGACCAGCATGAGATCGGCTTCCTAGAGTGGCGCTATGGCCGATGAAGTACTGACAGAAAAGCGCGACAAGGTGATGTTGATCACCCTCAATAGACCAGAAGCGATGAACGCCGTGAATCAGGGTCTCGCCGATGCCCTCGCCGCAGCCCTCGTCGATCTCGATGCAGATCCAGACCTCTCGGTCGGTGTGCTGAGCGGCAATGGTCGGGGGTTCTCAGCGGGCATGGATCTCAAAGCCTTCGTCTCTGGTGGCATGCCTCTTGTCGACGGGCGCGGTTTCGCAGGCATTACCGAATTTGCGTGCAACAAGCCGTTGATCGCAGCCGTTGAGGGGTTTGCGCTTGCGGGCGGTTTGGAAATTGCCTTGAGCTGTGACCTGGTCGTTGCATCGCAAGGAGCCAAGCTTGGCATTCCCGAGACCGGAGTTGGTTTGTTCGCCGGTGCTGGTGGTCTCATGCGTCTACCGCGTCGCGTTCCCTACGGCGTAGCGATGCAAATGGCGCTTACTGCCGATCCGATCCGGGCCGAGCAGGCAGCTGACCTAGGCCTGGTACAGGTACTGACCGAGAAGGGCGAAGCGCTTGCCGGCGCCCTCGAACTCGCCGAGCGAATAGCCAAAAATGCGCCGCTTGGTCTCATTGCTTCAAAGAAGCTCATTGTTGACATGCAAGGCGTCAGTGAGTCCGACTTCTGGGCGATGCAACAGGCGCAAATCGACAACGTGTTCAGTAGCGCAGACGCCATAGAAGGTGCCACGGCCTTCGCCGAAAAGCGGGCTCCGAATTGGCAGGGCAAGTGAACCAAAGGGCCCGTGGTCAGAGCAGGACTGTGCATGGTTGACGGTCCTGCAACCGAGGCCGACCTGCTGCGGTGGGCTGAATCACTCGCGGGTTGCGCTCGCACTGGGTTGGCGTTTACCGAGAGCCTGTACGAGCAGGAACGATTCGAAGAGATTCTGCATATCGCGGCAGAAATCCGAGCCGCGAGCGCTCGGGGATTTGACCCGAACGTGCAGGTCGAAGAATGGATGGAAATCGTTGGGCACCGCACGTCGGGCTACGTCACGCCCAAGGCAACAGTGGGAGCCGTCGTCGGTAACGACCTAGGCGAGATCTTGTTGGTCAAACGTGCCGACAGCGGTATCTGGTTGTATCCCACGGGTTGGGCCGACATTGGCTACTCGCCGGCTGAAGTCGCCGTCAAAGAAGTCAACGAGGAGACGGGCATCGAATGTGTGCCCGAACGGCTCATCACCGTCATCGACGGTCTGCGGGCCGGTTTCACCGGGATTCCCCTGTACTCAATGGTGTTTCTGTGCAGAGCAACTGGTGGCGTGCTGCAAGGGCACCCGCTAGAGACCGCCGGGGTTGGGTGGTTCGGGCGCGACGCGCTTCCGGAGCCCCTCGCGGGTGGCGGTAGCTGGGTTGAGCAATCGTTCTCGGCAATCGAAGGGGACCTGGCCCCGACTGAGTTCGATATGCCTCGCGACTGGCCCGAGCACCCGGCACCACACGAAACATGAACCAGATGTGGTCAGTAGCTACGTGGCAGGCCAAGCACCTTTGAACTGACGAAGTTCAAGACCATCTCCTGGCTCACCGGAGCAATCTTCATCAGACGAGCCTCGCGCCAGTAGCGCTCAACGTGGTATTCGGTGGCGTAGCCGAAGCCGCCGTGGGTCTGCATGGCTCGATCAGCCGCAAAAAACCCTGCTTCTGACGCCAGATATTTGGCGGTGTTGGCCTGCTCGGCGCACGGAAGATCGTTGTCGTAGCGCCAGCTTGCTTCGCGAATAACCAGCTCTGCAGCCTTGAGCTTCATGTGTGCTTCTGCGAGCGGAAATGCGATGCCCTGGTTCTTGCCGATCGGACGGTCAAAGATGACGCGGTCATTGGCATACGCGGTGGCCTTGTCGATTGCCGCTCTCCCGATACCGAGTGCTTCGGCGGCGATCAGGATTCGCTCAGGGTTGAGCCCGTCGAGGATGTAACCAAAGCCCTTGCCTTCGTCGCCGGACAGCACGGGTGCGAATCTTGGTGGTGTCGGTGCCAGCGTCAGGTTCGGTGACGCCGAATGCAACGTGCAGATCCCCTGACGCAACACGAGGAAGCACTTCGGCAGCGAGTTCCGCGGAGCCGTAGCGGCGCACCGGTTCCATACCGAAGATCGACAGGTGTGCCGCCGAACAGCCGTTCATCGCGGCACCAGACGCGGCGATCTCTTCGAGCATGATCGAAGCCTCGGTAATGCCTTGACCCCCGCCTCCGAACGCTGTCGGCGTGGCAATACCGACCCAACCGCCTTCTGCGAGCGCCTGATAGAAGTCCCATGGAAACTCATGGGCCTGGTCTTTGTCTGACCAGTACTCGTCAGGGAAGTCAGCACAGATCCGACGGATTGCCTGCCGAATTGCCTGATGGTCTGGGTTCGCGGTGAAGTCCATCGATCTCTATCGACTCGCGCGAACGGTGAGCCGTGCACATCGTGGTGCCGCGGACGCGGACCAGGCCGGCGAGGTTACGGTCGCTGTGTGCGACCGATGCGGTTCCAAAGGCTTGTCGTCGTCGTGGTGACCATCTGCTGTTTTGCGGTGTCCTGTGCCGCGGACGCCGATGTCGATCTCGCATCTCGTGCGAAAACAGACGGTGGCGGAGTGCCGACAGTTCCTGTCATTGACCAAACGGCGACAGACGGATCGACACCCGAGCTGTCGACGGTGGCGGCAGAGCCGTCGCCCATCCCGAGCGTTACTCCGCTCGCGACGGTGACGCCGGTACCGACGGCGACGCCGCTTGCGACCCCGACTGCAATGCCCACAGCGACTCCGGTTCCCGAGGGGCCGTGCGAGGCGGGGCCACTCAACGCGCCAGACCCAAACCGGCCGGTGTATCGGGCGGCCATCGACATTGATCCACCGTCGGGAATGGTGTCCGGGCGCATGCAGGTGCAGTTCACCCCTGACCTTGCGATCGACGAACTGATCGTTCGCCTGTGGCCCAACAGCCCTCGCCCTGCTGCGGCAGGATTGGCGCTCGACCTGTCCGATGTGTCTATCGACGGGCAACCCGCAGCCTGGTCCGCCGATGACTCGACACTCGTGCGGGTAGAGCTGGGCGAGCGAGGCCGTGCCGCCGGCGAGACGGTGCGTCTCGCCCTGTCGTTCTCGTTTACGATCACCACGCAGTTGAAATCGCGCATCTCAGGCGGTGGAGACCACATGCGCCTTGGTTCGATCGTGCCGCTGCTGCCGTGGGAACCCGGGGTGGGTTGGGCCACCGAACCAGCAACAGCGTTATTTGCTGAGGCGGTCATGTCTCCAACGGCTGACTGGTCGGTTGAAGTCAACGTGCCCGACGGCTTTGACGTTCTGGCATCGGGGGTTCTCGACAGCACGGGGACTTGGCAGGTGCAGGCCGCTCGTGATTTCGCCATCAGCGTCGGGCGCTTTAGCACCGTGTCAGCAACGGCCTTCGCACCGGAGCCTGTGCTCGTAACCGTAGGCATGCATGAAACAGTGGCCGAGAATCCGCAGGTGTATCTCGACAAGGTTGTCGACTCACTCGAACAGTTCAGCGAGCGATGGGGTCAGTACCCGTGGCCGTCGCTCACGTTTGCGGTTACTCCGAATCTGTCTGGTGGCATTGAATTTCCTACCCACATCATGCAGGGACCTGGCACCTCAGGTCGCACAACGAGCCACGAGGTTGGACACATGTTCTTTTACTCGCTGGTTGGCAACAACCAGGGCCGTGATCCGTGGCTTGACGAGGGCATCACGAGCTACGCGGAATTCACCTATGAAGGAACGCAACCGGGCGCGTATGAGATTCCCGTGGCCGGCGTCGGCCAAGCCACTCAACCCATGACATTTTGGGCGGCACGCAGCGAGAGTTACTACCGGTCGGTGTACAGCCAGACAGGGTTTGCGTTGCAACGGCTTGGCCCACGCGACGAGGTCGACTGTGCCCTTGCACATTATGTGGCCGCCAACGCGTACGGCATCGCGACACCCGCTGACTTCGTTGAGGCGTTCGAACCAAGCTTCCCCAACGTGCGACAACAACTGGCGGAACTCGGCGTGGTCATTGCCGAATAACCGAGTACGAGATGCGTCGATCGCATTCCCAGTCGTACCCTTACGAGGTGATCAGTACTGCAAGCCGCATCGAATACGGGACGATCCGCAACGGCGAACGCCAACTTCGCCGAACTTGGGCCCCGAGCGGCCCTCCACGAGCGGTAGTGCTCATGGTGCACGGTATTGCCGAACATAGCGGTAGGTACGAAGCGGTCGGAAGCCAGCTGGCAGCGGCCGGCTTTGCCGCCGTTTGCTGGGATCAACGAGGTCACGGCAAACCTGAAGGGCGTCGCGGCCATGTCGAGAAATTCACTGAGTTTCTCGACGACGTCGAAGACCACATGATCACCGCTCGTGCCGTTGGCGTGCCCGTGGTCTTGCTTGGACACTCGATGGGGGGACTCGTCGCTGCGAGCTATGCCGTGAGCGGACGCCCTGCCCCTGATCTGCTTGTCCTCAGCGGCCCGGCTCTCGGAGTTCCTCAGCCAAAGTGGCAGCAGACCTTTCTGCACAAGTTCGCTCAGCTCGCTCCGCGGTTGTTCCTTAAGCCCCCGTTTGACACGGCCGTGCTGTCTCGGGACCCTGCGGTGGGAGCGGCCTATGACACCGACCCACTCGTGAAGCCGGGCGGCACGGTGCAGTTGATCTCACAACTCATGTTGACCGCCGAGGCCACGGCTAGCGATGTCGCGAAGATCACGATGCCGACACTGTGCCTACACGGCGGCGACGACGAGTTGGTCCCGACGGTTGCGTCGGCTGTGCTCGAAGGCGTTGCCGGCGTTGAGCGTCGCGTGCTTGAGGGTCTACGTCATGAAATCTTCAACGAACCCGAAGGCCGAGATGTCGTCGCACAGGTGATCGACTGGATCGACGCAAATCTCGCCTGATCCCAAAGTCGTCAAGCCCGAGGTCGGGATCTTGCTATGTGCGCGAATGGGTTTCCGTCTGCGATGCTGACGCAATGAATCTGATCGATCATTGGATAGACGGCGCGACCACGCCATTGGCCTCGACGCGTCGTTCTGATGTGTTCAACCCGGCCAGCGGTCAGGTGACCGGAGCCGTGGCCCTTGCCGAACCTGCCGATGTCAACACCGCCGTGGCGTCAGCGTGCCGAGGCTATGAGACATGGCGAGATACATCGTTGACGAAGCGATCTCAGATCCTTTTCGCGTATCGCCAGCTGGTCGAGGCGCACAAGCTCGAACTCGCTGAACTGGTTTCGGCCGAACATGGCAAGGTCCGGGCCGATGCTCTTGGCGAGGTCGGTCGCGGTCTCGAAGTTGTCGAGTTCGCGTGCGGCATCGGCACGCTGTTGCAAACGCCGTTTAACGAAGACGTTTCGAGTTCGGTTGACACCTGGACGGTGCGCCAACCGGTTGGTGTCGTCGCTGGAATTACGCCGTTCAATTTCCCGGTCATGGTGCCAATGTGGATGTACCCCGTGGCGATCGCCTGCGGAAATGCATTCATTCTCAAACCGAGCGAGAAGGATCCGAGCGTCAGCTTGCTGATGGCGCGTCTGTGGACCGAAGCGGGTCTTCCTGAAGGCGTCTTTAACGTGTTGCAAGGCGATGCGGTGACGGTCAACGCGCTGATCGATCACCCTGATGTAGCTGCGTTAAGTTTTGTGGGATCGACTCCGATTGCGCGCCACATTCATACGGCCGCAAGCGCAGCTGGCAAGCGGGTCCAGGCGCTCGGCGGTGCGAAGAACCACATGGTCGTGCTGCCCGACGCTGATGTTGGCCAGGCGGCTGACGCCGCCGTGTCAGCCGGGTATGGGTCAGCAGGCGAGCGATGCATGGCCATTTCGGTGGTAGTGGCGGTTGGCGATGTCGGCGACCGGCTGGTGCCCGAAATAGCGAACCGCATCGATGACCTCAAGGTTGGCCCGGGACTAAGCGACGACGACATGGACATGGGCGCGTTGATAAGCAGAGACCACCGCGACAGGGTGAGCGGGTACATCGAGTTGGGTGCTGTCGAAGGCGCCACGGTGGTGGCCGATGGGCGAGGATTGACAATCGATGGCCACGAAGACGGCTTCTTCTTGGGTGCCACACTGTTCGACCATGTCACCACAGAGATGAAGATCTACGAAGACGAGATTTTCGGGCCCGTGCTTTGCGTTGTACGCACCGAGACCTACGACGAAGCGCTGGCGTTGATCAACGATTCACCATTCGGCAATGGCACCGCCATCTTCACGAACGATGGTGGAGCAGCGCGGCACTTCAGGCGCAATGTCGAAGCGGGCATGGTCGGCGTGAATGTGCCAATTCCGGTGCCGATGTCATTTCACTCCTTTGGTGGCTGGAACGATTCGCTGTTCGGTGACACACATGCCTATGGCGCCGAGGGCGTCAAGTTCTATACGCGCAACAAGGTTATTACCGAGCGATGGCCAAGCCCACACGACCGCGGCGTCGATCTCGGTTTTCCGTCGAATTCCTGAAGCCCGTCGGTCACATGCGCACTCCGTCACCTGAACCGGGTGGGTTTGCTCATCTGTGCTCGGCACGCCGATTTGTACGATTGGGGTGTGTCTGAACTATTTCCATCTGTGTCTGGCGGCCTGATTTCGGGCCGTGTGCGTTTTGTTCGGCGCGTGGTTTTGGTTGCGGTGTTGGGTTTGTTGGCATCGATGTTGGGTTTGGTGGGTGCCCCGGCGGTGTCTGCTCAGGCGAACCAGATTGTGATCGCGGAGATTTTCTATAACCCTGACGGCCAGATCGAAGATCATGAATTCATCAAAGTCGCGAACACCTCTGGTGGTGCGGTTGATGTGTCTGGCTGGTCATTTGATTTGGGTGTTGGTTACACGTTCCCGGCAAACACCAGCATTGGGGCTGGCGGCTATTACACGATCACCCGCGATCCGGTGGCGTTTAACGCCGCGTTTGGTTCGGTTGCTGATGGTCAGTTCACGGGTTTGTTGTCAAATGGCGGCGAAACAATCCGTTTAGTCAACGCAGCCGGCGCGGCTGAAGACGTTGTGGCCTATGACGATGTGGCACCGTGGCCGACATCGCCTGATGGCAGCGGCGACAGCCTGGTGTTACTAGATCTGTTGTCTGACAACGCGCTTGCGTCGTCGTGGGTGGCTGGCACGCCGGCCCCGGGTGGCGCGAACAACCCGGCACTGTCGGTGATCTTTAGTCTCGAGCGAGGTTTCTATTCGGGTAACCAACAGGTGACGTTGACCTCGACAGTCCCAGGGGCGACGATCCGGTATTCAACGTCGTCGTCG
>CALKPY010000118.1 GCA_937991435.1 uncultured Acidimicrobiales bacterium
GAAGCCATAAAACTGTTGACGAAAGCCAGCCGTGCACGTCGCGACGCTCGATAGGCGCGGCCCGCAGATCTCCGCGTCGAGTCGCGGCACCCCATCGAGATCAGCGGCGAGCGGACCCCAACTGGATCCTGGTGAGCAGACCTCACCCGGGCTCGCAGACGCAAAGTTCGTCGTGACGAATCGCCTCGGCGGACAATCGTCATCGCGGCTGCCGACGCTGGAGTTATCGCGGCGGCGGAACCCGAGCGCACAAACAGACACCGACGCGTCGAACACGCGCTCGTTGGCCAACCACAACAGGTCGAGCTCAGCATGAATCAACAGGTGGTCACGAATATTTTGGGCATGGCGGGCGGCAAGAATCGACAGCGGCTGGACCATGACCAACCGCCCTCCGGGTGCGAGTGCTTGCAAGCCTGCAGCGAGAAAGATCCACGCTTCGTCGGTGTAGGCGCCTACAAGCCCGGGCCACTCAGAGCGCAGCGCAGACCTCCTTGCGACAGACCCAGCCGACGAGCTACGCAGTTGGTTCAGAAATGGCGGATTGCCCACAACGAGATCGACCAGAACTTCTACCGCTGTCAGCCCATCGCCACACGAGATCGCAGGTAACGGCCGAGGTGCACACCCGTGTTGCAGTCCCCACAGGTTCAATGCTGCTTCGGCGACCGCCACAGATCGTGGGTCGATGTCTACGCCGCTGAGAACTTCGAGCACCAGTGCCGGATTTCGCCCTGCGGCTACCAGCCGATCTGCCGCCGCAAGCAGGAACGACGCCCCGCCGACGGCCGGGTCGTGCACCCGCGGAAGTTCGGTGGAGGCCAGCCACGATTCGTCGATGACGCCCACAATGCCTGCGGAGATCGCTGCAGGAGTTAGATGGCTGCCTGACAAATGGCGCTCTTTCGGGGCCATGAACAGTTCGTGCACCCGACCAGGCAGGTGCGGATCGGATCCGACCTCAATGCCGTCAAGCCAACCTGTCGGGGCGGCGGGTTCGTCTACGAAAAGACGAAGGTCGGCCCCCTTCATCGACGCGCCAAATAAGTCGCTCTGATGTTCAACCAACGCGGCTAGCGCAGATGCTGGTTCAAGTCTGTGCGAACGTGCAGCCTTGACAACCGCTTCTGCAGTCCGGGGCTGATCAGCCAGCCGTTGGATCCCAGCCGCCAAGGTCATTCAAGCGTTCGTCATTGGAGAACATCTCGACAATCGGCTGCTCCAACCCGAGTCGTTTTTGTAGACGTTTGACTTCGAGTTCTTCGTTCCAGAGTGACAAGGTCACCGCGACGCCGCTGGCGCCGGCCCGCGCCGTGCGACCAGATCGGTGCAAATACGCCTTGTGGTCAGAGGCCGGCTGATAATGAATAACGACGTCTACGTCATCAACATGGATTCCTCGAGCCGCCACATCAGTCGCCACAAGGACCACAAGCTTGCCATTCGCAAAGTCAGCGAGCGCCTTTTCGCGGTGATTTTGACGGAGGTCACCGTGAATCGCAGCGGCAGCCACGCCCTGATCGTCAACCGATCCAGCGAGGCGGTCCGCTCCGTGCTTGGTTCGGCTGAACACAAGCGTTCGATTCGAGGCTTTGGCAATGGTTGCGACAACCTTGGGTCGATCCATCTCATGGACGAGCAGGAACCTGTGCCCCATTGAGTCAACGGTCGTGGTCTCCGACTCGACTTCGAATCGAACCGGGTCGTTCTGGTACCGGGTTATCAGCCGGTCAACGACACCGTCGAGCGTGGCACTGAATAGCAGCGTCTGTCGGTCACCGGGCACATGGCGCAGCAACCACTCGACCTGTGGCATGAAGCCCATGTCGGCCATGCGGTCAGCTTCGTCAACGATCACATGTGCAACGTCACCCAGCGAAACTTCATCTCGTTCAATCAGGTCGATAAGCCGGCCAGGCGTCGCAACGATGAAGTCGACTCCCCGATCAAGCTTGGCGATCTGCTTTTCCATATTCGCGCCGCCGTAGATCGCCGACACGGTTCGGCCTAACGACTCGGCGATTGGGGCGAGTTCATCATGTACTTGCACCGCGAGTTCCCGGGTCGGTACAAGGGCAAGAGCGGCGGGTCGCCGCGACGCTGCCTGCGGAAGCTGTTGCAGCACCGGCAGACCAAATGCAAAGGTCTTGCCGCTGCCTGTCTTGGCCTTCCCGCACACATCGCGTCCCGTGATGGCATCAGGAATCGACAGTTCCTGGATGGCGAATGGTTCCTCGATACCTCGCGCTTTGAGCGCGTCGACGATCGGGGCAGAAAGCCCAAGATCGGCAAAGGTGGTCACGAGCGGCTGGATGAGGGAGAGAACACGACCGTGCGACTGTAGCGCCGCGCTCGCAGTCAGTCGTCGATGGCCTGACCCTTGGTGGGTTTCTGCGGCCGCGATGAAGCGCTCATGACGACCCGGGCGTTTCGTACAATCACGCCCTCGGCCGTCAACAACTCGGTATGTAGACGTTCGTTTCCGGGGACTAGTCGTCCGTTTGCGGCAACGACGCGCCACCAACAAACTTCGCTTCCGTGACGCCTAAGCGTGCTTCCGACGGCTCGCGCCGCTCCCGGGCGACCGACTTCTGCGGCAAGTTCGCCATAGGTCACGATGTCGCCTTCGTCGAGGGCGTTAACTCGGGCCAGCACCGCCTGCTCAAAATCGGTGAGTTCGATCACGAGATATGCGCAGTCACGAAGCCGGCGCGGTTACGAGTCGATGAGAGCGACAACTTCGACCGGTTCCGCAAACCCCTTGACATCGAGTGCTCCGACCGGCAACGCCTGCGTGTTCACCATGATCGCCGACACGAAATCTTTCGGAGCAAGAACCTGCCCCGCTGCTGCGATATCGGCCAGACGCGCTGCGAGATTGACAACAGATCCGATGTAATCATCGCCTTCGAACAAAATCACATCGCCGGTGGCGATGCCTGCACGCAGCGGAAGCGGCGACGCACTCTCTGCCACGAGATTGGACAGCTCTGTCATGGCTTCGGCAATGTCTTCAGCTTCGACGCCAACAAGCATTGCTCCGTCGCCCAACCATTTGGCGATGCGAACGCCATGGCGAGCACAGACTTCACGAGTCGCTGCCCGAAAAAACATAAGAGCCTGAACAGCTGCTTCATCACCGTTGTTCTGCGTGTGCGCAGTGAATCCCGATAGATCGACAAAAGCGATCGTGCGCACGACTCGATTCTCATACGGGTTACCCGCAAGAAATGTCACGGGATCACCCTAGTTGGCGCGGGCCAGACCTGACCCGGTGGTTATTCCTCTTCGTCAGTTGAAAAACCCGACGCTTCAGAACCGATCGAGCTGGCCAATGCGGTTCCGCCAGCGACGCCAGAACTACGTTTTGCATTGCGCAACATGAACAACGAAACGATCAGCACCAACGACATCATCCAGATGTTGATACGAATTCCGGCGATCTCGGTTGCAGTATCGATTCGCAAGCTCTCGATCCACAAACGCCCCACTGCATAGAGGCCTGTGTAGACCCATATGAGTTTGCCGACTTTGAGCCGTTGGGTGTGCCCGAGCCAGATCAAGAACCCGCACAATGCCAGGTTCCAAAGCGATTCATACAGAAACGTCGGATGGAAGACAACGTCTGGCGAATACTCCGCGGGCGGCCGATCGATTTCGAGACCCCAGGGCAGATCGGTGGGGCCGCCGTACAGCTCCTGGTTCCACCAGTTACCCCAACGCCCAATGGCCTGCGCCAACGGCAACGCAGGCGCGATCGCGTCGACAACGGTGGCTCGGGGCAAGTTGTGTTTGCGAATAAAGACCAGTCCAACAAGCGAGCCGAGAGCAATGCCACCCGGTATGCCAAGACCGCCCTTCCATACCTCAAGCCACTGGCTTAAAGGCTTTCCGTCAGTGAGCACGTGGTATAGGCGTGCACCGATGACGCCCGCGGGTACGACCCAAACGAGCATCTCGATCGCCATGTCGGGGTGCACTCGCCGTTGAGCGAATCGACGGCGTGTGAGAAGAGCAGCGGCCATGACGCCGAGCCCAATCATCAGGCCATACAGCGACAGCGGTCGAGGCCAAATGTCGATCGTATTGAACGACGGGCTCGGGATCGAAGCAATCATGTCCACGTCAGAACCCCGTCATAGGAAAAAGGATTCCGGGCCGCCAGCAAGCGCTGTTCGGCCCGGATTCACGAGTCAAGCGGATGGTGTTTGTCAGGCGATGATGTCTACGGGAGTTCCGACCGGAACCAGATCGGCGATCTTGCTGACGATCTCATTTGGTACTCGCACGCAACCCGACGAGACGTATTGCCCCATCAGCTCTGGCTGGTCTGTGCCGTGCAGCGCCAGCTTGGGCATAGCGCCGCCGCCACCGAATGTGCCGAGCGCTTCGCTGAATGCAGCGATGCTCAGGACCCAGTCTCCGTAGGCGGGACCTTGGGTGTTTCCAGGAATCTTCTCATCGATGTAGGACCGCACAACCGGCGTCGGACGACTTTCGCGACCGGCTACCGATACCTGCGACAGCACGACTTCATCACCGTCATAGAGCGTGACTTCGTTGTCTGAAAGGTCGACAGTGATGTGGTACTCGGTGCGATTTTCGGTGAAGAAACCGGTTTGCACCCAGGCGGTGGTGCCGTTGGGCCGAACGGGCATGAGCACCTTGGCCCATGCGCCGGAATCGTCATACTCTTCGACGACAAGGCTCAACCGATTACCGAACACGGTGGTGCCATACAGAGGATATTCCGTGTAGATGTTGTCGATAGCGTTGTAATCCTCGAGCACGATGTTGTTACCGTTCGCGGCGTCGAAAACGGGAACCACTTGTACGTCTTCGTTAACCGTCAGCACGATGGTTTCCCATTCACTGACCTCTTCGGCCTCGCCATTAGGTCCCTCGCCGTCACATTTTTCGAACAGACAGGGATCAGCTGTGGGAATCGGTTGGCCATCTTCGTCTTCGAACGTGACCGGCGCAGTGGTTGCGATGGCATCTGCTTCGTTCGTGTCGACGCCGTTTGCCTGTGAAGCAGTGTCAGCCTGGTCAGCTGTCGGAGACTCGCTTGCACCGCCGCACGCCGCAGCGAGTAACGACATCAGCACCAGAAGTGCCACGAGTTTTGTGCGCCCACGTGATGTTTTCAATGTATTGCCCTTATCTTTCGATGACGCAATTGTCTTTCGATGACGCAACTGCGTCCGTCTGCCCAAGCGAAGTATGTGGGTCGGCACCGAAGAACGGGGTAAAGACAAACACGACTTCACGATTACGCGGCTTCTATGCGGCCACGGCAATACCGGTACGGTGCCGATATGGGTGAAATGGTTGACCTCGGCGGCGTCTACGGGTTCATTCGCGGCGATCGCGAACCTGGCACAACAAACTCCGGGATCATCATCGATGACGATGGCTTGACCGTGGTCGATGCCCAAACCACACCAGCTGACGCGGCAGGAATCGCCGCGGCGATCGAAACATTTGGATTGCCAGTGCGACGCCTGGTCGTAACGAGTTCGCATCTGCCATTCGTCGGCGGGTCGGGGGTCTTCAGCCTCGCCGCGGTGTACGGCACGCCACAGATCAGCGACCATCTTGACCAACCCGCGAACCTCGAAAGCTGCCGGGCGCTCTATCCCACGCGTGCCGGCGACCTATTCGACGACATCGAACCAGCCGGCCGTCAGGTCACCCACACCGTGACCGAAGGAGCTTGGGTGAGTCCGTCGTGCGTCGCTGCGCCTCTTTCCGGCGAACTCGACGAGAATCTCGTCGTGCAGGTTCCCGATGCGCGCATCGTATTCGGCGGTGCCATGTGCTCGTTCGGCGTCACGCCAATGGCGGGTTTCGGCGATCCGGCAACGTGGGCGGCCTCGCTCGAAACCTTGCTGACGTGGGGCGACATCTTCGTGCCCGGCCACGGACCCATCGGCGGAAGCGAGGAAGTTGTCGCCCAGCAGGCCTATCTGCAGGCATGTGTCGACGCCCAAGGTGACCCTGGAGCTCTTGCAAATGGCCCATGGTCGGGTTGGACGGCTCGGCACTTCGACGAGATCAATATCGAACGGGCGGCGGCGCTTGCGATCAACGACCGCTCGCCGCAACCGAAACTACTGCGGCTTCTCGGTTTGAGCTAGCTCAACCGACCTGAGGCTCAGCTAAGGGGGCCGAGGCCCAGTTCAGGCTCGCGTTCACGTTCCGGTGCGAGTAGGTGTTCGGTGCCGATGTGGGCTTCAACGTCATAACGTGACACATAGCTCGAGATGAACCCTTGCAACGTTGCCGAGACCGGCAAAGCCAACAACGCGCCCACCGCCCCCAAAAGAGCAGTGCCAGCAATGACGGATCCGAAAGCGACCGCAGGGTGAACAGCCATTGTCTGGGCCGTGACTCGCGGGGCGATCAGGTAGTTCTCGAGCTGTTGCCAAATGACCATGAACACAACAACCCACAGAGCAGCAGCAGGATTATCCGCGAGCGCGATCAACACAGGCAACACAGCAGCGACATAGGTGCCGATCACCGGAACGAATTGTGATACCAACCCCACCCAGATCGCCAAAACGAGCGAGAAGCGAACACCGAGAAGCTCAAAGGCAATCCAATGCGCTACAAACGCAATAACGACAAGCACCAGCCGAGAAACGATGTACCCGCCGGTCTTTGCCGTGCCGATATCCCAAATGTTGAGCACAGTCTTTTGTTGGCGCGGAGGAAGCAGCGAACACAGCGTGCGACGAAAACGTGGGCCCTCGGCGACGAGGTAGAACGTGAACAGCGCGATTGTGAAAATGTCGAAAAGAGCCCGAATGATCGACCCACCAAAGTCGACCAGACCGCCCGCAACGTCGGTAGCCCGGCTGCGGAACTCTCCCGAATCAGACACGCTGCTCTGCAGCTCGCCAAGGTCGATCTCGTCGTCGACGTTGTCTTGCAACCAACCTTCGAGCGATTCGATTCGGTCTGGCGCTTCGTTGACCAACTCAGTAATCTGCTCCGCGATCACCTGACCAAGCGCGATACCAAATCCGGCGATTGCGCCCAAGATCGCAAGGAACATCAGCCCGGTGCCGATTCCTCGCCGGACGCCGCGACGCTCAAGAGAGTTCACCGCTGGCTCGATGGCGAACGACAAGAAGATCGAGATGAAGATGACGATCAGCAGCGAGCTCAGCTTTTGGACAAGCCACCAGCCGAGCAGAACAATGATTACGGCCAGCAGGACACGCCAAATCACGCCGCTCACCCACGACGGCACGCCAGATCCGGCCGCCCACTCGGCTGACCTGCGTTCACCTTGGCGCCGATCGGCACCACGTCGATCGTGACCCGACCACACTTCGATAGACGTTGAATTGTCTTGGTCGCGTGTGGGCGCAAACAGCTCATCGTCGCGCACCACATCTGGTTGCGCTCGCTCAGGTTGCCCATCGTCACCCACGGGCTCCCCCTCAGCTGCAGCCGCTTGTGCTTCCACAACTTTGGCACGCGTAGCAGCTGCCAGCACGGATCATGATCGTGCCGCAGTCCATGCACATCGGAGCGCCGGCGTCGATCAAGGAGGCATCGATGGGGGCGCTGTCGGGTTCGCTTCGCAGCAGCGACGCTGAAACAACCGGCGACGTCGGCGGGTCGGGAGCGATGTCGATACCTGCACGTGACGTGGTTGTCGCTTCGACCACCCCTGGCAGTGTCGGCTGGGATCGCTCGCCAGTGGTGAAAATGTTTAGAGCAGATCGCTCGTCGGGCGACAAGTAGTCAACGGCGAGTCGTCGGAACAGGTAGTCGATCAAGCTGTTCGCAATGCGAATGTCGGGATCGTCGGTCATGCCGGCCGGCTCAAATCGCATACCGACAAATGCCTGGATAAATGCACTCAGCGGCACGCCGTACTGCAGCCCGTGGCTGAGCGAAATGGCAAAGGCGTCCATGATCCCCGCGAGGGTCGAGCCTTGCTTGGAAACTCGGACAAAGATCTCGCCTGGTCGGCCGTCTTCGTATTCGCCGACCGTGACGAAGCCCTTGCAATCGGCCACCCGGAACTCAAAGGTACGCGAGCTTCGCGACCGCGGAAGCCGTTGACGTTCTGGCGGCGCCGGCAATGCGGCAGCGTCGGCGACCGCAAGATCTGTTGGCTGCGAGCCGCCGTCAGACAGAGGTTGGGCGACTTTGCAGTTGTCTCGATAGACCGCAACAGCCTTGACACCTTTGCGCCACGCATCGATGAGCAGATCTTCGATGTCTGCTGCGGTGGCGTCTTCAGGCAGGTTCACGGTCTTCGAAATACCGCCAGACAGAAACGGTTGAGCGGCGGCCATCATCGCTACGTGTCCGCTTGCAGCTATGGCGTTGGCCCCAACTGAGCATGCGAACACGTCGAGGTGATCTTCGCGCAGGCCAGGTGCATCAACGAGGCTGCCCGTCGACTCGAGGTGCTCCAAAATCAGGTCCACGCGAGATGGCGCATAGCCGAGCGCCCGCAAGGCGCGCGGCACGGTCTGGTTAGCGATCGAGAGACTTCCGCCACCGACGAGCTGTTTGTGCTTGACGAGAGCGAAGTCGGGTTCGATACCGGTCGTGTCACAATCCATCATGAAGCTAATCGTGCCGGTTGGCGCCAACACGGTCGCCTGGGCGTTACGCACACCCGAGATGGGCGCCTGTTCACACACCGTGTGCCAGGTTTCGGTCACAGCGGTTGAAAGCTCAGCGTCGAGTAGGTCGTGGTCGATGGCCGCTGCCGCGTCGCGGTGCATTCCGAGCACGTTCAACATGGAATCGCGGTCATCAGCAAAGCCGTCGTAGGGGCCCATACGGGCGGCGATCGCAGCCGAAGTCCGGTACGCCTCTCCTGACATGAGGGCGGTGATGCCCGCTGCAGTTGCTCGACCCTGATCGCTGTCGTAGGCAACTCCTGTCGCCATGAGCAGCGCCCCAAGGTTGGTGAAACCGAGGCCGAGCTGGCGATATTTGCGGGTGTTCTCGCCGATCTTGTCGGTGGGGTACGCCGAATGGCTGACGAGAATTTCTTGCGCAGTGATCAGCACCTGGCATGCAGCGCGAAACCCGTCGACGTCAAAGTGATCATCGTCGCCGAGGAAGCTCAGCAGGTTCAAGCTGGCGAGGTTGCATGCACTGTTGTCGACGTGCAGGTATTCGCTGCACGGGTTACTGGCATTGATCGCGCCCCCCGATGGCGAGGTGTGCCAGCGGTTGATCGTGGTCGAGAATTGAACGCCCGGATCGGCGCATCGCCATGCGGCTTCGGCAATATCAGCGAGCATCTCACGGGCTGGTCGAGTTTCGATCACCGCGCCGTTGGTGCGAGCTATGAGATCCCATGACCGGTCTTCGACCGCGGCTCGCATGAACTCATCGCTAAGACGAACCGAGTTGTTGGCGTTTTGATACTGCAGCGAGTGCACATCGGCGCCGTCGAGCGACATGTCGAATCCGGCAGCGGCAAGCGCTCGAGCTTTTTCTTCTTCGCGTGACTTGCACCAGATGAATTCGTCAACATCTGGGTGGTCGACGTCGAGCACAACCATTTTGGCGGCACGACGAGTCTTGCCGCCACTCTTGATGGTGCCCGCCGATGCGTCGGCACCTCGCATGAAGCTGACAGGGCCACTCGGCGAACCGCCACCATTCATCGACTCTTTTGACGACCTGATGCGGCTCAGGTTCACACCAGCGCCCGAGCCGCCCTTGAAGATGCGTCCTTCTTCGACGTACCAGTTCAGAATCGACTCCATCTCGTCGTCAACCGACAAGATGAAACAGGCAGAGGATTGCTGTGGAACACCGTCAACGCCGATGTTGAACCAAACGGGCGAGTTGAACGCAGCCCGCTGATTGAGCAGCAGCCAGGTCAGCTCAGCACGAAAGGTCGCGGCTTCGTTGGGGTCGGTGAAATACCCGTCGGCTTCGCCCCAGTCAGCAATCGTCGACACAACGCGGTCGATGACCTGGCGTAGCGACCATTCACGTTCGGGGGTTCCCAATTCGCCGCGGAAGTACTTCTGAGCAACGATCTTGGCCGCGGTCTCTGACCAGTTGACAGGGAACTCAACATCGTGTTGCTCAAACACGGTGGAACCGTCGAGCGCATTAACGATGGAAATCGAGCGGCGTTCCCACTCAAGTTCATCGTCGGGGTGCACGCCTTCGATCGTGAACCAGCGGCGTAGCCCAATGCTGGTTTGTTCAGATGCAAGTGCCATGTCGGTGATCCGTCTTCTGGCGGTGGTGAGTAGCGGCGGCTTGAGGCTGCGAGGTGGTGCGCAGCACTGGTTGGTCGATATCGGTAGGTGGGCGCATCGCAGAGGCATATCAGGTCGCAGGCAAAGGATCCGGGCCCTTACCTGAAGGTGTCGCTCTCGACCCACCACGGTCTCAGAACTTGCCACAGGCCGACATGCACGGACTGCGATGCGCCCGTAGCGGGCACCTTAGAGACATTGGCCTGTGGATTACCACTGGGAATCGCTGTGGATTTCGACGAAGATTTCCACAGGTGGAGGTTCGCTTGTGGACTTCACCAAACCTAGAGGTCACGCGCTTCGGCTCTCTAGGCACGTCAGTGCACAGGAGTCCCCTCTAGCCTCACGCACATGGCTTCTCGTGTCGCCCTTTCTGTGCTCGACCAGTCGCACGCAGCGTCTGGCTCAACACAAAAAAACTCGGCTGATCGGCAACCAGCGCACTCTCGCATGCAGCTGGGGCCTCGGGTGGTCATCGTTGGAGCTGGACCAGCCGGTATCGCCGCGGCGATCACGCTGAACCGTGCGGGCGCGGTTGCGGTTGTGATTGACAAGGCGGGCTTCCCTCGTGACAAGTGCTGCGGCGACGGTCTCACGACCGGAGCTTTGCGTCAGTTGGAACAACTCGGACTCGTACCCGAAACGGTCGCTTCGTTCACTCCAGTTCAAAACGTGTGGCTACATGCTCCCAACGGTCAAGACCGCCATTTTCCTCTGCCAACAGGCGCTGGCACGTTCGCGGCGACAGCCACCCGTCTCGATCTCGACTCCGCGCTTGTCGACCTTGCCGTTAGCACTGGAGTAGACATTCGCCAGAGAACGTCGTTTTCGAATATCGAGGTATACGACGACTCCGTTGTGTTGCAGACCGACTGCGGCCCGATCGTTGCCGACTATTGCATTGCCGCCGATGGCATGTGGTCATCGACCCGCAAGGCGTTAGGACTGGGAACCCCCGGCTATCTCGGCGAATGGCATGCATTTCGCCAGTATTGGCGCAATGTTGCGCCTGCGGCTGCGAGCGACCTACATGTCTGGTTTGAGCCAGACATTCTTCCGGGATATGTGTGGTCATTTCCGTTGCCTGACGGCCGAGCCAACATCGGTTTTGGCGTGCTGCGCTCCGCGAACGAAGTTGGTTCAATGAAAAAGATCTGGCCGGCGATTCTCGATCGACCGCACATCCGGGCGATCATTGGCGCCGACGCCGAACCTGAGTCGCCTCACCGGGCCTGGCCGATTCCGGCGCGAGTCGGCAAGCTACCGTTGACGTCGCATCGCACCTTTTTCGTCGGCGACGCTGCCGCCGCGTGCGACCCGCTCACCGGCGAAGGCATCGGCCAGGCGCTGCAGACCGGTGTCTCGGCGGCTAAAGCACTTCTCGCTCACGACGAGCCCGCGGCGGCGGCCGCTGCGTATGAGCGCTCGGTGTATGAACACCTCACAGTCGACATGCAATTCGCCGACCGTCTGTCAACCATGCTCGGCAACAGAACCAGCGCCAATGCCGCACTCGCCACCGCTGGTGCGTCGGCATGGACCCGACGCAACTTTGCGCGATGGCTCTTTGAGGATTACCCCCGGGCAATACTCGGCACCCCTAAACGCTGGGCTCGCGACCTGTTCACGCAACCAGGCGCATACCGCTGATCTGTGTGCGTCGCGAGTCTCTAGGCTGCATCACGTGACCGAACCAACCACCGGCCCCGCTCAGTTGTGGCAGACGCTCGACCAGTGGGACGACACTGTTGACAGTTGGTTCGATCGGGTACGTGGCAACGCTGCGGTAGACCGTTTGTTTTACGGAGCTGCCGAGCTTGGCGACCACAGCCTTGTATGGCATCTGATTGCGGCCGCAAGCGCGGCGGCATCGCTTCGCGCTGAGCCCAAGGCGATTCGGCTCATGGTGGCGCTGGCCGCCGAATCTGGGCTCGTCAATGGTCTCGTCAAGTCACTGTTCAACCGTTCCCGGCCGATTGTGGAACAGCCCCGCCCCTTGCGCTTGCGCATTCCGCGCACAAGCAGCTTCCCCAGCGGGCACGCCAGCTCAGCAACAATGGCCGCGGTGCTACTCGCTGATGGATCGCGGCTCGGAACCGCCTACAAGGCTGCGGCCGCGCTGGTCGCACTGAGCCGAATACACGTGCGTATTCATCACGCGTCAGACGTTGCTGGTGGCGTCGTGGTTGGGGCGCTATTGGGCAGAGCCGTAAAGCGCTTACGGCCGCTGTAGATCGAGCGGCGCTCGGGTTCAGGCGCTGACGGTCTCGGGTTCGGGAGCCGGTGCCACAGGAGTCACGGTAGGTGCGAGCAGAAGCCGCACGTCGAGCAACGCATTGCTTGCTTCAGTAGCCGTAACCATGTCGCGAGAAGCGAGTCGCAGTAGTTCGCCGTCGATGACAGCGAGCGCCTGTTCGATGGCGGTTAGTTCCAACGTTTGCGTCACGGGCAACACCATAGTGGGTGGCGACGACACCCTCACACCGCGGCGGTATTGGGAGCAAGTCCTTCGATCGCTTCGTCGAGGTTTACGCCCTCAAACGGCATGATCTGCAACGAGCAGCACGTGACCCCGTTGTCGAAGTACCGCTGTAGATGGTCACGGCACTCGTCGATGCTTCCGGTGATCAACAAGTCATCGACAACCGACTCAGGGATCTCGCCCAACGCGCCTTTGCGATCGCCATCGGCCCATCGCTCCCAGTGGCCGCCAAGTTCGTCGCCGCGACCCATCCACTCGTGAAACGCCTTGTACACCGGCACGTTTAGATACGCGGCCATGGCGTAGCGTCCGCTTTCGAGAACCGTTTCACGCTGCTCCGTCGGAGCAACAAATAGCCGAGCAACCATTTCTCGAGGCGCACCATCGGCCGCCCCATTCACCACTGCGGTGACTCGTGCGGTGTCTTCGGCCGAAAGCCAGTTGATGATCGCCCCGTCACCCATACGGCCGGCAAGCTTGAGCATGCCTTCGCGCAACGCAGCGATCATGATCGGCGGCTGCTCTTCGAGACGCACGCCGAGGCGGAAGCCCTTGACGTTGAACGTGTCGTAGTCGTGGGTGATCTTTTCGCCACTCAGCGCCGCACGCAGAAACGACACGGTGTCTCGCACACGCTTGTAGGGCTCCTCGAACGGAATACCGTTCCAGTTCTCGACGATCACGTTCGATGACGAACCAATACCGAGCACGAATCGCCCTGGCGCAGCGTCGGCCATCGAAGCAACCGTCGATGCCAACAGCGCCGGCCCGCGGGTGTACGCCGGAATGATCGCCGTGCCGAGCCGCATCGTTGGCGCCCATTGCGATGCCAATACGAGCGGGGTGAACCCATCGTGGCCCATCGCCTCGGCCGTCCACAGATCGGAGTAGCCGAGTGTTTCGAGGCGCTGAACCTGGTCGCGTTGCGAATGCAATGGGCCTTGCAACGGAATCGTCATGCCAATACGGGGGTCGTCACTCATGGCGACACCGTGACAAAGCTGAGCCTGTTTCGCAACTCCGCTCACCGCGTCGTTGGCATCGCAACGAGTTTGAGCCATAGGTTGACGAGTAGCGGCGGTCCGAATGTCGGCCCCGACCACTCTCGACAAGGACCAAGACGTGAACCTAGAAGGCAAAGCAGCATTCATTACCGGCGGCGGAACCGGCGTTGGCCGGGCGACAGCGCTAGCGCTCGCTGCCAAGGGTTGTGCTGTGGCCGTGAACTACAGCCGGTCACAACAAGCAGCGGAGCAGACCGCTGCCGACGTCGAAGCGTTCGGAGTGAGGGCGTTGGCGATTCAAGGTGACGTCGCCGAAGATGACGATTGCCGTCGCATGATCGACGCTGCAGTCGCCGCGTTTGGCCGCCTCGACGTGTTGGTTAACTCAGCCGGCACCACGGTATTTGTCCCGCATCACGACCTCGACGGCATCACTGCCGACGACTGGCATCGGCTCTATGCCGTGAACACGATGGGACCGTTCCAGATGATGCGAGCCGCCGCTGACCACCTACGTGCTGATGGCGGCGGCGAGGTCATCAGCATTTCGTCAGTCTCTGGTGTCGCTGGCGTTGGGTCGTCGCTGCCGTATTGCGCTTCAAAGGCTGCGCTCAACAATCTGACCGTGACAATGGCTCGCGTGCTCGCACCTGAGGTTCGGGTCAATGCGGTTGCGCCCGGTTTCATCACCGGACGCTGGTGGAAGGAAGGCCAAGGCGACGACGTCCACGACGCGGTGCAGGGAGCGGTTGAGAAGTCGGTGCCACTACAAGCGGTGTGCGAACCTGAAGATGTGGCCGATGCCGTGCTGGGATTCATCAACGGAAGCGACCTTGCGACTGGCCAGGTGATTGTCGTCGACGGCGGCATGTTGATCCAGACGCCCCGCTAAGTCATGCACCCAACCCCCGCGACCTGGTACTCCGCATGAGCGAGCGGCAACCCGCAAAACCACGAGTCGCGGTCGTCACCAAAGGACATCCGTTCGACGCAGAATCCTTTTTCGCGGTGTTCGACGCCAACCCAAATATCGAATGGGAACACGTGGAGCACCCCGAGGCGCTCGACTTGGTTACGCCGCACCGGGCAGCAGAGTTCGACGTGTTCGTCATGTACGACATGCCCGGCCTGGCATTTACCGGCGAGGATCCACCTGTTCGCTACATCGACCCTCCCGATGGCTACAAGCAGTCGTTCACTGCCCTCGTCGAACAAGGCAAAGGATTCGTGTTCATGCACCATGCCGTCGCTGGCTGGCCGACATGGACCGAGTACGGCGATCTCATTGGCGCACGATTTCACTACCAACCCGGGAACTTCGCAGGTGTTTCCTACCCCGACTCCGGCTATCGCCACGACGTGACGCACACGATCGAAGTACTCGAACCTGAGCACCGCATCTGCGCCGGACTCGATCTCAGCTTTAAGATCACCGACGAGGTCTACCTGTTCCCCGTTCTCGAATCGTCGGTCAAGCCGCTGATGCGGAGCACCTACCGGTTTATCGACGACAACTTCTACTCCGCTGATCAGGCGATACGGGGAAACCGCGACAGCAACGACGGCTGGAGTCACCCCGTCGGTTCAAACCTGGCCGTATGGACAAACTCGCAACCCAACTCACCTGTTGCATACATCCAGTTTGGCGACGGGCCCGGCATCTTCGCCGACCCGAACTATCGCCGCATCGTCGCCAACGCTATTGCCTGGGCGGCAACTGCTTGAGCTCTGGCCGCCACGCCGTCAAACAGGCACGACTTCGACAGGGATTGCGTTGAGGGCGGCGTTGCCCGAGACGGCGCACATGACCGACTCGTCGGTCAGGCGGTTCGAGTTCACGCCTGGCCGGGTGCGGGCGGTGTTCATCTCGATCCCGGGCTCGCCGTGTCCCCAGCCGAACGGCAGCGACACGACGCCGGTGATCAGGTCGTCGGTGACTTCAACAGGCGCGGTCACTTCACCAACGCGAGATCGCACGGTGGCCATCTCGCCATCGATGACACCGAGCCGCTTCGCATCATCGGGGTGCACCTGCAGTGTGCAACGTTCCTTGCCCTTGATCAGCACGTTGACGTTGTGCATCCAGGTGTTGCACGAGCGCAGGTCGCGCCGACCAACGAGGTCGTGGTCACCTGGCAGCTTTGACCGCAGCCGGTCGAGGTCAACCATGATTGGTTCAGGTGCGAGTTCGACTGTTCCTGACACGGTCTTTATCGCATCGGGAAAGCGCTGCTCTAGGTGGCCGAAGTCGCGGCCGTGTGGATGATCATCGATCAGGCGGCGCAGAGTCAGCCCATCGGGCGTAGCTCCGAACCCGTCACCGAACCGCCCGAGCCGGAGCTTGAGGTCGATCAGTTGTTCTGACCAGGTCCATTCGCTGAGTACATCGAGAATCTCTTCGCGGTCACGACCGTGAATCGGTGATGACTCGCGAGCGATCTCTTGATCGACGGCCTGTGCGACGACCGAATCGTGGATCAGCATCGGATCAGAGGTCGACGGTTTCCCGCTCACGACAAGGGCGAGTCGCGACAAGATTTCTTCCTCGCGCGGCGCGTCGGTAGCAAAGACTGCTTTGGAGTACTTCGCAAAGACCCGGATCATGTTGGCTTCGAACGCGAAGTCGTAGTGGCTCCGCTCGAGAGCCGATGTCGGCGGAAGAATCACATCGGCGTGACGGCTACTTGCGGTCACATACGGGTCGACGGCCACCATGAAGTCGAGTGATGCGAATGCTTCGTCGAGCTGTGCGCTGTTCGGGAATGACCGCACTGGATTGCAGGCCACGAGTACAAGCGCTCTGATTTTGCCTTCGCCGGGCGTCAAGATTTCCTGAGCGAGGGTCGCGGCTGGCAGCTCGCCTTTGACCTCTCCCCTCTTTGATACTCGCCCGACCCACCGGCTCAGTTTGAATCCGCGCCCGCCCGGCTCCGAAGGCGCCAACGTCTGGGTTGGGGCGCAGTTGAACATGATGCCGCCCGGCCGGTCGAGATTGCCGGTCAAGGCGTTGATGACATCGGCTGCCCAACTTGCGATCGAGCCGTACTCGGTGGTGTGATTGCCCATACGCCCGTAAACCGCAGCGCTTGGAGCTTCAGCGAGCTCATGAGCGATGCGACGTGTCACGTCGGCGTCGATGCCGCAGCGCTCAGCGATTGACTCAGGCGTGAACCCGATCGTTGCCGCCTGAACTTGGTCAACGCCACTGATATGCGGAGCCAAGCGCCCGATGTCAACAAGATCATCGGCGAACAGCGTGTTGATGATGGCAAGCAACCACAGCACGTCAGTGCCTGGTGTGATGGTGAGGTGCTCTGACGCCTTGTCAGCCGTCTTGGTGCGACGAGGGTCAACGACAACTACCCGTGCGCCACGCTCAACGAGTTCGTCGAGCCTGCCGGGAAAGTCAGGGACCGTGAGCAGGCTTCCGTTTGAGACTCGTGGATTGGCGCCGAGCATGAGCAGGTAGTCCGTGCGCTCAATATCAGCGAGCGGGAACAGGTCGGGGCGCCCCCACATGAGACCTGCTGTGACGTGCTTGGGCATCTGGTCAACGGTCGACGCGGAGAAGATGTTCGTGCTGCCAACGGCTGCGATAAGCGGGCGCAGGTACAGCTGACCACCCAGGTTGTGCACGTTGGGGTTGCCGATCACGATCGACAAGGCTTGGCGGGTGTGAGCGTCGACAATGGGGCCGAGTCGTCGTTCGATCTCGGCAAAGGCTTCGTGCCATGTGACATCGCGCCAGGTGCCGTCATCGTTCTTGATCCGCGGTGATGTCAACCGGTCGGGATCCTCATGCAACTGCTTGAGCGTTGACCCCTTGGGACAGATAAACCCGCGCGAAACCGGATCGCTCTGATCGCCACGAATGCGCACGACCTGATCACCTTCAGTCGTGATCTCAAGGCCACAGCAGGCTTCGCAGAGCGGGCAGGTTCGCAGATGTGTTTCGGTCGCCATTGCCGCACCGTAGACGCCAGTGCTGCGTCGCCCTAACGTCGCCTGCTGATGACGATTCTCTACGCAAGCACTTCAGGGGTCGAAGCTGGCTGGGTTCCCCACCTTGAGCGAGCGTTGCCGAACGACACGATCGAGGTCTGGCCAGCGATAACCGATCGCGACGCCGTCGAGTTTCTCGTCGTGTGGGACTTCGACGTCAACGAGATCGCCAGCTTCACGAATCTGCAGGCCGTGCTTGTGACCGGCGCAGGCGTCAGCCATCTACGGCCGCTCGATTCCATTCCTGGCGACGATTTTCTGTCGCAGGCTGGAAGCGCACCCCCATCAACGTCGACAATGTCGCGATGTTTGCCGGTAGGGACGAGCTCGCAGCATTTCTCGCGGCGAGCGACGTGGTTGTAAATGTGCTTCCACTCACCGAGCAAACACACAGATTCTCGATGCCCCTGCGTTCGACGCCATGAACGACGACGCCTGTCTGATCAACATCGGACGTGCGGGAACGGTCGACGACGCGGCACTGTGTGCAGCCCTCGACGCCAACACGCTCGGCGGCGCCGTGCTTGACGTTCACCGACAGGAACCGCTGCCTGCTGACTCCGCGATGTGGGATCAGACGGGGCTCATTGTGACGCCGCATATTTCGGGGTTCACGTTTCCTCGTACAGCGTCGGCGCTGATCGCCGCCAACATCGAACGCATTCGCCGTGGCGAAGAGCCGTACCCCGTTGTTGACCGCTCGCTCGGTTACTGATTGACTCGTTGAAGCCTCATGCGGTGATGTGCGCAGATGAGCTGCTGTTTGACCGTCCAGCGCTGACTTTTGACGGTTTGGCACCCACGACGGCGTGACTGTCACACCCCCCTGTCATTGTCATTGCCATGAGCGAGCAGTTATTTGAAACCGAGTCACTTGAGCGTGCCGAAACCCCACGTTCCAGCAACGGCCCTTTGGGCCGCCACTTGCGCAGCGTCGATACCACGAGCGAGTTGCAGTCAAGATCCACGCAATGGAAACTCGACGACGACACGATTCGTGCCGGTCGCGAGGGCATTCAACGAGCGCGAGACGCCTTGCGCGAGTCGCGGCGCACGACGGCCAGCGAACCACAACCCAGACGAATCGCCGCCTGACACGAGGGTGAATATTTGGCCCCGGCCACACTCAAAACAGCCGGGCACTCGGCGCCGCAAAACGTCGACGGTTCGCCGATCAGCGCCGCTTGTCTCCGCGGCAACTGTCTCCGCTGCAAGTGTCTTAGCGGCAACTTGCTACGCGATATTCGTTTTCCTGCTTGTCTCGTGCTCATCGAGCAAGCCGACAGATGGCCTCGTCGCCGACACCAAGCGTTTCACCCACGCAATCGAGCCGACGCAGGCGTCTCACGAAGCTCTCGTCGCCCTTGTCGAATCGGTGGTCGACGGCGACACAATCGTCGTAAGAGTCGACGACGTCACCGAGACCATTCGACTGCTTGGCATCGACACTCCTGAAAAGACGGGCGGCCCTCGCCCCGCCGAGTGCTTCGGCGATCAAGCGAGCGAATTCGCTCGCTCATTGCTGCCTGCCGGAACCGAAGTGCATCTCACCCGCGACGAACAAACCCGAGACCAGTACGGCCGCATGCTGGCTTACGTTCACCGCGCCGACGGCATCTTTGTCAACCAAGCCCTTCTCGAACAGGGTTTCGCCACCACGTTGTTCTTCGCACCTAATACGGCAATGTCAGAGCCGTTCCAAGCCGCCGCCGACTACGCCCGCCGAAACTGGATCGGTCTGTGGCCCGCGTGCGGGTCCAGCGATGTTGTCCTCGACTGACCGCGTGCGCCGCCAGATCGAGCTCCGACCCATACCGCACCGGTAGTCCCAGATCGAGCTCCGACCCATACCGCACCGGTAGTCTCAGACCCATGAGTCTTGCCGAGCGGCTCGGGTACTCACCCGATCAACGCCTGCTGATCATCAGTTGCGACAACCTTGGTTGCTTTCACGCCGCGAACATCGCAACCTATGCAGCGCTTCGCGAAGGTGTCGCGACCAATGCGGCACTGATGGTGCCTGCACCATGGGCGCGCGAAGCCGTGCGCGGCTATCGCGGCGCTGATGTTGGCGTGAATCTCACCCTCAACGCCGAATTCGAGTGCTACCGGTGGGGCTCAATTAGCCACGCGCCCACGCTCCACAGTGGAGAAGGAGGCTTCCCGAGATCGGTCGCGGACCTTTGGGAACACGCCGACGCTGATGAAGTTCGCCGCGAGTGTCGAGCACAGATCGAACGGGCAATCGTGTGGGGTTTCGACCCGACACATCTGACGAGTCACCTTGGCGCCATGGTGCTGCGCCCGGAACTATTCGACGTGTACATCGATTTGGCCGTTGAATTCAAGCTGCCTGTGCGGCTCGCCGATGCAGATTCTGAACGAAACGTCGGCTTCCCACTGCGTCAATTGGCAGCCGACGAGCAGGTACTTAGCCCAGACCGCACCGTGCATCTTCGCAACCTCGACGTCGAAGCCACAATCGGCGACATAATTGCCGATCTCCCACAAGGGGTCACCGAAATCGTCGTGCAACCAGCTATCGATTCACCGGAACTGCGGGCGTTGACCCCCGACGCGGACCGTCTTGTGTCGAACTACGAGCAATTGATCTCTGCCGGTGTTGCTGCTGCAATCACCCAGGCGGGGGTAATCCCGATCAGCTACGCGGCTCTGCGAGACGCTCAACGCTTGTAGTCGTTGGCCGATGGCGTCGATTCAGACGTCGGTCGCGGCTGCGACCGCGTCGCCAAACGCCTGCAACGAAGTGCTGTCCGCTTCGTTCACCAACCGGTCAATGACGATCTCATAGGCGCCTTCGATTTTCACGTGACCAAGCATGTAGGCCACAAGCGGCGGTTCGTGACCAAGCACTACCGGCAACGCCCGTTTGTTCTTGGCGATCAGCGACACCTCAACGGGGGCTGGTGCTTTGCCTGCAACGAAGCTTGTGATGCGACCATCGACCACTGAACCGTGGCCTCGCACCTTGCCGCTCGCGGCTTCGGGCACCTCGATATCAAAGGTGAAGGACAGACCTGGGGCCTCAGCCAACTGAGCGCCTGCATCGGCAACGGCAACGAACCATTCGTCGCTCAGAAACTGAGCCATCAACGAAGTCCGGCGAACAGATCCGACTCGGGAACTTCTGCATCGACCTTGCTCCACACACGCATGAACGCTTCGTGGGTGTTGATCTCGCGCATGGCGTCGGCTGGCAACCCAAACCAGAACGGGGACTTGGGGTCAACCTGGGTCTCGTGCGCCAGCAGCGCAGCGGTGCGGCGGTCAAACCAGTCACCAATTTCGACGCGGGTCGTAATCAGGTGATCGTGGTCCTCGCGCTCAAACCACCAGTCTTCGAACGGTGACTCAAGGCCGAGCTCAAGGAATTTCTCGTGGGTCGCGACCATGCGGGTTCGTGCCCAGACCGAGTTGTACAGCTTCGAGACCTGCCATGGTTCGCCCTCGAGCGGAGCGTTTGGGTCTGCCGCCAGCTCGATGGCCGGGTCGGTGATCTCCCACACTCGAACGTGATCAGGGTGGTCATAGCCGCCCATCGGGTCGCCGTAGCTCAACACCACATGGGGGCGATGGGTTCGCAAGAGCGCAGCAAATCGCAACGATGATTCTTCGATCGGTGCCGCCCAGAAGCACTCAGGGTTTGCATTGGCTTCGCCGTCTTTCATTCCCGAGTCTCGGTAGCCCAGCATTTCAACGACGTGGTAGCCAATGATGTCGGTGGCGTTTTTCAGCTCACGCATGCGAACCGCTTGCAAGTCGGCACGAACCTCGGGAGTGTTCACCGCGTCGTTGAGAATGTCTCCTTCTTCGCCGCCGGTCGCGCAGACCAGCGTGGCGTGGACGCCCTCGTCGCTGTAGCGCGCCACAGTGGCTGCGCCTTTCGACGATTCATCGTCTGGGTGGGCATGGATGCTCAGAAGTCGGAGCGGCTCGCTCATAGGGCCAACGGTAGCTGCGACAAGTCGCGGTAGTGGGACAGTTTGAATCTTCGGGATCGTAGTGTTGGTTCCATGCCTGAGTGCCATATCACCGTTACAGCAGAGGAAGCCCGCCGAGTTGCGGTCTGGTTGAGCGAAGAAGCCGACCGCATCGACGCGTCGCAGTCAACGGCCTATCCCATCGGCCAGACGACGATCGTCGTGAATGCTCTCTACTGTTCAGAGACAACGCCACTCGACCCCGACGACTGAAGCACAATGATGCTGGCAGGGATCATCGTGGTTCAGACTATGGTGATCCGGATTATTGTCGACTTAGCCCGAAGCGGTTTGAGAGACATGCAGTTGTGAATCTCGAACCTGTCAAGCCTGCACTGAATGTTGCTACCGAACCTCTTGAGCATCGAACCTGACAAAGCCCCCGAATTCAACCTGCCCCACGGTGAAGTGCTCGAAGTCCAACCAGACGCGACTCGACCCACGCGCTGGCTCAGCGGCGACGCCTCAAGCCAATCAAGCTAGCCCCACCTACATGGCCCCATATCGGGCCGACCTTAACGACACGCCTGCTTAGCTTGCGATCAGTCACCAAGTCGTCCGCTATCTTCTGCGCCTGTGGAGCGTGATCACGTGCTTTCTGGATCGCTTGCTGGACGATTAGCGATGGGTCCCAGACCCTTGAACCCTTTGTGCGGTTGCAGGCCGCAAACGATGGCAGCCAGTTCTCGAAATTGTTCACCTCAAAGTCATCCGGTAGATCGAGGGCGGATCGGGCTTGCCCTAACAGGACCGAATCGTCCGCAACGCTCTCGAGAATCACCTGGTCAACCTGAACTGTCGTCGGCAACCCGGCATCAGCTGGCACACATCACGCACCGCCCTTGCATACAACCTCACGGTCGACGGAATCCACACCTACTACGTCACCATCGACCACACAACCTCGCCGCCGTAGCCCTGTGCGGTAGCCGAACGCTGATCCGCTTCTTGGCGTAGCTTGCGAACATGCCAGTCGAGCCGCCACCCCTGCCAGAACCAAAGAGTGCATGGGATCTCTCTGCCCGCAGTGACTTGATGTCGATCGCCATTGACGGTCCGCTCATGGCAGTCGAGTGGACGCGGATGCTACCCATCGCCGTCAACTCCTCGGGTCAAGATCGAATGAAGATTGTGCTACCCGCGATTCATGTGCGAGCGCAAGTTGAGGAACTTACGCTCCGTGTGCCGCAGGGCTGCCGCATGCTCGTCGATTGCTCTGCGACCCTTGGTTTGTCGGTCAATTTGGTTCCAGGACCCGGTGTCCAGGGAGAGTGGTCGCACACTTGGTCGTCCATGGCATTTGTTGGCGACCCCGCGTCGATCCTCTGGGACGGGTCCGACTTCGGACCACACGGCACAGTCCTCACAACGTCAAGCGTTGTCGAACGCATCGAGATTCGGAACGCAGCAGCGGGGCTCCGACGAGAGGGTTCAAGCCTTGGCGGACTCACCGATACACAAAAGAGAAAGGGAGTCAGTCGCCAAGACCGGCCGGGCCTGTTGCAGATTGCGAAACAGCTAACACTCCACGATGCGGAGTTGCTTGGTTGGCCCCCAGAGGGCTGGGTCGCTGAAGCGAAAACGCAGGGTGTTTGCCACTTTGCGGGTGCAGCAGATGCTCTCGAGGTAGACGGAACCTGTGAGATAGACACCCCGGTCCTACTCCCAAGGCTCCGAGTTTCGGACGGATCAAGAGTAACCGCGAAAGCGCCGCTGGACCTTGTTTGCACCGCGGGTTCGGTCATCGCCGCCCAATCTCAGGCACTCCGACAGGTCTTCGGCAATGGTCCGAACGCCGAGATCGACGCTGTGGGTGGCGAGGTGTCGATTAGTGATCAGCTCTCGTCGGTTGCGCTTGTCAACGGAAGTTTCAAACTCGGTCGCGATGATGCCTTCTGTGACATCTCAGATGTACGACTGGACGACGCCAGTGTTGCAACCTTGGGGCCTGCCGAGTACAGCGGGCTATCGGCATCGGTTTCATCTTCGATCGACTTCGGCCCGGAATCAACCGCTCATGGGGTTCGCTTCGATGGGACCACATGCTCAATAGGGGACTACAGCTCGGTGACCGCAATCGGCAGTGTCGTTGTTCACGGCTGCTCCGGCACGTTGATGCGTGCCGCAGACAGCAAAGACTTGCTGGAACTTGCCGATGGGTCCAAGGATCTGACGGGCGAGTTTCTAGAGATTGCGGTCGATGACAGTGCCAGGGGTGCGACCCGCACGCTTCTGCATTTGGGTGAAGCCACGCTCGTCGAGTTCGATCCGCGCAGCCTGCTCGCGGTTCCCGTTACCCCAAACAAATTCGCTGAGTCAAGGTTCGCACGACACGCGTGCGCGACCGCAGTTCACACCCGTGCGGAGATCGCGTCCATGAAGTCTGTGAATGCGACGGGACGCCTCCGCGCCATGTCTCAGAGCAGGGCCGTCCGCTCCCACCAAGCATCGGGCTTCGAACGACTCACCCTCACGCTATTCCGCGGGGTCGGTTTCGGCCTCAAACCGCTGCCACCGTTGTTCGCCTGGGTCGCCGCAAGCGCAGCCGTCGGGGCTGTTTCGGCGCGTGGGAGCGGACTCAGATTCAGTCTCACCAACGTCGATGCATCAGCGACAGCGAGTCAATTCGTCGCCGCTCTTCTCATGCCATTGCGCCTCATCACACGCGCCGACACAACCACGCTTGCCATCGACGGATCATGGTTGGTCATCGCCCAGTTCGCGGTCTCGATCCCCTTCGCCGCCATTGTCGCGTCGCTCACTTTCCTAGCTCGAAGCTCTCGACAGGCCTAGCGCCGAAACCCGTATGAGCGGACCTGTTGCTGTAAACTTTGATCCTTTGAGCGGTTCATCCAACAGTGGTCGATCTTTGAATCCATTTGGTTGGCCGCAGAGTTCTCTGCGGTCAACTGTCTTTCCGGGCTATGAAGATCGCTCTCCCCTACTGCCTTCAAGCCGATCGCGTTGTACTCTTTGTCTATGGCTACGCCTCTGGTTGAGATTGCAGACATCGCTCCGCTTTCTCGCGGTGACGATCGCCCGTTTGTTCCAATCGCCCAGTTCGTCAAGGACTGGAATCGTGACCCTTCACGCCGCACGTTGATGATCGACTCGCCGCCAACGTTGTGGTCACGCGAGCACCGCACCGCACTGGCAGCGATTGTCCGCTGTCTCTGTGCACGCGATAGTCATCCAATCCCGCGGTGGGCACGAACAGTCGAACCGCTCAGCGCCCCTTACTCGCTATCTGGGGTGGATCTTGAGTCCAAGTTCGGGCACTTTGTGCGCGCAAACACTTCCGGTCTTGCTGCTGCGCTCAACGTGTTCTTTGACCGTTCGCTGCTCGAAAGCACCTAGAACGGCTCCAGGCCCGGTTGGGCATCCCTGTCGGCGCCGGTCGGAGACTGGGCTGCTAGTGCGGCCATGCTCTCGATGAAATACTCCATCCTCGGTGTGAGCTGGCTTTCGTTGTAGCTCCGGGCTGACTGGGACGAAGAGACACGAGACATTCGCCGCGTGCTGGCTCAAGATGGCTATGAGCTGAGCGAAGGCGGTCGGATCGTACAACGAGCTGGCACACCGCTGGCGATGCCGCTCGAAGAGCTGCGGGATGCGAGTGCGATCCTCGAACAGCTTGACCGCCTAACGCGCAATAGCTCTACTGACCCTGCGCTGGCGATCGGTGAAGCCAAATCACTTATCGAGGCGACGTGCAAGTCTGTGCTCGATGAACTCGGCGAGACCTACTCCCCACTGCCGATGTCCCGGGGCTGGTTATGCAGGCCCAGAAGGCGCTCGGTGTTCACGGCGACGACATCGCCCCGACAGCCAAGGGCCAAGCTGCGAGTAGGAAGATTCTGGGCGGCCTTAGCGGAGTGGCAGTCGGTATTGCAGAACTCCGCAACGCTCTTGGGACAGGCCACGGGAAGGCAACCTCAGTGCCACTCTCGGCGCGTCACGCTCACCTTGCAATTGGATCAGCATCAACGTTCTGTCGATTCCTCCTCGAGACCCTGCGCGACCGGCGCACAGCCGCCAACTCATGAAAGACGCAGCAAACGGCAAAGACCTGGCGGCTCCTGGGACCGACCCGATCGCACTCGTACCGAGCATGGACCAGCTCAACGACGAGGAACGTCACTACATCGGCAGGGCCCGAGCCGCCAACACACTGCGGGGCTACCGATCCGACTGGAAAGGGTGGTGCAGCTGGTGTACCGATGTGGCGGTCGACCCACTGCCAGCTGACCCTGCAACCATCTCGCGCTACCTCGCGTTTCTTGCTTCTCACGGCGCCAAGGTCGGGACTATGCGGCGCCGGCTATCGGCGTTGAAGTTCGCGCACCGACTCCACCAACACCCCGACCCCACCGATCATCCCCGGGTGATCGCTGTGTGGGATGGAATCCAACGCGATCACAAAGACACCCCGGACCAGGCAACTCCCCTTATGCCACCCGAACTTGTGGATGTCATCGAACAGTGCCCCACAACCCGAACCTGGAAGTCAGATCGCGTCGATGAACCCGATCTCGCTGGCTACCGCGATCGGGCGCTGCTATCGGTTGGGTTCTTTGCAGCCTTGCGCCGCTCCGAGATCGAAACGATACGAGTACGTGACCTCGAAGAGCGCTCACGAGGCAGGGTGCTCCACATCCCACGGTCCAAGACCAACCAGACCGACGAACTGGTGGCTCTCCCCCGCCTCAACGACATCCGCCTGGACCCAGTCCGTCATCTCACCGCATGGCTACACCAAGCTGGCATTCGTGGCGATGACGAACTCGTTTTCCGCTCAGTGGACCGACACAACCACCTTGGAGCGTCGCTTAGCGGTACAGCAATCAACGCCATCGTGAAACGTTCAATCCAACGAACCGGTCTCGACCCCGCGCCATATTCTGCACACTCCCTACGAGCCGCGTTTTTTACTTACGCCCACCTGCGCGGGGCATCAGACCGTGCAATTGCGCACCAGACCCGCCACGGCTCGCTCGCATCGGTTGGGACCTACGTCCGAGTAGAAGAGATCTTCGACGACAACGCTGTCACGCAACTTGGACTCTGACCCACCTGGCTTGGGATGCCCCCGTTAGTGGTGCCACGTGGGGTTAGAGCCGTTGGTTGGTTGAGCAGGTGTGAGCGTACTCGTTGGGGGTTTGGTAGTCGAGCGATGA
>CALKPY010000119.1 GCA_937991435.1 uncultured Acidimicrobiales bacterium
ACTTCTTGAAGAGCTGAAAGCCGATGTGGTTCATGTGCTCGTCAACGGGCGCATCGTCGATCAAGGCCCACCAGAGCTCGCCAATGAGATCGAGCGAACCGGCTATGACCGTTGGATTGCCATGGGAGCAACCGAAGTGACAGTCGGACTTGGGGGCGCTCTTGGGTCTCTCATGACCCGCTCTGCGCCGCCTGCCGACCCGTTCGCTGACCCCCTGGGCTAGGCCCTCGACCAGAACAGCAATCAATATTCTGGCCAGGCTCGTGGTACTACGCTGTGGCCATGGCCCGACCTTCGCTTCTCGACGTCGATGCGATCGAAGCACTGATGGAGAAGCACCCATCGTGGGTCCGCCAAGGCGATGCTCTGCGCAAGTCATTCGTCTTTGCTGATTTCAGTGAGGCGTTTGCCTTTATGACCCGGGTGGCCATCGTTGCCGAGATTCTCAATCACCATCCGAATTGGTCAAACGTGTGGAACACCGTCGACATCGCCATAACGACGCACGACCAAGGTGGCCTTACGGCACTTGACCGCAGCTTTATCGAGCGCGTTGAGCGCATCGCGGCAGCCTGACCCCCAGCAGGTGGCCGAATATCGATACGACGACATCGGCGTGGGCTACGCACTGGTTCGAGGATCCGACCCGCTCTGGCAGGCTGACATTGATGGCGCCATAGGCGAGGCACACAGCGTGTTGAACGTCGGAGCAGGTACCGGCAACGATGAGCCGTCTGATCGGGTAGTCGTGGCGGTGGAGCCCTCACGAGTAATGCTGCACCAGAGAGCCGCCACCGCAGCGCCTGCGATCCAGGCCGTTGCCGAACACCTGCCGTTTGCCGACGGACAGTTTGATGTGGCCATGGCGATCCTTACCGTGCATCACTGGTCTGATCCGCAAACCGGTTTGGCGGAACGATTTCGATACTCGCGATTTTGAGTGACAAGGAACGTTCCGAAGGAACCCAACGTCTTCGTGACGACCTCGACAGCGGTAGGTGGATGGCCGAGCACAGCCACCTGCTCGACGAACCCAAACGTGACTTCGGCTATCGGCTCATTGTTGGCGGGGGCTGACCGGGTAGTTAGTTGTTGAGCGCCTCGACCAGGGTGTTCCAGCTAAGTGTTGCGCACTTAATGCGCACCGGAAACTTGACCACTCCCTTGAGTGCTTCGAGGTCGCCAAGTTCTACATCGGGCGGTTCGGGAAGCACCCCAGAGTCGTCGTCTTCGAGTGCGTGTTCATGTACTGACATCATGGACTTGACGGCGACGGTCAGTTCGCCGATCTCGGCGATTGTCTTGCCTTTGATCGCTGCCGACATCATCGATGCAGACGCTTGACTAATAGAACAACCCTGCCCGCCAATGGCAACATTGGTGATCGTGTCGCCTTCGAGGTCGATCCACACCTGGACCTCATCGCCACAGAGAGGGTTAAATCCCTCTGCGTGCTTGGCCGGAGGCGAAACAAGCTCGCCGCGGTTGCGAGGGCTTCGGTAGTGGTCGATGACTATTTCTTTGTACAGATCTTCAAGTCCGGCCATAATCGGGTCCTTTTAGAACGAGAAGAGCTCTGACGCGTCGCTGAGAGCGTCGACAAGCTCGTCAACATCGGATTCATCGTTGTAGATGTACAGCGAAGCTCGTGCCGTGGCGCCCACGCCCAACTGTGTCATGAAGGGCTTGGCACAGTGATGCCCAGCGCGCACGCTCACACCACGCTGATCGAGCACCTGTGATAGGTCGTGTGGGTGCACGTCTTTGTACGCAAAGGAGAACACGCCGCCTCGTTGGCTTGGCTCGGCCGGGCCGTGCACGACGACATCGTCGCCGTGACGTTCCTTGATCGTGCGCAGGAAATAGGCGGTCAGCTCAACTTCGTGACGGCGGACCTCGTGCATGTCCAACGCAGACAGATAGTCAACCGCGGCACCAAGGCCGATGATCTCCGCAATTGGGGGAGTGCCAGCCTCGAACTTGTGCGGCAACTCGGTTGTTGTGAAACCTTCGGTGGTGACATTCGCGATCATGCCACCGCCGCCCATAAACGGCGGCATTGCTTCGAGAAGCTCGCGTCGCGCCCACAGCACGCCCACGCCAGTAGGGCCACACATCTTGTGGGCGGAAAAGGCCATGAAGTCGGCGCCGATGGCGGCAACATCGGTCGGCAGGTGCGGTACCAGTTGACAAGCGTCGAGGGCTACGAGAGCCCCCGCTGCATGAGCGGCGGTAACGACACGCTCAAGGTCGGTCAATGCGCCAGTGACGTTTGACATGGCGCTCAGGGATACGAGATTTGCACCATCGAACCAGCGGTCGAGGTCGGTCAAATCGATTTGCCCGTCACCGGTGACTGGTAGAAACCTGATCTCGATGCCGCGTTCTTGAGCGAGCATGTGCCACGGCACGATGTTGGCGTGATGCTCGAGCATGCTCAGCACCACTGCGTCGCCTTTGTTCAGGTTTACTCGACCCCAGGACCCTGCGATCAGATTGATGGCCTCGGTGGCATTTTTGGTGAACACGACTTCGGCCGAGTCGGTTGCGCCGATGAATTTCGCAACCTTGGAACGAGCGCCTTCCATGCGACGCGATGCGAGATCGCTCAGAAAGTACGCGCCACGGTGCACATTGGCATTGGCCGACTCATAGAAGTCGGTCATGGCATCGAGCACGGCTCGTGGCTTCTGTGATGTGCCAGATGAGTCGAGATAGACGAGTCGCCGATCGTTGATCGGCTCGTCGAAAATGGGAAAGTCTGAGCGAACAGCAGCGACGTCGAATGGTTCGCTACTCAACGGAAGACCTCATACCCGTCAGATTCCAGCTGGTGAGCGAGTTCCATGCCGCCGCTTGCGACGATTTTGCCGTCAACGAGCACATGCACGAAATCTGGTTCCAGCAGATCGAGGAGACGCCGATAGTGGGTAATCGCCACGACGCCCATATCGGGGCGCTCTTCGCGCACGAGCCGAACCCCGTTGGCCACAATTTTCAACGCGTCGATATCAAGACCCGAATCGGTCTCGTCGAGCACAGCCAGGTCGGGTTCGAGCATCGCCATTTGGAGTACCTCGGCCCGTTTCTTCTCGCCACCGCTGAATCCCTCGTTGAGGAAACGCTCGGCGAAACGGGCATCCATTTCGAGTTTTTGCATCCAGTCCATGATGCGGCGACGTGTCTCGAGTACCGACTGATCTTCGCCGCGGCGAGCAGACACAGCCTGCTGCAGGAAGTTGTTGACCGTGACTCCGGGAATTTCTTGCGGGTACTGGAACGCCAGGAACATGCCGACCTTGGCCCGCACATCGGCTTCCCAGTCGGTCACATCGTCGCCGTTCAGAAGCACCGCTCCACTGGTTACCTCATACTCGGGATTGCCGAGCAGCGAATTGGCGAGCGTTGATTTGCCGGACCCGTTGGGGCCCATGATCGCATGCACCTCGCCAATACCGACCTGCAGATTGATGCCGTGCAGAATCGGCGTTCCCTCGGCTTGTACATGCAGATCGCGGATCTCGAACAGAGCGGAGTCGGTCACGCTGCGATTCTACGAGCGCCCCACGTAGAGCGGTCCCGCATCGTCAACGTTTCGCGACACCGAAAAAACAACAACCCCCGTCGATCATTGGGTCGACGGGGGTTATTGGGCAAAACAAGTGCGCCTGGAGTCAGTCGGGCATGGGGATTCGTTCGATGTGCAGTGGGTTGTCATAGTCGACCATGCCGGTTTCAAGACCGGCGAGCGGCTGCGCCTGGTATCGAGCCACCTCGGCGCGACCGACCACCATGTGGTGCACCTCGTCTGGGCCATCGGCAAGGCGCAGCGTGCGCTGTGAGTGGTACAGGTCTGGCAAGACAGTCCACTGGCTGACACCCGTGGCGCCGTGCATTTGAATGGCGTTGTCGATGATCTGGCAGACACGTTCTGGCACGAGAGCCTTGACAGCACTGACCCAGACACGAGCTTCGCGATTGCCGAGGACATCCATGGCCCGTGCGGCTCGAAGCACCATCAAGCGCATTGATTCGATCTCAATGCGCATGCGCGATGCGAGCTCGATGTTCTTGCCGAGGTTGATCAGCGGCTTACCGAATGCGGTCTTTGACAGGCCGCGCTCACAGAACAGTTGCAGCGCCTTGTCAGCTGCGCCAATTGAACGCATGCAGTGATGAATGCGACCAGGGCCGAGACGCAGCTGGCTGATCTCGAATCCGCGACCTTCGCCAAGAAGCATGTTCGACGCGGGAACCCGAACGTCATTGAACTTGATGTGCATATGGCCGTGCGGCGAATCGTCGTTGCCAAATACGTTCATGGGGCCGAGGATGTCGAGACCCTCGGCTTCGGTCGGCACCAGAATCTGCGACTGCTGCAGATGAGGTGCGGCGTCGGGGTTGGTGCGAACCATCGTGATCATGATTTTGCAACGAGGGTCACCAGCGCCAGAGATGTAGTACTTCTCGCCGTTGATCACCCATTCGTCACCGTCGAGAACTGCTTCGGTGGCAACGTTTTTGGCATCTGACGACGCGTAGTGCGGTTCAGTCATGGCGAACGCAGACCGGATTTTGCCTTCGAGCAGCGGCTCAAGCCATTGCTTCTTCTGTTCGGGGGTGCCTACGCGTTCGAGGACTTCCATGTTGCCCGTGTCGGGCGCTGCGCAGTTCAGTACCTGCTGAGCGAGGCTGTTCTTGCCGAGCTCGTTGGCGATGTAGGCGTAGTCGAGGTTCGAGAGTCCTTCGCCTGTCTCTGCGTCGGGCAGGAAGAAGTTCCAGAGCCCCTGAGCGCGAGCCTTGGCCTTCGCATCATCGAGCAGCTCCAGCTGCCCCTCGCCCCAAGACCATGGATCGGTGCGATTCGCCCCGAGTGCATGGAACTCTGCGGTGATCGGGTCGACCTCTGCAGCAATGAACTTGACGACCTTTTCGAGTAGCGGCCGAGCGCCGTCCGACATGGAAAGGTCGTACATTTGTCCACCGAAGTCGTCGGTGTTGAGCGGGTTCGCGGGCATTCGGGTTTCCCTCCAGAGAAGATCGATCGCAGCTTTGATCATGCCCGAAAGAACACCGCCGCGGGTAACGGGCCACAGCCGAGTTTCGGTTGGCGGTGCATTTTGGGCGGGCTACGTCGTGGTCGGCCGCCGAAATCGGCACGCGAACGGCGAGTGCCACCCACTAACGTTTTGGCGGTGATGCAGCCTCGATTAACGATCGTGACCCTTGGTGTCGACAGCCTCAGGCGAGCGAAGCGGTTCTACCTTGACGGCCTTGGATGGCCCGAAGTCGACCAAGAATCTGACGGCATTGTCTTTATTCAGATGAACGCGATGGTGCTGGCCCTCTATCCGCATCATGGGCTCGCCGAAGACATCGGCATTGAATCCCCTGAACATCTTCCCGGTTCCAATGACGGCTACACCGGCGTGACACTGGCCTACAACACGGCGACGAAGGAGGAAACCGATCAGGTGCTCGCAACCGCGGTCGACGCGGGAGCGACGCTGGTCAAAGCTGCTGAAGAAGTGTTCTGGGGCGGGTACTCAGGCTACTTCAGTGACCCAGACGGCCACCTGTGGGAAGTTGCGTTTAACCCGTTCACTCTGCCTGACGACGACGGATCATTCTGGATGTAGCCAGTTCGCTCGGCGGCCGTGCGTTACCAGCCGCGATCGGCCCACTCTTGCAAGCTTGGACTCTCCGCCCCAATCGTGGTGTCGTTGCCGTGTCCGGGCATGACAATCGTTTCTGGGGCGAACGGCGTAAACATGCGCTCATCAAGCGTCTTGATAATGGTCGGAAAGTCGCCACCGAGTTTGGTGGTGCCGGGGCCACCCGGAAACAGCGTGTCGCCGCTGAATAAGACGGGCGAGCCGACAAGCTCAAAAGATACCGATCCTGGCGTGTGGCCGGGGGTTTTCACCGACCGCAACCGTAGACGGCCGATTTCGAAGACCTGCTCGTCGTCGATCAACTGGTCGTAGGCAGGAAGAAGGCCAGCGTCTTCTTCGGTCACATGCACGCTGTATCCAGCGTTTCGCATTTCGACGACCGCACCGATGTGGTCGTCATGCCCGTGGGTTTCAACGATCTCGCGCACGCCGAGGGTCGTTGCCAGCTCGAGCAGCCGTTCATGTTCGTTCGCAGCATCGATCAACACCGCGTCACCTGTGTCGCGGCAACGCACTACGAAAACGTTGTTCTCAAGGTCGCCCACGATCACGCGGTGAATCTCAGCTTGCGTATCGCGATAGTGCAGTGTTGGACCCGCATCTTTGAGGGGGTTGACGCCAATAGTGGCCGTACCGCAATAGTGATCGATGGCTGCGTGCGCGGTGTGCGTTTCGTGTTCGGTCATGCCATCAGCCTGTCACCAATTCGCCGAATTGCCGACTTTGGGGTGATCTGCGGGAGGCGAAGAGGTCCGACTCGTGCCGTTCGATCGGGCAGAAAGTGTCGAGAACTATGCGAACGGTGATCTGGTCGGCTAGACAGGGGCGGTTGCGAGACGGGGTGATGAGCCGCTATCGCACCAACATGTATGCCGCACGCCAGTCGCGGCCCGTATTTCAGCACCGCCACACGCTGGCATGGAGAGGGAACTGTGAACTTCGCCTTTACTGAAGAGCAAGATCAGCTTCGCGAATTCGTTCGCTCATTTCTCGGGGACAAGTCCTCAGAGGAAGAGGTTCGACGCTTGATGGAAACCGACGACGGTTTCGATCCTGCTGTGTGGTCGCAAATGGCTGAACAGCTCGGCTTGCAATCGCTCATCATCCCCGAGGCCCACGGCGGTCAGGGATTCGGCTATGTCGAGTTGATCATCGTGCTCGAAGAGATGGGACGCTCTCTGTTGTGCGCCCCGTTCTTCTCGTCAGTCGTGCTGGCCGCGAACACGCTCATTTACAGCGGAGACGAAGCAGCCCAGGCGGCGCATCTTCCCGGAATCGCCAGCGGTGAAACAATTGCGACGTTGGCTCTCGCTGAAGAAAGCGGCAAGTGGAACGCTGACGGCATTGCCATGGCGGCTTCTGGCTCCGGTGAGAGCTGGACCCTCAGCGGCACCAAAATGTATGTACTAGACGGGCACACGGCGAACCTGATTCTCGTCGCCGCCCGCAGCGCCGCCGGAGTGAGCATCTTCAGCGTCGATGCCGAGGCTGCCGGCCTTACCCGCGAGGCGTTGTCCACCATGGACCAAACGCGCAAGCAAGCTCGCCTGACCTTTGACAACACACCAGCGACTCTCATAGGGGCCGATGGTGGCGGCTGGGATGTTCTGGAACGTGTTCTCGACCTCGCTGCAGTTGGCCTCGCCGCCGAACAGGTCGGCGGCGCTCAGATGTGTCTCGACATGGCCGTCGAATACGCCAAGGTCCGCGTGCAGTTCGGTCGCCCAATCGGCAGCTTCCAGGCGATCAAGCACAAGTGCGCCGACATGCTTCTTGAAGTTGAGTCAGCGAAGTCGGCGGCGTATTACGCTGGCTGGGCAGCCAGCGAGATGAACGACGAATTGCCATCGGTGGCCAGTCTGGCCAAGGCCTATTGCAGCGAGGCGTACTTCCACGCTGCGGCTGAGAATATTCAGATCCACGGTGGCATTGGGTTCACCTGGGAACACCCAGCGCACCTGTACTTCAAGCGTGCCAAAAGCAGCGAACTGCTCTTCGGCGATCCGACCTACCACCGTGAGCTGTTAGCACAGCGCATCGGAATCTGATCGACGACGTCTGAGGCGCCATGGCGCTGTACATCACGCTCGCCGCCTTCATTGTTGCTGCCTGCGCAGGGACCTGTTGGTGGTGGGTGACCACCCATCTGAGTGCCACTGAACGCACGGCGGTCTATGACATCGAAGAGGCCGCTGATTTCGTCGCGTCCCAGTTGCCTGACGAAGTCAACCAGCGCCTCGACCGCGATCAGGTTGTCTGGATCCTCGGGTTACACCTTGCCTTCTTGCGGCGAGCGGGCATGGCCACCTACGGCGGCGTCGACGAAGTCGCAATGCAGGCCGCACAAGGTGACGCGACCGTGATTGCCGATGAAGACGAGAGCCTTGACTGGGTTCTTGCGCGCATGCACGCCGCCGGCGATCAGACCGATCCCGTCGACGTAACCGTCGTGTTGGATCTGTCAAATAGCTACCTCGACCGCATTGGTGCGTTGGGCCCTTCGGTGCAGCTGGGTAACACCTGATCCGAAAATAGCAAGCGCCGCCGGTCTCGATGTGCTCTACTGGTCGTACCGAGGAAAGGTGGTGGTTCAAATTAGAGACTCATGTAGAAGTTTCGCTGGGACTTCGGAGGTGAGTGGCTACTAGTTGGCCGCTGGACCGGCTGGTAAATACCTGCCACTTCACCCCGGTTGAAAGCCGTTGAGAGTTGGTCCCCCTTGACGAATACAGGCTGACAACCGGCCTCTCCAGTGCCTGAACGTCCCGCAAGGGATCTGGCGCCAAGAGGCCCCCAGAATACAAACGAAACGTTCAACGAACAGCCCCGAGCTTCGGCTTGGGGCTGTTTCGCGTGCCGACCCTGGGTCTTGATCGTCTATCGACAACAGACGACGGGGTCGTCAGCGATAGTCTGAGGTTCTCGCACAGGTTGAACGAGGAGTAGCGATGGCTTACGAACGCAGCGACGAGATCCTGACTGTGACGACTGACGCGACGAACGCCGGTGCAGGCGCAACGGTGGCGACGACACAGAGCGCTCTTCGCACACCCGCTTACCTTGTGCTTTCGCTCATCGGCGCGGGCATTGCTGCTGCGGCATTTCTGCCCTGGGCGGGTGTGTCAAGAACTGACGGTGCGGTCTTTGAATTTGCATCTCAGGTGGTTGGCATCGATGCTGGTGGCTGGGGGCTGGCAGCGATCATCGCTGGTGCAGCAATCGTGCTACTTGGCCTCATCGGGTACTTCGTGAACCCGTTCAGTGACCCAGAAGCGCTGTTCATCACCGGTTTCGGAGCAGCCATAACTGCGGCAGCCCTGTTCAAGATGTTCTCGCCCAATTCACTAATCGATCCTGACGGGCTCTATCCAGATGCCGACGCCGCAATCGGGCCGGGTCTTTGGCTTATCGTTGTTGGGGGAGCCCTCTGCGTTGCTGGTGGTCTGGCGATTGCCGGATCTCGGCGCGACGCAGACAAGCGCCTGTCCTGATTTCGCGACGCCAACGAGTCTGAGTGTTTAGATAAACGAGACCGTGTAGCGCAGAGGCACCCGACTGGTCACCGTAAACTGCACGTTACGTGCCATAGGTTCGCCCGTAACGGTCGCTACACACAGAAATTGCTCGTTTCGATCAAGTCCGAGTAGCTGATCGCCGCATTCGACAGCCACGAGGTCGCCGAGCTTGCCGGTCAACGTCTTCGAAGCGCTGCGTTCCAACACGTCAATGACGCCTGGAACCAAATGATCGAACGCCTCAACGATGATGTTCTCGTCGTTCGTAACTTCAGCTATCACGGGCATAGAGGTGCCAAAGGAATCGGTTGCGATGCACTCGAACGTGAATCCGGGGGCAGTCTCGCGCTGAGCCGGGCACTCGGCCGTAAGGTCGGTTTCGAACTGTTTCGCCAGGTCCGATTCGATAAGATCCTCGGCCAGCTCGGCGGCGATTGACAGCGTGCCGACTTCGTAGGTGAATCCGGATCGTTCTCTTGGATTGATCGCGACTGCGACTTCGGCCAGCATCTCGCCATCATCGTTCAGCAAGTCGCAGGTGAATCGACCAGAGGTAGCGATGACGACAGTCGCCGATCCGCAATCAACAGTTGTTGAAACAGCGATCGTCTCAGAAATTGATTCAGCGAGGTTCCGTTCAGCGAGCGGGAGTTCGCTGGAGCGCACCACATTGGTGGTAGCGACACTGATTCCTTCGCTATCTGCCGTTGCCTGGATCAGCAACTGGCGTGCGGCCTGGTCGGTCGCCGTGCAGGTAAACGTCGATGATCGGGCGGCTTCTGGCGGGCAGGATGCGACCAGCACCAGATCGAGGTCCTTCGCAAGTTCGTCTTCGATCAGACGTTCGGCAAGCTCTGCTGAGGAGCTTTTCGTCGCACCAGTCGAGAACGAGCAGGAACCGGTAACGAGCGCCAAAACGACAAGAATTGCACCCGCGAAGCAAGCCGTTCGTCTGCTCTGTCGTGCAGCGGTGCGACCGCCGCTCACGCTTGTTCGCTCGTTCCCACGCGATTGCCGAGAATTGCCTCGGCTGTGCGCCTGCCGGAGAACATGGCACCTTGGATCGAGCCGGTGTCGCGATGATCGCCGCACACCCACAGTTGATCGACGACCTTTGTCGGCTTCCGAGCGGCCAGAGGGGGCGTCTGACGAGGTTGGCCGTGCTCGATCCTGTCAACACGCAACATGTCCCACGAGTCGACTGCGGCGCCGAACCATTGCCGCATCTGAGCTGTCACTTCGGTGACGAGGTCAACGTCGACCGTTCCGGGGCAAGCCGCCGCGATGAGGTGGCGTCCCGGCGGGGCATAGGTAGGCGCGACATTGGTCATGACCGCGAGGTTCCTAACCGGACCCTTGTTGTAGCCGTCTAAAACGATCGCGTGGCTCGCTGTTGGCGGAATGTCGGCGCTGAACCACACGCACGAGACCGGCCAGCACCCAGGGTCGGGTCGATCGAGAAGCTGCGCCGCTGTGGAACCGTCGGTGGCGACGATGACGTTGTCAGCGGTGATCGACGCTTGGTCTGTTTCGATCCGTCCTGGAGCGACACGATGCACTGACGTGTTCAACACGATGTCATCTTCAGGTATCGAGCCAGCCAGTTGTTGGCTGATCGCTCCCATGCCTCGCGCTGGTACCCCGGTCGGCCCTTTGCTCAGAGATCTGAAAATCGTCTCGAACATGCGACTTGAGGTGGTCAGCTGCGGATCGAGTTGAATGCCTGCAAACAGAGGGCCGAGGAAGCGCGTGATCGTGCGATCGGAAAATCCGAGAGCCTCCAGACGCCGGGCCGTGGTCGATTCGTCTGTACGCAAAAGATCCGAAACGGTGCGTCGGTTGAGATCGAATCGCAGCTTGAGAAGTCGCGCCTTGTCAGCGAGTGGGATCACGGGAGTTCGGATCGTTTCCACGAGGCTGCTGCGATCCCGGAAAGGGTCGCCGAGGTGATGGCCTTCGCCCTCGATCCAGATCAGAGCACCCGCATCGAAGTTCGCCATGTCGAGCGATGCAAGATCGAGGTTTCGCTCGACTTCTGGGTACGAGCTCAACAGCACTTGGAACCCGCGGTCAAGTTGGAACCCGTCAACGCGGTCAGTGCGCACACGGCCGCCGGTTCCGTCGGACCGATCAATGACGAGTACGTGCTGATCGGCCTGGATCAGGCGGCGAGCTGCGGTCAGGCCGGCGAGACCAGCGCCGACGATGACAGTATCGACGTGTTGCGGAAGCTCAGGAAGGTGCGAATACACGGGCCAACGTTAGGCGACACGTGCATGTCACCTTGACGCGAGGCCATTCTCTTCGTGGCGGGCGAGTTTGCGCCACCGCCCAGGGACCAGCCCGTCAAGTGTGATTGACCCGATCTGGTTCCGTACGAGACGCAATGTCGGATGTCCGACGGCGGCTGTCATTTTGCGTACCTGGCGATTTCGGCCTTCGGTGAGGGTCACTTCGATCCAGCTGTCAGGGACAGTCTCACGATGGCGAATAGGCACGCTTCGATCGGGTATGTCCGGTGCGTGTCGCAGTTTGCTGGCCTTGGCTGGTCGGGTGAGCTTGCCCTTGACCAGCACCCCATTGCGAAGCTGCATCAGAGCATCTGTATCTGGCTCACCTTCGACCTGTACCCAGTAGCGGCGCTCGATGTGGTGGTCGGGTTCGGTCAGCACCGCGCTCAGATCGGGATTGTCGCTCAGTATGAGTAGCCCTTCAGAGTCCCGGTCAAGACGGCCAGCTCCGTAGACATTGCGCAGGTCGATGAAGTCAGCAAGGGTGGACCGCCGTGGGACCGCGTCGTCAGTGAACTTTGACAGCACATCAAACGGCTTCCAGAACGCAATAGTGACCACAGGTGGCGAGCGTATCTGCCGGTGCTGCGGTGGTCCTGATGGCGTAGCCTCGGCGTTATGGCCAATGAGGGGGAGTTCACCGCATGGGCTGACGTGTTGACGATGCTCGTCGCTCAGCAAAGTCTCGAACGACGCGTCGCCGAGCGGGTGATGGACACCATCTTGGCTGGGACAGCGACCGATGCCCAGATTGCTGGGTTTCTCATTGGGCTGTCGGCGAAGGGAGAGACGACCGACGAGGTCCTCGGCATGCGAGATGCGATGCTCAGTGCGTGCGCCAAGCTCGACCTTCCCGCTGGCACAACCGATATTGTCGGCGTCGGTGGTGCACCGCGCCGGCGAGTATCGGCGTTTAACGTCTCGACTATCGCGTCGTTTGTCGCCGCAGCTGCCGGTGCGACGATCTGCAAACACGGCAACCGCAAGGCGTCATCCACGTCAGGCTCGTTCGACCTGCTCGAGGCACTGGGTGTCAACATCGACATCGCTCCCGCCAAGGTCGAAGCCGGAGTGCGGTCGATTGGACTGGGCTTTGCCTTTGCACGGGCGCATCATCGCGCTATGCGTCATGTAGGACCGGCGCGTTCGCAACTTAATGTCCCGACGGTGTTCAATGTCCTTGGCCCTTTGGCCCACCCTGGGCAGCTGAGACGTCAAGTCGTCGGGGTGCCTGACGCTGGGCGCGCCGAGCAGATTGCCAACGTCATCGCCGGCACCGACGCCGAATGCGTCTGGGTCGTGCACGGCCATCTCGATATCGATGAATTGAGCACGACAGGACCTGCCGATGTGATCGAGGTAATCGGAACCTCGCAGCGGCGCTTTGTCGTCGACCCAACGCACCATGGGCTCGCTACGACGCAGCCTGAGTCAATCCTCGGTGGCGATGCGACGCAAAATGCTCGCCTAGCGCAGGCAATCTTCGCTGGTGAAAAGTCTCCCAATCGAGACATGGTGGTACTCAACGCGGCTGCGGGGCTCGTTGTTGCCGGCGAAGTCAAGTCGATCTCGTCGGCTATCGATGCTGCAGCGGCCGCAATCGACGATGGCCGAGCAGCGGCGAAGCTTGAAGCTCTCGTCGCTCATACAAACGCCTGATCGGTGAGCCCGTTGAGAATCGCGATTGCTGCTGGTGGCTTGCATGGCTGAGTCCGAGGACCTGGCCTTGGAACAGGCGGTGATTGACCGCATCGGAGCGGTGCGGGCAACCCAGCTAGATCGGGTCGCGGAGCGAGCGTCGCGTCTGGCGGCCGAAGTGGCGACGATGACCGAAGATGGGTTGCGCGACATCTTTGACGAAGATGACGACCCTGACGCTGCGGTTCAGGCTTCGTTTGTTCGCGAACGCTCAATGCACGCTATGGCCGCCGCTCGGCGCTTCCATGAGGTCGACGCAGTCGGCGCCCGGGCTGCTTTTGGGCGGGTGACCGCCGATGACGGCGAACGCTTGTACGTCGGTCGATGCAGCGTGATCCAAGGCGACGAGGTTCTGCTCGTCGATTGGCGAGCCCCGGCTGCGATGCCGTTTTATCGCGCAACGCCGCTCGACCGGCTCTCAATTACGCACCGCCGCCACCTGCATTACGGGGGTGCAGCTGACGACGAACCTCAGCTCACTGGCTATTCAGATGAGGTGCTCGACGCCGAGCACCTGCTTGATTTCGAGGGCCTACAAGGCGAGGCTGCGCTTCTGGCGTCATTGGAGCGAGAACGAACCGGGCAGATGGCGTCGGTGGTGGCCACGATTCAAGCGGAACAAGATGGCGTGATTCGCGCACGGTCTGACCGGCCGCTGCTCGTGCAGGGCGGTCCTGGCACTGGAAAGACCGTGGTCGCGCTGCATCGAGCTGCCTATCTGCTGTATGACCAACGCCAGGCGCTCGCCGAGAACGGGGTGCTGATCGTCGGGCCCACGACACAGTTCCTTGCCTATATCAGCGAGGTGCTTCCTTCGCTGGGTGAGACAGGCGTGGTGTCGGCCATCCCGGCTGAGCTGTACCCCGGCGTACTTCGCGGGCGAGTCGAAACTGATGAGGTCACGTCGCTCAAGGGGTCGATGGCGATGGTCACGTTGCTCCGTAACGGAGTATCTGACCGCCAGAGACTGCCAAAGCAGGATCTGGTTGCGTGGTATGGGTCCGATCGGGTGCGTCTTGACACAGAGGCGCTTCGGGTCATGTTCATTGACGCACAACGTTCGCCGACACACAATGAGGGAGCGGAACGATTCCGCGTGCTACTAATCGAGGCTCTGGCTGAAAAGGTGTACAGCCGGTCGTTTGACAACTATGCCGACGCATATCGCTCGTTTGCGTCGTCGCGAGACCTGCGAGTGTTCCTATTGCGACATTGGCCAACGCTCACGGCGGAACAGGCGCTCAACGATCTGTTCGGGTCCCCTGCGTTGTTGCGCCTCGCGGCGCGGGGATGTGCTCTGAGTCGCGACGATGTGGCGTCGCTTGGCCGAGAGAGGGTGAGCGAATCTGACCTTGCCGATGCCCGCTGGAGCGACGCAGACGTACCTCTGCTGGACGAGCTCTGGTCCATTGTGGGTGGCATCGCCGGGTCAACTGCAAAAGACCAACGCCAACGGGCACGCGACGTGCGCGACGAGTTCGAAATCGCGGCCGTGCAAGACGCGATGGCAGGCGCCGGTCGAGATGCGAACGAAGCAGGCGAGCTCGACGTCCAAGAACAAGACGGGTTCCGCATCATGTCGCTTGAGGAAGCTGAAGGACTTCCGGCCCCACCCTTGCGAGCGTGGCGTGTCTGAGCCGTATCCCTTCGACTCCGACGATGACATCGAGATCAAAGAACTTGACCTCGATGATCTCGACGCATTTGGCGACAAGCAGATTTCGGTTGGCGATCTCGCCGGAAACCAGGAGTCTTGGCGTTATGGGCACGTGATCGTCGACGAGGCACAGGACCTCACCGACATGCAATGGCGCATGATCATGCGACGGGTCCGTTCGAACTCTGTAACGATCGTCGGTGACCTCGCGCAACGCACGGTCGGCCCTGCAGGTACCTGGGCTGACCACCTGCCAGCATCACTAGGTGAGGTGCAACGTCGCGACCTAACGATCAACTACCGATCGCCGACTGAGATCAATGATCTCGCATCACGGGTTCTCGCAGAGCTGACTCCTGATCTGACACCGTCGACGGCGATACGGTCGAGCGGGCTCGTGCCGGTTTTTGAGAGCGTGACCGACGTGACCGAAGCCGTTGGTGCAGCGGTCGATCGACTCTCCGTACAGGTTGGCGGGCAAGTGGCAGCGATCGGAGTCGGTATGAGCGCTCATGAGCCACTCGACGCCGGTCACGATGCTCGGGTTCGTTGGCTTGAACCTCGTGTCGCCAAGGGGCTTGAGTTTGACGGCGTCGTTGTTGTCGAGCCAGCGGACATTGCCTCGTTGCACGCCGGGCTTGCTCATTTGTACATCGCCTTGACGCGAGCGACGCAGCAGTTGGTTGTGTTGCACTCCAAGGACCTTCCATCGGTCCTGTTGCCGTCGGTGTAGACCAAGGGCGTTGTGATCCAAGGATCTAACGCCTAGCTGGCCCCCCGGTGCGTGCGCCGATGTGCTTCACGCAGAGCGCCGGTGCGATGGGCGCTGGTGTACAACTCCGCGCTTCGCTGGTAGTGTCACCTGCTTACTCCGTCCACACCAGCAACATGAACAACATGAACAGCCCCTCACATCCGATACGTGCGCGTGTGTCGCGTCTCCGCCGAGGCGTCGCCATCACGGCGATTGGCCTCGCGATTGGCTTCAATCCTGCACAGGCGCAAGAGTCGATCGACGACGCACGCGGGCAGCGTGATCAGACACGTCTTGAGGAACTCAGAGCACGAGCAGCGGTCGACGTGCTCGACGCTGAATTTGAAGACATCCAGGCCGCGTACGACGCCGCCGATGACCTTGTATCGCTTGTGCAAGCCCGAACCACATCGGTTGAGGCTCAACTTGAACTCACCCAAATCCGTTTGGCTCGAAGTGACATGGCGATTGCGTGGGCCGAATACGACCGCGAAAAGGTCGATGCTGAACTCGCGGCACTCGCCGTCAACCGATATCTCGGTGTTTCGGCAAACAAGAGCATTCTTGAAGACGCCGACCTTAACGAGACGCTGACACGAAATGCAGTTCTCGAAGTTGTACAACGCGCCGGTAGCGACGTTGTCGACGATGCCCGATCTGCGGCGGACCGTTACGAGGAACTCAAAGAGCGCGCCGAACGCGACCTCGAAGAGGTCACTCGACTCGAAGCACAACTTGAGACTGAGCTCGAACAGCTCGAAGAAGCCCGAGATGCTCGAGCCAGCGCCCGAGACGCGTTGGCTGACCGCCGCTCTGAATGGACCGACAGGGTTGCTGAACTCGAAGACGAAGAGCAACGGCTCACGGACTTCATTCGAACGGAGACGCAGCGGGCAGAAACGCAGTCGGCACTCGATGCAGCACAGTCGACAAAGGGTTATGTGTGGCCGACCGCCGGCGGCATCGGTTCGTACTTCGGTTATCGAGTACACCCGGTTCTCGGCTACTCGAGGTTGCATGGCGGACTCGACATTGGTGGACGAATGGGTCAACCAATCTGGGCGGCGAAAGAGGGCGTTGTCATACTCGCCGGCGTCAACGGCGGCTACGGAAACACCATCGTTATCGATCACGGCAACGGCATCGCGACCCTCTATGCACACCAGTCAAGCTTTGAAGTTGCAGTTGGTGACACCGTCGAAACCGGAGAACACATCGGCAACGTCGGTTCCACGGGACTTTCGACAGGCCCTCACCTGCACTTTGAGGTGCGCATAGATGGCGAGGTCAACGACCCCTTGCCGTACCTGCCATCGCGCTAGAACCCATAGCGCTAGAACTCAGTCGGGCGGGCTGATCTCGAACTGAGCCGGCGCTGGGTTGCCGTGTCCATTGGGACAAACGCGCACCCCAACGTTGTCATTCCACAAGGCGAGAGCGCCGCCCAGCTCGGTCTCGATGTCGTTCAAGTGGAACCTAACCCGATGAACTTCGGCCGCGCACGTTTCGCAGTACCAGACAACTTCGTCGAGGTCATCGGGTCCGCGTGGTCGCTCGATAACGAGCCCCCACGTGTCGGGTGGGCGGTGCGGCGAATGAGCCACGAAGGCCGGTACGAGCATGATCTCGCCTTCGTGAACCCACCGAGGCTCCACCTGGCCATCGACGAGTAGATCGACACGAATCGAACCTCGGAGCTGCATGAAAATCTCGTCGTACGGATCGATGTGAAAATCAGAGCGAGCGTTTGGACCGCTCACGATCATGAAAATCAGATCAGCGGAGCGCCACACTTGTCGATTCGACACTGGGGGAGTGAACGAATCTTGGTGTTGCTGAATCCACGCGAACAGGTTGAACGCCGACCCGCGTGGCGTCGATTGCGGCGCGCTGTCTGAGTCGGTCATGGCTGAACCAGCGCCACCACAAAAATCGCTATGAGGCCAAGAAAGACCAGGCAAGAAACAAACACCGCAATGCGATCTGCGGCCTTGCGTGGTCGGAGCGGAAAAAGAGCATCTTCGATGGGGGCTGCAGGTGCGGCATCGGTCGACGCTTCGGTGCGGGGAGCATGATTGATTCCGGGGGGATCGATGCCGGCCTGGTTGCCGGTACGAACCCGTTCGGTCCATTTCTGGCCGTCCCACCAGCGGTTATCAAAGCGCCCAAATGGGTCAGCATTCCAGCCGCGGGTGCTGGGATCGTCGCCAGGCGTTGAACTGAGCTTCATGAGCGGGGAGAGGGATCGAGCCGCGACGGGGACCGAAGCCGATCGGCAAGTTCGGCAACGACGTCGGCGATAGGTGGAGCTTCGCCAGCGCCCAACGGCTCGAGGCTGAACATCACGGTGCTGAGGTCGTCGCTTGGTGTGATTTCTGCAGTCAGCTGAGAGGCGGCCCACCCCTGCCGTTCGATAACGACCTGGATCAAGTTCGAATCGCGATCAACATATGCGACATGGCCTACATGCTCGGCGGCCTGGCATAAGCGTGCGAACACGTCGCCAGGACGGGCGTAGAGCACCAACGGTGGCGGTTCCGGGCTGTGGCTCGGCAATGGCGCCGGAAGCGGGCGTATGCCGTCTGCGGTGTGATCACGCAGCACCCGGAATGCAGCGACGATGCGGTCAGTGCGATTGGCCGCATCGGCGTCACTGGCATGGTCAGGATGGTTGATGAGCAGTAGTTCGCGGTACTGGCGGCGAACGTCGTCCCAAACAGCACCAGGTTCCACCTGCAAAGTGCGCAGTGCATCGGCGGTGTCCACCCCAACGACAGTAGTCACCGGCGGCGTTGAGTCGAGGTTCTGCCCGTTATTGATCGAGAGGTTTGACGACAAAAAGTAATCAGACGCCGGTTGCACAAGGCATCCGACGTCTGATTTCATCCCCCCGGATGTGCCTCGTTAAACGAAGGCAGAAGCAAAGATCAGTGACACGATCGTCATGACTTTGATCAGAATGTTCATCGCTGGTCCAGACGTGTCCTTGAACGGATCACCGACAGTGTCGCCAATTACTGCTGCTGAGTGAGCATCGGAACCCTTGCCGCCGTGGTGACCAGCTTCGATGTACTTCTTCGCGTTGTCCCAGGCGCCGCCAGCGTTGGACATGTAAATGGCGAGTGCAAAGCCGCTGACAAGAGCACCTGCGAGGAATCCGCCGAGGGCATTGACATCGATGAAACCAATGATGAGCGGTACGAGAATTGCGAGCCCACCAGGGATCACCATCTCGCGAAGCGACGCCTTGGTCGAGATCTCGATGCAACGAGCGCTGTCAGGTTCGACCCCAGGCAGCCCCTCCCGGAGTCCGGGAATCTCGCGGAACTGACGGCGAACTTCTTCGATCATGGCCGACGCTGCTCGACCAACGGCGTCGATCGTGAGCGCTGCGAACAGGAACGGCAACATGGCGCCGAGGAACAGTCCGATAAAGACTTCCACATTGCCGATGTCGAGGTTCAGCGATTCGGCCGGGTTGGCAGCGGTGATCGCCTGATCGAACGAGGCGAACAGTGCAAGCGCTGTGATGGCTGCAGAACCCACGGCGAAGCCCTTTGCTACCGCTGCGGTGGTGTTCCCAAGCGAGTCGAGCGAGTCGGTGACCTCGCGTACTTCAGGCGGAAGGTCAGCCATCTCGGCAATTCCGCCGGCGTTGTCAGCGATTGGCCCGTAGGCATCGACACCGACGACCACGCCGGTGGTGGCGAGCATGCCGATGGCTGCAATGGCGATGCCATAGATGCCGCCCTCTGATGTGTCACCCAAGGCTTGCTGTCCCGCCCAATAGGCGGTTCCGATCGCGACGGCGATCAACGACACAGACGCGGCAACCGAGACCATGCCGGCAGAAATGCCCTTGAGGATCACCGTTGCAGGACCGGTCTCGGCCTGCTGCGCTATGGCCTTGACAGTGCCGTAGTGATCGCTGGTCCAAATCTCGGCAACCTTGCCGATCATCCAGCCTGCGACGAGCCCAATGACGACAGCGGCAGGAAGAGCCCAACGGGTGTCGCCTTCGAAGATCATTGCGCCAGCGACAAACACGCCGATAACGGTGACACCCATCGCGACGTTTGTGCCCATATGCAGGGCACGCGAAAGGTCCTTGATATCGCTTGACTCACCGCTACGAACGGTGAAGCTACCGAGGATCGATCCCACCATGCCGATGGCCGCAATCACGAACGGCCACATGACCAGTTCGAGCTGACTCGCACCTAGTGGAGTCCAACCGGCCGCGACGGCGAAGGTGGTGAAGGCCATTGGAGCAAGGATCGAACCGCTATAGCTCTCGAAAAGGTCAGCACCCATGCCGGCAACGTCGCCGACGTTATCGCCGACGTTGTCGGCGATAGTTGCGGGGTTACGAGGGTCGTCTTCGGGAATTCCCGCTTCGACCTTGCCTACGAGGTCGGCGCCGACATCTGCTGCTTTGGTGTAAATACCGCCGCCGACGCGGCTGAACAACGCAATTGAACTTGCGCCGAGACCGAACGCGGTGATGACCTCGAACGGTGCGTCGACCTCGATCCATTCAACGAACAGCAGGTAACAAAAGACGAGACCTAACAGACTCAAGCCAGCAACGCAAAATCCCATGACTGCTCCACCTTTGAACGCCAGCGGAAGAGCCTTTTGCGGCCCAACAATCGCAGCGTTGGTGGTTCGTGCGTTGGCCATCGTGGCAACGGTCATGCCCGCCCAACCAGCACCTGCTGACAGCACGGCGCCGATCACATAGCTGACTGCCGACCAGGGGTCGAGCAACACAGAAATGAGCACGATCATGATCACCACGAATCCGGCAACCCATGTGTACTCCTGTTTCAAGAAGGCTCGCGAACCCTCTTGAATGGCACGCATGAGATAGCGCATTCGTTCATTGCCGGGATCAGCGGCTTTGACGACGGTGTAGTAAAAACCTGCGAGGGCGAGTGCAGCCAGTGCGCTCGCTCCTGCAAGATACGGAATAGCGTCCACGTTGACGGTTCCCTCCAGCGGTGGTTCAGCGGCCGGACGGTAGTGCCGTCGCGGCCCGAATCGCAATCTCGCACCATCATTTCTGGTGGACGTAACTGAGACCCGGCAGCGGTGACCCTACAGTTCGGGAGGTGCATGATGGTGACTTGAGAGCACAACTACGCGATGAGGCACGTGCGAAGCGCCGTGATCTGGCTCTCGCAGACCGCCAAATAGCGACTGAACAACTGGCCTCGCACGTGGCGAGCCTCAGTTCTTGTTTAGCGGGAAAAGTCGTTGGCGTCTTTATCGCTGATGACGGCGAACCTGACTTGTCGAGCACGATCGAGCTCCTACGCCGATTGGATTCGCGACCGGCACTGCCCGTTCTCGACAAGGACCGAGCTTCCCGCACGATGGGTTTCATGGAATGGATCGATGGTGATGATTTGTTTCAGGGAACGTTCGGCATAATGCGGCCGCCGCCAGGTGATCTCTTGGTGCCCGACGTCGTGTTCGTGCCGCTTGTCGCCTTTGACCGGTCTCTCAGTCGTCTGGGCCGCGGGTCTGGCTTCTACGACCGATGGCTGGGAGCGCGCAACAGTTCGTCGCCGCCCCTGACGATCGGCGCTGCATTTGAAGTTCAACGGTGTGATGTGGTGCCGCTGCAATCTCACGATGTACCTCTGGATGTGCTGGTGACGGATCTTGGTGTGCGCTGGCGCTAAGCCTGATCGGGTGGGTTACGCGCAGTGATTCGTGCGAATGTCGTGTATTGGCCATGTTGAGGCGCAATGATGGTGAGTCGTGCACGTAATTGTTGTCGGTGCGGGCGAAGTCGGTACGCACATCGCTCAGTTACTCAGTCGAGAGGGTCACGATGTGACCGTCGTTGAGCAGGACAACGCGCGTGTTGCCGAAATCGACCGCATGCTCGATGTATCGATCGTGAAGGGCAGCGCTACCGACCCTGCTGTTATGCGGCGCGCCGGTGTGTGCGACGCGGACCTCGTCGTGGCGGCAACCTCGAGCGACGATGTCAATCTCGTAGCGTCGCTCATCGCCAAACTCGAAGGCGCACGACAACGGGTTGTGCGTCTTGAGCGTCCTTCCCTTCGGCTCGCCGACGCTGCCAAGTTGCATGAAGCGGTCGGAGCCGATCGGGTCATCGATCCTGATGCAGCCGTCGCGAAGGAGATCCTCGACCTGTTGTCGTACCCGGGAGCGACAGAAATCGCCCACCTGGCTGAGAACGAATTGTTGATGGTTTCAGCCCGACTGAGTCCAACCGCACCCTTCGTCGGCCAACGCCTCAGCGATATTGCTGCTCGGTTGGCTCCTGAGTGGGATTTCATTGTTTGCACGATCACTCGTGACGGTCAGACGATCGTGGCCCGCACCGATCAGCAGTTACGTGACGGTGACACGGTTCGGATCGTCTGCAAGACCAACGCGAGAACCGAGGTCATGCGCCAACTTGGTCTCGCAGCTCGCGAGCACCATCGCTTGATGATCCTTGGCGGAGGCCGAACTGGCGAAATGCTTGCTCGCTCGCTACTAGCGAAGGGCCACATCGTTTCGATTATCGAGCGCAACGAATCCCGTGCTAACGAACTCGCAGACACCATCGACGGGGCACTCGTTCTCCTCGGCGATATCACCGACGGGCAGTTACTGGTCGAGGAAGACATTGGCTCTTACGACGCTGTTGTTGCTCTCACAGGCGAAGACGACGCCAACATTTTGGCGTGCCTGTTTGCGAAAAAGGCTGGAGCGCGAGAGACGATTGCGGTACTGCACCGTCTTGAGTTGCGTGGACTGCTGAGCGATGCTGGTGTCGATGTGGCCATCTCGCCTCGAACCGCCAGCGCCAATGAGGTGTTGCGCACACTTCAAGGTGGCGTGAGCGCCGTGGCGACATCGCTCGATGACGATATTGCGTTCTACGAGGTCGAGATCGCAGCAGGCTCAAAGGCCGATGGTGTGACGATCGCCGATCTCCGATTGCCGCACGACACGCTCGTCGCTGCCGTCTCTCGCGACGGTGAGACCTCGATGTGTCGAGGTAGTACCCAACTGCAGCCAGGGGATCATGTGGTGTTCACGGCTCACGGCAAAGATGTGGAGCATCTGCGCAAGGTCTTTGCGAAGTCGTGAGTCGATCGAGGGCCGAGGAGTATTTCCGCCCGAGTGCCGAGGCAAACGAGCTGGGCTCCAAGACCTTTGGATTTGTTCTCGCGCTCGGAGCAACCGCCCCAGTTCTTGCACTTAGTGGTGTGCTTGGACTGGCCGACGAATCGAGTCATTCAGCCGTGATGCTCGCAGTAGCAGCAGCATTCGCGGTGTTCGCTTCCACCGTGCTTCGCCGTCGCCCCTGGCCGTCTGAGCTTCGCCGTGTTCACACGCTCAATGGAGCCGTTGTAGCGCTCGCGACACTTGGGCTTGTGTCGACCATGATCTATTTGCTCACTGGTGCGTTCAACCGGTTCGACGATGCGTTGTATGAGTCAGTCGCCGGGGTCAGCACCAGCTCACTCACGGTTTTGGCCGACCCCAGCGTGCTCAGCGATGCGCAGTTGATCTGGCGCAGCGGTACCCAGTGGCTTGGCGGTTTGCTGGGACTGTCTCTCGGAGTCGGCCTGCTTCCGTTTCTTGGTGGTTCGCGAGAACTGGCCGATCCTCGAGATCGCCGAACGGTGAGCCAGGCCCTCGCGTCGCGCCCGGTAGCAGCATTGAAACGGGTGTTGTCGATCTACTCCCTGGTCACTGTCGTTGTGGCTGCTGCACTGTTTGCCGCTGGAATGGGCGCCATCGACGGAACAGCCCATGCACTGTCGTCAGTCTCTACGGGCGGGTTTTCGACCGAGGTAGGTTCGGTGGGGTCTTACAACAGTGTCGCCATCGAGCTAGCGACGATCGTGGTGATGGCCGGCGCCGGATCATCTGTTGCGCTCGTTTGGATGCTCTGGCGACGACAATTCAGCGATACACGACGGTCGTTCGAACTTCGTGTGGTTGCGTTGGTGACAGTCGTGGCTACAAGTTGGGTACTTGTCGCTCGGCCGAACAGCGGGCACGGGTTTTGGCGGGATCTGCTTGACTCGTTGTTCACCGTTGTTTCACTTGGCACAACGACTGGCCACCATGTCGATGACTGGGCCTCGTGGCAGCCAGGTTTGGTCATGTTGCTTCTTATCCTGCTCGCGATTGGGGGCATGGCCGGATCAGTCGCCGGTGGCCTGCGCTGGATTCGAGCAGTCACCTTGGTCAGCTTTGTCTGGCGCGAGCTGCAGCGCCAGTTGCACCCGAACTCAGTGCGAGTCGTCAAGGTCGGCCAATCGGCGATCAGCGAGGCATCGGTCGATCGCATTCATGCTCAGCTGGTCTTTGTGAGTTCGGCATGTGCCTGCGGCGCCATCTTGTTGGGCTTCGCTGGGCTCGGAGTGGTCGAAGCGTTGTCGTTGGCCCTTAGTGCCCTCAGCACCGCCGGGCCGGGGGTGAGTGACTCGGGCACGATTGTTAATGCGTCGGAACTCAGCCGCGGAGCGCGTTTGGTGCTCATGCCGATGATGTTTGCGGGCCGGGTGTTTTTGTACCCGGCGCTGGTGTTTGTTGGCTCTCTCTGGTTCTCAGGCGAGCGTTCGATATCAGCTCGGTCGCGTCGGGTTCGACCCTCTCAACCGGCAAAGGTCCGCCGATGAACATCGTGCGCGTACGCCGATCGCCAGTTGACCCCGCGGAGACATTCGATTCGCCACCAGCGACCGTCTTTGGCCTGGTTCGTCGTGAAGCGCCGACCCTGCATGTCGTTGGATTGTCCTTGCTGTTTCTGATTCCCGGACTGCTTGCTGCTCTGTTGGTCGAGTGGGGCTCGTCGACGTCACATGATGAGGTTGCCTTGCTGTTCGGTCTTGCGGCGGCGACCGTGTTTGGGTTGGCTTTCTGGCTGCCGACCACAGTTGGGCCTCGCATTCCAACAAGTGGGGTGTTCTCGGCGGTTGCGTTCAGCTGGGTTGCTTGTTCAGTTGTTGCTGCAATTCCGTATGCGGCCGGAACCATGTTTCCCTGGAGCGAGTTCGACGATGCAGTCTTCGAGGCTGTGAGCGGGTTTAGTGCCACGGGTTCGACGGTGCTCAGCGACATCGAAGCGCACGGACGCGGCCTGCTGATGTGGCGTCAGATCACCCAGTATTACGGCGGCATGGGCATGGTCGTGTTAGCGGTCACCGTGTTACCTCTTCTCGGTATCGGTGGCCTTTCGTTGATGTCGGCCGAAGCGCCGGGACTCGCCTCTGACCGGCTGGCCCCGCGGGTGAGCGAAACAGCCAAGACTCTTTGGAAGCTGTACATCGGAATCACCGTGGTCGTGGCGGGTGCGCTTTGGCTCGTGCCCGGACCTTCGCTCTATGACGCTGTCGCTCACGCACTGACGACAGCCTCCACCGGAGGTTTTTCGCCCTACAACCGGTCGGTAGGTCACTTTGATTCAGTGCCGGTCGAGATGATCATCGTGATCGGGCTGTTCCTGTGCGGTATGAACTTCACGCTTCATCATCGGGCGTTGCGCGGAGACGTCAAGGTCTATGCCCGATCCTCAGACACCCGGCTCTATGTATGGATCACGGTCGCAGCGATTGTCGTCGCAACACTGGTCAACTGGCTGGGCACGGTTCGCGACACTGCGGGAGTCAAGATTGATCCCAGCTTTGGCGGCGCCCTCCGAGACTCGACATTCAATGTTGTGACGCTGGGGTCGAGTGGTGGCTTTGGTAATGCACGTGGCGAAGACAGCCTCGGCAACTTCGTTTTGTGGAGTCCGAACCTGCAGATCATTTTGTTGTTGATCATGGTCGTCGGCGGTTCCGTTGGCTCGACTGCGGGCGGAGCGAAAGTGTTCCGGGTGCAGGTTGCGTTCAAGCATGCGGTCAGGGCAGTTCGCCGTATCCGACACCCATCGGGCGTATTGCCGATCAAGTTAGGCGAGATTCCGCTGCCGGGTGATGTCGTGCATCGGGTGATCGGGTTTTTGACTACGTTCCTGCTGATCGCTCTGGTCGGAACGGTGTTCATCGCCGCCACCGGCGCGCCGATTCTCGAATCGCTTAGTGCCTCGATCAGTGCCATGTCGAACATGGGACCGGCTCTCGGTGGCGCAGGGCCAACGTCGAATTTCTTGTTCTATGAGCGTCCGGCTCGCGTTGCGTTGACGTTGATGATGCTGATCGGTCGCCTTGAGCTGTTCGCCATGTTGTTGATGTTCGCGACGCCCGCTGCATCGGTGCGTCGAGCGATGAGGCACCGTTTGCGACGGTGATGTTTGGCCGTGGCCGTAGACAACGCCGTAGTGTCACAGATCAGGGACAGAACAGATGCGTAAGTACCTGGAGAAGACGTGCTGGGTCCTCGGCGCCCGCCGATTCCCGAGCCGAATGCATAGCGAGCTGAGCGATGCCCACGTCGACGGTTTCGAGTCCGGTTCGAGCCGCGGTGATTGGTCCAACCGTGGAGCCACAGGCCAAATCGGTGCGGCTGACGAAGATCTGGTGTTGTGACCCCACTGCCGTGCATGCTTCGGCGAAAAGGGCATGGCCGAGAGGTGTGGTGGCATAGCGTTCGTTGGCGTTGACCTTGATGACCGGCCCGCCATTGAGTGCGATCTGGTGCTCGGCATCGTGGCGGTCGACATAGTTCGGGTGCGTGGCGTGGGCACAGTCAGCAGAAATGCATAACGACCGGTCGTGGTCGGCGCCGTCGACTGTCAATTCCGCGAGCAGATTCAACAGCAACCCTGAATCGGCGCCTGTCGCGCTTGTGCTGCCGACCTCTTCGTGATCGAACAGAGCAACGACACATGGGGTCTCGGTGTCGGCGCCGATGAGCGCCTCGACTGCTGCCCAACATGACAGTTGGTTGTCAATGCGGGGGGAAGCAAAGAACTCATCATGCCAACCCCAACGGGCAGGCGACAGCGTGTCGTGAGCCATGAGCTCGTAGGCGAGAATGGCACCCGCGTCGAGGTCGAGCTCGGCTGCGAGTAAGTCTGCAAGGCCTTCGTCGCTGTCGTTCTCAATGCCCCAAATCGGCCTTAGGTTCTGCTGTCGGTTGAGTAGAAGACCCTTCGTCGAGATGTCTCGATCAAGATGAATCGCGAGTTGAGGTACCCGTAGCACTGGGCGGTCGATGCGCAACAGCCGGGTTTCGATTTGAGCGTCGTGTCGCACTACGACATGTCCAGAGATTCCAAGGTCACGATCAAGCCAGCTGTTAAGCAGCGCTCCGCCGTACACCTCGACGCCAAACTGGCGTAGACCCGTTGACGTCGAATCGGGGTTTGGTTTGATCCGCAGGTTCGGCGAGTCGGTGTGCGCCGTCACCACTCGCACCGGACCTGGTTTCGCGGCGTTGATCCATGCCAACAGCGAACCGCCGCGCGCTCGGAATCCTCGCGCCGGAAGCGAACCCGCGCTCGATGATTGGAATCCAGCGTCGCGCAACCTTCGACAGGATTCAACGACCGCGTGGCGCGGTGACGGCGATGCGGAAATAAAGCCGAACATGTCATCAAGAGCAGAGGGCGAGGCCATCTGCTCATGGTAGGTCGGTGCAAGCCGATGGTCTGAGCCTGAACACTATTTGGCGTGCGACAGCCAAATTTCACTTCGCATACCAGCTGGTCTCGAAGCTACGATGGTCCAGCGGGTCCCAATGGCGTGACCTGCGGGACAGTACGCCACCAGACGATTCGGCCCTTTTGAGTTCTATGACTGATCAGACGCGCAAGACGACTCCATTCAGAGCCCCACGGGCTCAGGGAATGTACGACCCGCAAACAGAGCGAGACGCCTGCGGGGTGAATTTCGTCGCCGACCTACGGGGTCGTAGGTCGCATCGCATCGTCGCCACCGGGTTGGGCGCTCTCTGCAAGATGGAACATCGCGGAGCGGTCGGTTCTGATCCCAATTCGGGTGACGGTGCAGGCATTTTGGTGCAGGTTCCTGACGAGTTCTGTCGGTCTGTCGTCGACGTTGAATTGCCACCACCGGGGGCATTTGCAACCGGTATTGCGTTTCTTCCTCAAGATGACGCCACTGCGTCGGCTGCGATCACCGAGATCCAACGGATCGCTGATGATGAGGGTGTGACGGTTCTTGGCTGGCGCGAAGTGCCGATCAATCCAGTCGTGCTCGGTGGAGCGTCGGCTGCAACGGTTCCGAATTTTCGTCAGATCTTTGTGTCGGCCCGTGACGGGAACGGCGACGACCTTGCTGGCATCGACCTCGACCGACGTTGCTACGTGCTTCGTAAACGAGTCGAACACGAAATCCGCCTCGAAGCAGGCGCCGACGAAATCAACGAAGCCATGGGCGGCGCGAGCGAAGCTCACGACGGCGTCTATTTCGCCAGCCTTTCGAGCCGCACCATCGTCTACAAGGGCATGCTCACCACCCCCCAGCTTGGTGCGTTTTACCCCGATCTAGGTAATGAGCTGTTGACCAGCGCAATCGCATTGGTGCATAGCCGCTTTTCGACGAACACCTTTCCGTCGTGGCCGTTGGCCCACCCCTACCGGTTCGTGGCTCACAACGGTGAGATCAACACCGTGCGTGGCAACGCCAACTGGATGCGAGCACGCGAAGCCTTACTGAAGTCGGAGCTGTTGGGCGACGACATCACGAAATTGTTCCCGATTTGTTCGCCGGGAGCGAGCGACACGGCATCGTTCGACGAGTGCCTCGAACTGCTGCACCTTGGCGGGTACTCGCTGCCCGAGGCCGTCCTGATGATGATTCCTGAGCCGTGGGAACATCACGAAGCAATGCCTGATGACATTCGCGCCTACTACCGGTACCACGCATCGATGATGGAACCGTGGGATGGCCCAGCATCGATTGCGTTCACCGATGGAACCGTGATTGGAGCGGTGCTCGACCGCAATGGTTTGCGGCCGAGTCGCTACTGGGTGACCGACGACGACATGGTCATCATGGCCAGCGAAGTCGGGGTGGTCGAGGTTCCGGCGTCGAAGATTATTGAAAAGGGTCGTCTTCAGCCGGGGCGTATGTTTCTGATCGATACGACGCAGGGCCGAATAGTCCGCGATGATGAGATCAAGGCTGGATTGATATCGGGGGCGCCGTTCGCCGAATGGCTCGAAGCTGAACAGGTCACGCTCGATGACCTCGCCGCAGCACCGGTTCCCGTCGACTCCGCATCGCTGCTCGAACGCCAGATCGCCTATGGGTATACCCATGAGGAACTCAAGATTCTGATCACGCCCATGATGTGCACGGGCAAAGAAGCCATTGGTTCCATGGGTACTGACACCCCCGTCGCTGTGCTTTCGAAGCGACCGAGGTTGCTGTTTGACTACTTCCAGCAGCTCTTCGCTCAAGTCACCAACCCACCACTCGATGCGATCCGCGAAGAGATCATTACGGCAACATTTAGCTGGATCGGGCCTGAGGGAAACCTTCTCGAACGCACCGCTGAATCGTGCCGCCAGATCTTTGTCCAACATCCGGTGCTAACGACCGCGGAGCTCGCTCAAATCGCAGCGCTCGATTCCGACCGGGGATTCTCGGCGGCGAAGATTTCAACCCTCTATGACCCGTGCGGCGGAAGTACAGCGATGCTGGCGACTCTCGACCGCGTACGAGCCGAGATCGACAATGCAGTGGCTGATGGTGCGAACGTCATCATCTTGAGCGACCGCGGAACGAGTCGCGAGCTCGTTGGTTTACCGTCGGCCCTCGTGACCGGTGCAGCGCACCATCACATGGTCGAGCACAAGACTCGCTCGCAGGTCGGTCTCGTCGTCGAAGCTGCTGACGCCCGTGAAGTGCATCACATTGCGGTGCTACTGGGCTACGGCGCGAACGCCGTGAATCCTTACCTCGTGTTTGAGTCGATCGATGAATTGATCCGAACCGGATCCAACGGGATTCCCACCGATCTGTCGACCGCCGATGCCCATGCCAATTACATCAAAGCCTGTGACAAGGGCCTGCTGAAAGTCATGTCGAAGATGGGCATCTCGACGGTCAAGAGCTATATCGGTGCTCAGATTTTCGAAGCAATCGGAATCGGCGAAACCGTGATCGAAACTTGTTTCGCGGGCACGGCCAGTCGACTAGGCGGTATCGGGTTCGAAGAGATCGCAGCGGCGATTGCTGTTCGCCATGACCTTGCGTACCCGGCGGTGCCGTCAGCGCGAGCCCATCGCGACCTTGAACACGGCGGCGAGTATCAGTGGCGCCGCGAAGGCGAGTTTCATCTCTTCAACCCCGCGACGGTCTTCAAGCTGCAACACGCGACCCGCGAAAAGCGCTACGACATTTTCAAGCAATACACGGCCGCGGTCGACGATGCTGCGACAAACCTCGCCACCTTGCGCGGCCTGTTCCGCTTCAGGTTCGATGATTGCACTCCAATCTCGATTGACGAGGTAGAACCAGCGACTGAAATCGTGAAGCGCTTCGCGACGGGCGCGATGTCGTACGGCTCCATTTCAGCAGAAGCGCATGAGACGCTCGCTATCGCGATGAACCGCATCGGCGCGAAATCAAATACAGGCGAAGGTGGCGAGGCCGGTCATCGTTACGTGCCCGACGCCAACGGCGACTCCCGTCGTAGCGCGATCAAACAGGCCGCATCTGGACGGTTCGGTGTGACCAGCGAATACCTGGTGCAAGCCGAAGACATCCAGATCAAAATGGCTCAAGGCGCAAAGCCTGGCGAAGGTGGTCAGTTGCCTGGTCACAAGGTCTGGCCGTGGATCGCTGAAGTGCGCCACGCCACCCCCGCGGTAGAGCTGATCTCGCCTCCGCCTCACCACGACATTTACAGTATTGAAGACCTCGCTCAACTCATTCACGACCTCAAAAACGCGAATCCAAAGGCTCGGATTCACGTCAAGCTGGTCTCCGAGTTTGGGGTCGGAACCGTGGCAGCGGGCGTTTCTAAAGCGCACGCTGACGTGGTGCTTATTTCGGGGCACGATGGCGGCACCGGAGCATCACCGCTTACGTCGATGAAACATGCGGGTACCCCGTGGGAGCTTGGTCTCGCCGAAACCCAACAAACCCTGCTCTTGAACGACCTTCGGGACCGCATTGTGGTGCAGGTTGATGGGCAGCTCAAGACCGGTCGCGACGTGCTGATCGCAACCTTGCTTGGCGGCGAAGAGTTCGGCTTTGCCACGGCGCCGCTCGTGGTGATGGGCTGCGTCATGATGCGGGTGTGTCACCTCGACACGTGCCCTGTTGGCGTAGCGACCCAGAACAAAGAGCTCCGGTCACGATTCACAGGTCAAGCTGACCACGTCGTGAACTTCATGATGTTTGTTGCCGAAGAAGTGAGAGAACTACTCGCTCAGCTTGGTCTGCGGTCGATCGAGGAAGCTGTTGGGCGAGTCGAGTTACTCGACACGCGAGAGGCGGCTGACCACTGGCAAGCGGGCGGCCTCGAACTGGCACCGTTGCTGCACCTGCCCGAACTCAGCGCCGGCGCTGCTCGCCACAACACCACCACGCAGGACCATGGGCTCGTCAAAGCGCTCGACGTGCAGATTATTGCTGCCGCAGAGACGGCACTGCGAGATGGAGAGGCTGTCGAAATCGAGCTTCCGATCACGAATGAGAACCGCACCGTTGGCACGTTGACCGGATACGAACTGACCAGTCGTTGGGGTGGTAATGGCCTCGCCGATGACACGATCACGGTTCGGTTGACAGGGTCGGCTGGCAACAGCCTCGGTGCCTTTGTTCCTAAGGGAATCACCCTTGACCTGACTGGCGATGCGAATGACTACGTCGGCAAAGGGCTGTCGGGCGGGAAGATCGTGGTGCAGGCGCCTGCCGATGCGGCCTATGAACCTGAGGACAACGTAATCGCTGGGAACGTTTGCTTGTACGGCGCGACCTCGGGCGAGGCGCACTTCCAGGGCCACGTTGGCGAACGATTCGGGGTTCGTAACTCAGGCGCGATCGCCGTCGTCGAAGGAATTGGCGATCACGGCTGTGAGTACATGACCGGCGGCCGCGTCGTGGTACTGGGTTCCGCTGGGCGAAACTTTGGCGCCGGAATGTCTGGCGGCGTTGCATTTGTCTACGACTCGAACGGAACATTTCGAAGCCGGGTGAACGGCGAAATGGTCGATGTCGAAGTTCCTGATGATGATGATTTGGCAACGATCGAAGCCGACGTGCAACGTCACTTCGAACTCACAGCTTCGAACCGAGCTCGCCGGCTACTCGACGCATGGAGCGACGAACAGGTCAAGTTCGTCAAGGTGATACCACGCCAATACAAAGTTGTGCTCAACGCGTTGCAATCAGCGCGAGAGATGGGCGTCGATGTGGACGTGGCTGTCATGGCCACGGCCCAGAAGTAGGGGGAATCAACATGGGTGATCCACGAGGTTTCATGCAGCACGATCGACGGTGGCCAAGCCGCCGCCCAGTCGACGTGCGGCTGAACGACTGGCAAGAGGTCTATCTCTACAAGAACTTCTCCGACGCTGAACTTGCGACGCAAGCGAGTCGTTGCATGGATTGTGGAATCCCGTTTTGCAACAACGGATGTCCGCTCGGCAATCTGATTCCTGACTGGAATGACTTGGTCTATAACGACAAGTGGCGCGAGGCCATCGATCGCTTGCATGCAACAAACAACTTTCCTGAATTCACTGGCCGCTTGTGTCCAGCCCCGTGCGAAGCAGCGTGCGTTCTTGGCATCAGCGAAGACCCAGTCACCATCAAGCTGGTCGAACTCCGAATCGTCGAGCACGCCTGGGAGAACGGCTGGATTGTTCCGGTGCCGCCGTCGATTGAGACTGGACACAAGGTTGCGGTTGTCGGGTCTGGTCCGGCTGGACTTGCCGCGGCCCAACAGTTGCGACGGGCCGGTCATTCGGTTGTGTGCTTCGAACGCGCCGACCGGGTTGGGGGTCTGCTTCGCTATGGCATTCCTGAGTTCAAGATGGAAAAGCGGTTCCTTGACCGTCGCCTTGAGCAGATGCAGGCTGAGGGTATTGAGTTCAGAACCTCAACCGAGGTAGGTGTAGACGTCAAGGCTGAGGAACTTCGCGATGGGTTCGACGCGGTTGTGCTCGCCGCAGGAGCTACGCAGTGGCGAGACCTTCCGATTCCAGGTCGCGAGCTCAATGGGGTGCGACAGGCGATGGAATTCCTCGCGCCAGCGAACGAAGTACAAGCAGGAGACCTTGAGGAGCATCCATTCTCGGCTCATGACAAAGATGTCATCATTATCGGAGGTGGCGATACCGGCGCTGACTGCCTAGGCACGTCGCACCGTCACGGCGCTCGATCGGTCCATCAGTTCGAGATCATGCCTCAGCCACCGTCGAGTCGCGACTCGTCGACTCCGTGGCCAACATGGCCGTTGCAGTACCGCACCTCGTCAGCACATGAAGAGGGCGGAGAGCGAGAATTCGCGATCAACACGCTCGAATTTGTCGGCGACGGGTCTGGCAATGTCGCTGCGCTCAAGACCGTCCAGGTCGAACAGGTCATCACCGACGGTCGTATGTCATTCGAACCTGTCGAGGGCACTGAACGAGACTTCCCAGCCGACATGGTGTTGCTCGCGATGGGTTTCACGGGCCCGGAACGTTCGCCCATGCTCGAACAGTTTGGTGTCGAGCTGACCGATCGGGGCAACGTTGGTCGATCTGAACAATGGCAGACAAACGTCGACAACGTGTGGGTCTGCGGCGATATGGGACGTGGGCAAAGTCTGATCGTTTGGGCGATCGCCGAAGGCCGAGCCTGTGCTGCGGCGGTCGATGCTGCCCTCGTGGGCGAAACTCAACTTCCGGCACCGCTCACACCATCGGCACAGCAACTGCGCTAGCAGCCGCCGTTTGCACGTTGAGCGGGCCCGTCGTCGATCTCGAAGCCTGCGAAATTGCCTTCTTCGACACGGCGCACAGCGGGGCGCACCCGCAGCAGATACCACGTCGCGATTACGAGGCCGCCTGCGAGCAGCAAAATGCCAAAGGCGATTGCCCCGAGCCACGACACTTGGCTACGACCAGCGAGCGCCCATGCCCAGGGCGGGCGCCGTGCTGCGTCGAGCAGAGCCCAGACGCTGATAGCGACGGGTACAGCACTCAGAACGAGCCACACGATCGCCATGTCGATCACGCCGAAAGAGCGTCTACGGCTACGGCTGCCACTGCAACCAAGCTGCAGAGACTCGCCGCGTTGAGGGCCCAGCGGGGTTGGTCGACCGCTGCGGAGCCGAATAGCGCATGACTGCTGACGACAGCGCTGCGGCCGATTCCAAAGGTCACTGCAACGCTCATGGCAGCGATGGCTGCTTCGCCTAAACCGTGTGGAGCAACGAGTGCAAGCATTGTGGCCACCGCATAAGGAGCGGGCGAGGTCACATAGGTTCGAAAGCCGAGCCCGAGCTGAAACGCAAATCGGCGCGCCGCTGCTTCGGGGCGATCATCGAACACCTGTCGCGGAACTTGCCATCGTCGCTGCGGAAGCCTCCAGATGGGTCGAAAGACGGCCGGCGCCAACAGAGCGACGACAAGCAACGTAGTCGCGGCGGCTACCGCATCAGGAAGCGGCGTCAACAGCCCGCTGACCAGCAGCAGCGTCGAAGCGGTGAGAACGGCGCCGAATACGGCTCCGAGGAGGTGGTTGACTGCGACCGCAGGCGATGCGTGCCGATGCAAAAGCAGGGCACTGTTCACGCTTCAGACAGAACCTGACAACGAGTAGCCGGCGCCAGCTCCTGCGACACACAGTGCGACGGGCGCGGAGACGAAGCTGACCGCAGTCGCAGCGACAAGGCATGCGACGAAGGCTGGGGCGACAGCGCGCGACCTCGCTAACGCTCGGGTGTCAGCAGCGGCTGCAAGAGGCGTTCTCATCAGCTCACGTCAAATATCTGCTCGGCGACGGCCACCGTCACTTGGCCGCTGCGAGCGACGACGCTGACCGGGTGGGTTCCGACAGGTAGAGGTAACAGCACGTCGAATCCGCAGTCGGTGACACCGAATCGATTCGCGGCATCTCTATGCGGGCTGCCGGTGTCGATGAGTACGACTTCGCCAGCGCCGCTGACCTCGATTTCGACGACTGCGGAGCGGTCATTCGGATCAAATGCCCAGCCAGAGATCTGCACGCGGTCATCGACGAGCGCGAACTGGTCGAGGCCCACGTAAATCGCACCGTCAAACACCAGTGGCGTGCCGTCGGTTTCTGGTTTGTTCACCCCAGTTTGCAGTGCGGGGTCGGCTTGGGGTGCCGCCCCAAGTGCTCGACAACCCAACGACACGACTTGACCGTCTTCGGCCCCGACGACGTCGACACATACAGTGGCTTGACCCTCAGGCAGGGGAAACTCGCCGGCGAACCCTGTGGTGGGGCCGAGCCCCGGGACCGCTGCAGACACGTCGGGGCGACTCAAGTCAGGGCGCAGAACGGCGACTGGTTCGCCGTCGACTGTGATCGAGAGGTATGGCGCCTCGGTGGTGTCGATATCGCCCGCCCAACCCGAGACAAAGCCTGTGGCAGCGTCGACACGACGTAATACTTGCACCGCGCCCCAACTTGGGTTCGCGCTGGTGTCGCTCGGGTCAGGAATGATGAACGCCGGAGCGGCAGTTGGTTCTGGTTCGGCTTCGTCGGCGACTGGGGTCGCCGTTGGTGGGGCAGCGTCGGGGTTCTGATCGCGTGGCGGTTCTGGTGATGAGATCTGACCACTGGCGCCTGATCCCCGAACTGTCTGACCTGTTCCCACGTCAAGGCTTACGCACCCGACACTGACTGCCAACGCGCCCTGCAATGCGTCGACGCAGTACCGGTGAACACCCGGTTCAGCCGGGAACGAAACAGAGAATCCTACGTTGGTTCCCGCGCCGCGCACCGAGCCGGCGATGTCAGCGCGGGGGAGCGATGCTTTGCCCCAGCTCAGAATCGCACCGTCGCCTACGACACGAATATCGACTGGCTGTTGGCTTCCGTCAGCGACCCAGCCAGTGAGGGCAACAGTGCCACCGTTGTCGACGGCAACCTCAAGAGACCCGGCCGGACGCCAATTTGTCGAGGACGCGGCATCGGGAAGATTCTCACCAGGGGCTTGTCCGTCGCCGAGTGGAATGCATTCGGTGACCGCTCGACAGATGAACGGCGCAGGCCCCGTGTCGGTCTGTACGTAGCCGTCGCTGCAGCGATACTCGATGGTGGAACAGTTGCCGCAGACATCGGCGTAGCGCCACAGCCAACCGTCAGCAATATCGCCGGAGCCGCACCCGCCGGCGTAGAGGCTGTAACCATTGCCGGGGTCGTTGCGGAAGTAGCCGTCGGCCGAGCAGCAGTCGGTGCAGATTGGTGATGAACCGCAGCCGGGTTGGCAGTTGTCGCCTGAATTGAGCGGCGGGCAGTACGTGAGCATACGGCGCGGGTAGGTGCCGATGACCCCGGTCTGGGCCTGTACCGTGCGGGCGGGTCCGAACAGACCGCCGAGCGACGCCGCAGTGGCAGCGGCAGCGGTCGTGAGGGTGCCACGCAGGAATCCGCGTCTCGTGGCGTGGACTCGCTTACCTGCGCGTGCGTCGACGAGTCCAGACACAAATCCGTTGTTTGTGACGTCGCCATCAATCGCGGTTTGGTACGAGTCACGGATTGGAGCGCGATGTGATTCGACTGGTTCTCGAGGCCGAACATCGGCGCGTTCCAGGTCAGAGAAGAGCACGTTGGCGCCTTTGGTGAAGTTGGACGACGCCACAGTAGCCGCCTGCGGTTGCTGGTTTGGGGCGCTAGCCATCACGTATGAGATCGCAAAAGATCGAGTAAGTCGTCGGGCCCTGCCAGGGGTCGGGCCCCGGTAACAATGGCATCGTCAATGACAAAGGCGAATGGCAGGCTGGCGATGCCGAGAGACTCGGTGGGCTGGTCGAGATTGTCGATGATGGACAAGCCCCTGGGAAAATCATTGGAACCGGTGGCAAGCGCACCGTTGGCATGGTGCACGAACACGAGTTCAGCCGAAGGCAGGTGCTTGATCGTGCGAACAATCGCATCTGACGCGGGCGAGCCGTGATCAACCACGATGAGCACTCCCGTGCCGATACGTTCGCCGAGGAGAGCTCGTTGTCGGGCCGTTGCGAAGCGACGCTCGAACTCCTCGCGAGTTAATCGTCGACTCGGAGCGGTGAGCCCGCCCTGTACGGCTTGTTCCAGGTCGTGTAGACGTTGCAAAAGATGGATCACGACGAGAGCAACTGCAATGGTGCCTATGGCTGCGACCATGACGATAGCTAACGTGAACGTCATGGTGCCAGGGCCGCGAACAGCCCTCCGTCACGAGCGACGCGGTCAAGATCTGCAGTAGTAGGAACCGCTCCATGTGCGATGAGCCCTTTGGGGCCAATGGCAATGGCATGAGGCAGCGGGTCGATACCGAGACGTGACGCGGTCGCGAGCTGATCGAGTTCTAGACCGGCACCGAGCAAATCGACCAATTTGATGGTGCCGTCGCGCGGAACGCCGATGTGATGCACAACCACAGGCAGATCCCCAACTGCCGTGTGATCGGCGCCCAACTCATCGACAAGCGATTGACACGCGTGACACGAACGAGACAGAAACAGATGCAGGCCACCTGCAAGAGTCGCTGCCGCCGCCTGGAAGTCAAACGCCAAGCTGGATGGTGCCGTTTCGAACCCAGGTGGCAACCCTTCGTTGAGCGCGACTTCGACAAGGGCAACCCGTGCGAGCATGTGGTTCAGTGCGTATGCCAACAACGCGCACGTGACGAGGACGGCGCCAGCGAGCGCTGCTGCGCTCATGGTGATCGTCGCTCGCCAGGTCGATGCGCTTCGATACGGGCAAGGCTCGCTCCGGCCGATGCCGGCCAAGCGACCGCTTCGGGGATTGCGTAGACCGCCCCGGCGATTCCGAGGGCAACAAGAAATGTTGCTGCAGTCGACGCAGCGTCGGCTGAAACTGCCTGTTCATCGACAAGGAACAGGAATGCTGTTGCGAGTACGAGCACTGCCCGGCCCAATGACCAAGGTGTGGTCGGAGCCGACGAGAATGAGCATGCACACGGCAACGAGGAACTCGTCATGAGAAGTCTCGCGATCCAAACGATGAACACGACACCGAGTGCACCAGCACCCAACGCGAACCAGTTCAGGAGTGCCGGAGCACCGGTCGCTGCTACAGGAATGCCGATAGCGACCGCCAGTTCGACGGCGGTCAGTGCGTTAGCTGCCAGCCGAGGCTTGGCCATGTGCATGCCCAAAAGCTCGACGAGCCGCTCGTGATCCATGAGGTGGGTGATTGCGCCAAAGGTGATCAGGCCCCAACCAATGCAGCCGAGCAGCAAGATCACAATTGCCACCGCACGTCAAGTGCGCTGATGGTCTCGGCGGCGAGGTCGTGGTCTGATTCGGGAGCCAGCATGACCAGAACACGACATGAGTCAGTCACGAGCACGAGATAGGCCCCGCTATCACCGTGGCGGCCGGCGAAGAGCTCACCTGCAGCGGTTGCGGTACCTGCCCACGTCGGAAGCTGGTCAACGACAGCAGACGTCAACGGCGATACCTCGATAAGTCCAATCTCAGTCTGCATTGCGATTCTGGGGTAGCCGCTGATCTCTGCGTCGGTCCGAGTGCCGATTGTCATGCCGAGAGGCGTCGCTGCTGGCGCAATCGCGCCGAAAAGATCGAGAAGTCGCCCGGCTCCGTCGTAACTAGACGTACTCAGCACGCCAGAGAGACTTTCGATCACCGCGGTGTGGCGGTGCACAACCTGGGTGGCGACGGTGTCGAGTGACTCAATGATCCAACCCCGAAAGCCGTTGACCGTAAACGACCCCGTGGTGTTGCTGAAGTTGACGCCGGAGCGGTCCTTGGCGCTGAGAATCTGGTGCGTGACACCGTCAAAGAGCACATCGACAAACGACGTGTATGGCTGATCGAAGCGCAAGTCTTTGTGGCTCATTACCAGGTGCTCGCCGGTGATGACTTGTGCGCGCTTGCGATTGAGTGGAGACACAGTTGTGAGCTTAGGGTCGGCAAACGGTCAGGGCGTGACGCTTACAAGACTCGTCAGGCGCCACCCAGTTTGGACGCTGCGATGAGAATGAGGTGCTCAGAACGGCGATGCCTCGACGAATCGCAGTGCCTCGTCGATGCACTGCATGGATTTCGGCGTTGCAAAGTGATCCGTATTGCGGAGTTCAGCGAAACTGGCATGGGGCAGGGCTGCCAGTAACGGCCCGGCGGGACCAGCAAAGTCATTGTCGCCAAGGAGCACGTGAACCGGCATGGTTACAGGCGACAAGGCGTCGGCGGTGAGAGGTGTCGACTCGTGTGTCAACAGGGCAGCGAGCGCTTGGGCATCTGCACTTGGGTCGGCAGCGAGGTCGGCAAAGTAGCGAACGAACGGATCGGTCAGGTCGCCGTCGCCAGCCATCGCGGCGAGAATCTTGTCCCGGTTCTCGGTTGATGCGTCGAACAGGTTCGCTCCTACGCCGATCAGCACTAGGCGAGCGAAGCGGCCGGGAGCTTGCGCCGCGCACGCGAGCAGAACCCGTGCTCCCAGCGAGAATCCAACTGCGTCTACCTCAGCCTCGGGCAGCTGGGCAATAACAGCGTCTGCGAGATCTGCATACGCCGCTGGTTCGTATGGCTTTGGGGCGCTTCCGTGGCCTAACAGATCTATGCCAATCGCCGTGCGCCCGGCATCGGCTACAAGATCGAGCCACCCATTGTGGCGCCACGTGGATTCGGTAGATCCACCGAGCCCGTGCACAAAGACGACGGGACGGTCGATGACGGCGGGCTCACCCAAGGTTCGAGCCCGCTGGCACCGGTGAAGGCGTGTCTGAAGCTCGCCACTGGCCTCGTTGGATCAGCACGTCTCGAAGTGCCGCTGGTTCGTCGGTAATGAGTCCGTCGACCCCAAGATCGAGCAGCTCGTGCATCTCGGTTGGTTCGTCAATGGTCCAGACATGCACCTGAAGATCGTTCGCGTGAGCGGTGGCAACCAATGCTTCGTCAAGCAAGGGGCGTCCTCGAAACGTTGTAGGGATCTGCGCACATGCGTCGTCAAATACCGCAGGTGACGGACCGCCGAGACTGGCCGAACGCAACGCAGCGAATGCACGGGGCCCCATCGAGGTGCACAACGCTGGCCCAAGGTGAGCACGGCAATAGGCGATCCGACGGTCGCTGAACGAACCAATACAAACCCGGTCGATCGCGTTGTGCGTCTTGACGGCGTGCACCAGAGGTTCAATTGCGCCGTCTGACTTTGGGTCGATGTTCAGTCGAATTGTCGGCCAGGTCGTCAGCAGCTCAGCCAGACGCGGAATGCGAGCGCGGCGTTCCACGATGACTTCGTCGAGTTCCGATGCGGTCAAATCGCCGATGATGGCGTCGGTATCAGTAACCCGGGCGAGACTTTCGTCGTGAAAGGCGAACAGAACGCCGTCGGCGCTTGCGTGCACGTCGGTCTCAAGGTACGCGTATCCAAGATCAACAGCCCGTTGAAATGCTTCGATGGTATTCTCGGGCGCTTCGCCGGCACCGCCGCGGTGAGCGATGGCGAGGGGCCCTGGATGATCCAAGTATGGGTGTCTGGTTGGCACAGCATCGAAACCTAGCTGCTGGGTGGTCGCGGTCGCATTGACCAACCTGAATCGGCACCTCCGATTCGTTCATGAGCCACCTCTGATTGATTCATGAGCCACCTCTGATTGATTCATGAGCCACCTCTGATTGATTCACGAGCCACCTCTGATTGATTCACGAGCGTTGTCAATGTTGCATGAGTAGCCTTTAGACGTGACACGACGCACGAAGATCATTTGCACCATTGGCCCAGCCAGCTCCAGCAGCGCCGTCCTCAAGGACATGATCCGCGCTGGCATGGATGTCGCTCGTATCGGCATGGCCCACAGCAGCATTGATGAGGGCCTCGAGCTTTCGCGTGCGATTCGTTCTGCCGCTGCTGACGTCGGCCGCCCAGTCGGCGTACTCGTCGATCTTCCCGGCCCCAAAATCCGAGTTGGCGCCTTTGATGAAGATGGCGTCGAGCTGGCGACGGATTCAACCATCTTGCTTGGTGTCGGCAACGACGCGAGTACAGCCACCGAAGTCAACGTTGACTACGAAGGCCTGCTCATCGATGTGCAGGCTGGCGATGACCTGGCGTTTGGCGACGGCGGCGTAGTCGCATCGGTACTCCAACGAAAAGGTGACCGTCTCGAAGCCCGAATCACGAGCGGCGGTATCGTGCGCGGTCGACCGGGCGTGCACATTCCGTCAGAACGGCTGAGCCTCGCATCGCCAACCGACGACGACCTCGTCATGCTCGACGCATTCCTCGAGGAGGGTGTCGACATGGTCGCGCTGAGCTTTGTGCGAAGCGGCAGCGATGTTCGCCGAGTCGCGACCGAACCGCACCCCCGCGGCCCGTTGATCGTCGCCAAGATCGAGTGCCGCGCTGCGGTTGACAATCTCGACGGAATCATTGAGGAATCTGGCGCGATTATGGTCGCCCGTGGCGATCTCGGCGCCGAGTGTTCGCTGGCCGAACTTCCTCACTTGCAAAAAGAGATCATCCGCCGATGCATCGCCGCTGGTCTGCCTGTCATTACGGCGACCCAGATGCTTGAGACCATGATCGAGTCGCCGTCACCCACCCGAGCCGAGGCAAGCGACGTGGCTAACGCCGTGTTCGACGGCACTTCGGCGGTCATGCTCTCGGGCGAGACCGCGATTGGCAAGCACCCTGTGCGTGTTGTTGAAACCATGGCCGAGATCGCATCTCGCGCTGATGAGAAGTTCGATCACTCAGCTTGGGCCGAACGCTTGCAGGCAATGCACCTCGTGGGCGCAACCGACCCTGCAGCCGCAATCACCAACGCCATGACTGCGGCCGCGGCCCGGGCATGCGACGAACTCGATATTGCCGCGATCTTGGCGATCTCAGGATCTGGCTTCACAGTGCGATCGATGGCCCGGTTCCGCCCTCGTGCCAACATCTTGGGCTTCACGGCGAACTCGAACACATTCCGCCAACTCACGTCGAGCTGGGGAACCGTACCGATGGAATTCGAGTCGGGTCCGTCATATGAAGACCGCGTTCAAGAAGCCGTTCGACGCGCTGTCGAAAGCGGCCACGTTAAGCCAGGCGATCTCGTAGGCGTGCTAGCAGGCATCGCTCTATCTGGCGCAGCGACTGATGTTTTCCGTCTGGTGCGGGTCACCTGACACCGCTGTGGCTCAGACCTGACTGCTGCGACTTCACGACGATCGGTAGCATCGGCAGATGTCCGAAATTCACTTGACCCGATCCGGTCCGCCCGAGACCGTCCTCAACCTAGAGCCGACCGAAGCGTTGACGGCTCTTGAGGCCGCGTTGGCCTCGCCCGAACCTCGTGATGCGGTCAGCGCTGTGGTCGCTGCCTGGCCGACGTTCCTTGATGGTTGGGCCCAGTTGGGGCGACTCGCGCGAGATGACATCGAAGCCTATGCGGCCTTTCGTGTGGGCTATCACCGCGGTCTTGACCGGCTTCGTGCCAACGGATGGCGAGGTAGCGGCTATGTGCGCTGGGATCACGAATCGAATCGGGGATTCTTGCGGGCTTTGGCGGGCCTGGCTTCATCGGCGGCAAAAATCAATGAAATCGCCGAGGCTGATAGATGCGAATTGTTTCTGCGTCAGCTCGACCCTGCCTGGCCACATGGCGACTACGACGGGTGATGACCGTCGTTGTTCGTGACCGGTGATCGCATCTCCTGAGACTGCAGGTTCACTCGCCGCGATCGTGCTCTCTGGCGGTTTGAGCCGTCGAATGGGCGCGGACAAGGCATCGCTCGTCGTCGATGGTGTGGCGATGCAGGACCGAGTGATTCAGGCGGTCAGGGCGGCTGGTGTCTTACCGATTGTCGTGGCTGGCGGGTCAACGCGAGGCCACGCACCAGACGTCAGCGTGGTGGCCGACGAGGTCGTGGGGCAGGGCCCCCTCGCTGGCGTCAGCGCGGCATGGAAGCACCTGCGCCGCGGGCACGGTGTTCTGGCGGGCGCTGTTGTGCTGTCGTGTGACCTTCCTGGTCTTGACGGCGATGTTGTTGCTCGCCTTGTGGGTCGGCTTGGAAGCACCGTCGACGGGGTGCAGGCGCACGATGGCGAGCGCCCGCAGCCGTTGGTGGCGGTGTATCGAAGCCATGTGCTTGATCACATCGTCGCATCGTTCGATGAGGGCGATCGAAGCTTGCGCAAGGTCGTCCGCGGATTCGCGATCTCGACATTGGTCGCTGACCGGTGGGCCGTTTCCGACGCGGACACCCCGGCGGATCTCGATGGCAGATCGGTCGAATGGCCCAAGAACCACATCGACCGCTAACGGCTCGCTACTGTCTGTCGAGTTCGCGAAGGCCTCGCGACCTGAAGCGTGTCGCTGCGCACGGGGCGCAATGGCGAGTGCCGACGCGACGTTGAAGCCCCGAGACTTCCAAGGTGTGTTGTGTCTACCAAGTTGAGCCATCGTGAACTGGTCAATACCGGCGCTCAGCTTGATGCCGTGATCGAGGCGCTACTCAGTACAGACCGCTACGCTGTCGATACAGAGTTTCACAGGGAGCGCACGTATTACCCACAACTCGCGCTTGTCCAGATCGCGTGGTCTGGCGGCCTTGTCTTGATCGACCCATTAGCGGTTGATATCGAACCGTTAGGCGAAGTTCTTGAGGCCCCAGTCGAGGCCGTGCTTCATGCATGCAGCCAGGATCTCGAAATCTTGCAGCTCGCGACCGGCTCGTCGCCGTCGCGGATTTTCGACACCCAGATTGCGGCGGCGTTCATTGGTCTGCGCACACCGTCGCTAGCGGCGCTGCACGATCAGCTGCTGGGTCTCAGGCTGGCCAAGGCGAACCGTCTTACCGATTGGCTCAAGCGGCCGCTCGACGACGCCCAACTTACCTACGCCGCAAGCGATGTCGAACATCTGCTCGAGATCCAGGATCTGCTTCTCGACCAGCTCGAGGATCGGGGTCGCACTGCGTGGGCCGAAGACGAATGCGAGCTGGCACTGTCGCGCGGCACCACTGTGAGAAACCCCGATGACGCCTGGTTGAGGATCAAGGAAGCCCGATCGCTCGGCGGACGTGCCCGCACTGCGGCCAGAAGCTTGGCCGCATGGCGAGAACGCACTGCGCAAGATCGCGACATTCCGGTGCGGCATCTCTTGCCGGACCTGGCCATCGTCGCGCTTGCTCAACGCACGCCGAAGACCGCCCAAGATGTCGGCAAGACTCGTGGGCTCGAACGGCGTTCGCTGAGCAAGCGTGACGCGGCAACCATCATTGAGGTGCTGGACTCAGCCAATGACGAAGAACCACCGCCGGTGCAACCCCAACGACGGCAACAGGGCCCTGATTTGCGCCCGGCGGTAACGCTGATTACCGCGTGGCTGAATCAACATGCCGAGGACGAACAGCTTGATCCAGCGATGCTTGGGTCCCGGTCAGATATCGAAGAGTTTGTGCGTCATGGTTCCGGTCGTTTGGCAGCCGGTTGGCGTCATGAGATGGCAGGCGCTGCGGTCGAGCAACTTCTGGCTGGGCGCGCAGCTGTTGCGTTTGACGGTGATGGACGAGTAGTGGTCGAAAAGCGTTCTGGTCAACCTATATCTGAGGGCCATCTGGCGTCTGCTGACTGACCTTGGCACGGTCAGTCAGCTAAATGTTTCCAGATGGGAACAAAGGTGCAACCAACACGGTTGTCATTCGCAGTAGTCTGCGGACTGTGGCGCCCATATGCGTCACTGATAGAGTCGAAGAACGACCGTGTAAGGAGCCTGAGGTGAAGAAGGGACGACATCGTCGCTACGAAGAGGCCAGGGCCTTTAAGCGTACGTCTGACGGTTTTGACGACGTTCTCGCTCCGAGCGATGAACCTTGTGATGAATGTGATGGCCTACCAGGCGAACACAAGTCGTGGTGCCAGTTGGCCGATACCGGCTCTGGCGCAGATCAATCAGACCCTGCGTTTCTCTTTCCGAGCTGACGCTCGCACAGCAATCGAGCGTTCCCACGAGCGCAGAGCAAGCGATGAGCGAAGAGCAACGTTTTCGGGCTACCCCGTTTCCCTGGCGTTGCCGGACTTGGACTGCAGAAATACCGCGCTTTCGCGGCTACGCGCTTCCTGCTTCTCGAGATAGTCGACAAGCATTGCGACCGGCTCTGGGCCTGTAAGTCGAGATAGCTCGTCAATGTGATGGCGCCAGGTTTGGTGTCCCGGCAGCCCAACGGTGAGATGGTCGGTGCACCAAAAGTCGAAGTCTTGACCACCTTCGCCCCAATCGGTGCGGCGCCAGGCTCGCAGTGTCATGGTCACGGTGCCGATGTCGTCGGTGTGCGTTTCTAGGCGAAACGGAACCTGCCAGCAGACCTCGGGCTTCCAATCCAACGGAAGTTCGCCCGCGTCGACTGCTCCGATATGTAAGGCGCAACCATGGCCGCCGGCAAATGACTCGTCGTTGAGGAACACACACGCATCATCAACGGTGCGTGTGGAAATTTCGCCGTCTTCGACCGTGAACACATCGTCGTCGGTGCTGATCAGGTGATGGTTTTGCCATTGGGCAGCGGTAAGGCGTGACGCCTGTTGCGCCACAAGCGAGCGCTCAGCCGGTGCTGTGAGGTAGGCCCCATGAGCGCAACAGCCGCGCCGCCCGTTATCGCCTGGCTCTGTTCCGGGGCAGCCAACGCCAAATGTACAGCTCCAATTGCTCGACAAGAATGTGAGATCGAACAGCCAGGTTGTGCCGTTGTCATCAAGGAACGACACCCATTCGGTAGCTGCGTGACCGGCCATGTCAGCGTTGGTGAATCTGGTGGGTCACGGCAGCGAACATCGAGCAGGCGTCGAGCACGAGTCGGTTCGAGGTCGACGCGTTGAACTCTTCGCGTTCAGTGCCAAAGCCAGCCGTCGGGGTACATACTCCAGCGAAGCCGACAGGTGCATGTAACGCATAGCTGATTTCGCCGGCGCCCCGAGGTCCGCCAGCAGGAATTTGAGCCACAGTTGATGTGGCCGACGCCGCCAGTTGGCCCCGTAGAACCGGTGAATCATCAGGTACTCGATACGGCAGCGAGCTGTCGACAATAGTGATCTCACCGGTGAGGCCCTTTGGTAGCGAGTCAGCGAACCAGCGACGCAGAGCTCGTTCAACCTCATCTGGACGTTGGTTCGGTACGAGGTGGATACGAACTGTGGCGACTGCTGAGCCGGGCGAGGCACTGCGATTTACTGAGTCGCTACGCATCTCGGTAACGCTAATGGTCGGCCACAGGCTCGCTCGCTCTATCGCGGATAACTCACCAGTCGGCGTCGTCAGTCCAAGCTCAGAGATCCAGGTCGCCGGATCGTGACGCGGCGAGCTGAGATTGGCCCGAGCGGTGGTTCCTGGCACCACGGCCTTTTCGTAGAAATTGGCAAGCGCGATACGGCCGTTTGCAAGACGCAGCGATGAGACCAGTTCAACCAGTTTGGTCAACGGGTTGTGAATAGCGCCGGCAAAAACGTCGTCGACGACGCTGCGATTGTTTGAGACCGAGATTCGCGCAACGAGAACCCCGCGTGCGCCGGTGGTTAGCGACCCAGGTGCGTCGTGCCAACGCACAGCCGAGGTCATGATGATTGCATCGGCGCGATCGACACCGGCTGACCGCAGCATGCGAAGAGGGCTGTCGCGGGAGCCGAGGCTGATCGCGATCAGGCTGGCCCGAAGATCATGGTGATTGACGGCCCGCATGAAGCCCAACGTCGCCGAAGCAAGCGACGCTGCTTTGGAGCTGATGCCAGGGCCGACGAGATGTTGTTTGTGCGTAGCAGACGGCGTTAGCGGCAGC
>CALKPY010000120.1 GCA_937991435.1 uncultured Acidimicrobiales bacterium
GAAACTGAACTGCGACCGGTGGTTGAACCACTCGTTGAACAGCATCGCCAAGCCGCCGAGACTGGTGACATGTCGGTGCGGGTGGTCTGGGCTGGTGAAGGCATTGATGCCATCAATGCCGTAGTGCCCGCTCGAACTATCGTCGAACGGTTCCCCATCGTTGAGCAATAGGAGACGCCATGATCGACCTGAGTCCACATCATCAACAGCTGGTCGACGATGGCTACACCATCGTTGAGAACGTCATTGCTCCGGATCTGGTGGCCGAACTGCTCGCTGATGTGCGCCGCCTCGAAGCAGATCGAGCGAGTCGCCCGGCAGACAATCGCTTTGAAGGAAACCGCACTACACGCACCTACAACTTGTTGGCCTATGGCGAGATCTGGCAACAGGTGCCGACTCAACCGCAGGTTCTTGAACTGGTCGAAGGAGTCATTGGCGACGAATGTCTCGTGTCGAGCTTGGCTTCGATATCGCTGGCCCCGGGTGAGACGGCCCAGGTGATTCATGCTGATGATCAGATTCAACCGCTCGCCAAACCGCACGTGGCAACGGTGTGCAACTCGATGTGGGCGCTCACCGATTTCACTGAAGCCAATGGAGCGACCCGTGTAGTTCCCGGAAGCCACCTGTGGGACAACCCCGACTATTTCGCAGGCCCCGACGCTGATCCAATCGATTCGATTCCCGCGGAGATGCCGGCCGGAAGTGTGCTCGTGTGGCACGGGAGCACCTGGCACGGCGGGGGAGCGAACAACACCGTCGACGACGTGCGTGTAGGTATTGCCATGAACTACTGCGCGGGATTCATTCGCCAGCAAGAGAATCAACAACTCGGCATTCCCTCAGAGATCATGGCCACCTTCAGCCCTCAACTTCGTCAACTGTGCGGCCTGGGTATGTACCGCGGGTTGACCGGCAATATCGAAAAGCAAAGCCCGGCCGCTCGTCTGTACGGCGACGCTGACGAAGTTCAGCTGTGGGATGCCGAACCGATACCGGGAGCCGATTGATCGGCAGCAGTCAACTGCGAGCCCTTACGCTCGCGTCGTGGATCTTGACCTGTCTTTTGTCCGTTCGCAGTTTCCGGCGTTTGGCGCCCCAGGATTGTCTGACCAACCGTTCTTTGAGAACGCGGGCGGATCGTTCGCGTGTGCCCAGACAATCGACGCACTGCACCGCTACTACACCGAGACCAAGGTGCAGCCCTACGCCGAGTATGCAGCATCGGCCACTGCCGGCGAACAGATGGACGCCAGTCGTACCAAATGGGCCCAAGCACTTGGCGTGACGTCCGACGAGATTCAGTTCGGTCCGTCGACGTCGATCAATACCTATGTGTTGGCCAAGGCCTTTGGTGAGATCCTCGGGGCCGGCGATGAGGTCATCGTCACCAATCAAGATCACGAGGCCAACACCGGAGCGATGCGTCGTATGGCCAAAGCCAGCGGAGCGACGTTGCGAGAGTGGCGAGTCGACCCAGCGACTGGGCTGCTCGACCCTGAGGGGCTGGCGGCGTTGCTGACGAGTCAGACGCGGTTGGTGTGCTTCCCCCATTGCTCGAACATTGTTGGTCAAGAAAATGACGTCGCCACGCTGACCGCGATGGCTCACAAGGTTGGAGCCCGGGTGGTTGTCGATGGTGTGTCGTTTGCTCCGCACGGTCTTCCCGATGTTGGTGCGCTGGGGGTCGACGTGTATCTATTCAGTCTCTACAAGGTCTATTCGGTGCACCAGGGACTGATGGTCACCGCCAATGGCATCACCGACGACCTGCCCAATCAAGGCCACTACTTCAACGCGGAACTTGCGAACAAACGTCTGACTCCAGCCGGCCCTGACCACGCACAGGAAGCCTGTGCCGGTGCCGTGCTCGACTACATGCATGCCACCCATGTGCATCATGGCGGAAGCACTGATGACGATCTGCGTACCGCGGTCGCGAGCGTGTCTCAGCTCTGGCAAATGCACGAGACCCAGCTCGTCGAACCCGTCGTTGGCTGGCTTGGTGATCATGACGACGTGCGGCTCATTGGCCCGTCGTCGATCAGTGGCGGCTCTGCTGGCGAAATGCACCGTTGTCCAACCGTGGCGTTTGTGCCTCGAACGAAGAGCTCGGCCGAGGTGGCGTCGGCGCTGGTGGCTCGCGGGATCTTGTGCGGCTCGGGTGATTTCTACGCTCGCCGTCTTCTCGAAGGGATCGATGTAGAACCTGACGACGGGGTGGTTCGGGTGTCATGGGTGCACTACACCGCTCGTGAAGACATCGATCGATTACTCGGCGCATTGCAAGATGTGCTCGCGGCCAACTAACCCTGAGAAATGGTTGTGCAGGTACGGTGCTGTCCGACTGCTCTGACCAGGGGGAACCATCATGGGTGTGCTTGGCACGCGAGTACTTCGCAAAGAAGATCCTGAGTTTTTGACTGTCGGCGGGTCCTACGTCGACGATTTGGCGCCGCACGATGCGCTGCATGTGACCTTCGTTCGGTCGCTCGTCGCGCATGCCGAAATCACCAATGTCGATACCAGCGACGCCGCGGTGATGCCTGGCGTCGTCGGTGTATTCACTGCAGCGGATCTTGAACTGGTTGCGCGTGCGCCGACGATGCCGATGCTCAATCAGCAGATGGAGCGCACCTGGCTTGCCTTGGATCGCGTGCGTTATGTGGGTGAGCCAATCGTGGCGATTGTTTCGCGGACGGCGACCGAGGGCGTCGACGCTGCGGAACTCGTGTTTGTTGACTACGAGCCGCTCACGCCGGTTGTGTCGATGCGCGAGTCGCTCAACGATGAGATCCTGCTGTTCCCAGAGGTCGGAACCAATACGACCTTTGCCAATCCGAGCACCGCCGGCGATGACTTCTTCGATGGTTGCGAAGTCACGGTTGATCTGGCCTTTGGCAATCAACGCCTCGCGCCGTGCCCTCTTGAACCGCGGGCCACGATTGCGCGTTGGGATACCGGCGACGATGGTGTGCTTCGACTGACCCAGTGGGCGAGCACCCAGGGGGCTCATGGCACCCGCGATAATTTGGCCGCGGCAACGGGTGTCGAAGCCGACCATGTGCGAGTGATCTGTCCCGATGTCGGCGGCGGTTTCGGAGCCAAGAACGGTGGGTATCCCGAAGACATTGTTGTTTCGCTTTTGGCCCGCAAGCTCGAGACACCAATGCGGTGGGCTGAGACGCGTAGCGAAAGCATGCTTGGGCTCGCGCATGGTCGCGGCTGCTGGTTTACCGCGACTATCGGCGGCACGCGCGATGGGCGGGTGCAGGCGTACAAGGTGCACATGTTGCAAGACGCCGGCGCGTATCCCGCGGTCGGCGCGGTGCTTCCGTTCATCACGAACGTGGTGGCCTCTGGCGTCTATGACATTGCCAAGGTCGACTTTTCGTGGACCTCGGTCATGACCAACACCGTGCCGATGGGTGCCTATCGCGGGGCCGGTCGGCCCGAAGCCACTCATGCCATCGAGCGCATGATCGAAGTGTTTGCCGCGGAGATCGGTCACGACCCGGTCGAGGTTCGCCGCAAGAATTTCTTTGCGCCTGAGCGCTTCCCGCTGGTGACCCCGACGGGTGCGGCGATGGACAGCGGCGAATACGCCAAGGCAATGGATGCGGTGATGGCGGCCGTCGACTACCCAGCGTTGCGCGTCGAGCAACAGCGTCGCCGCGACGACGGCGACGACAAGCTGTTAGGCCTTGGGTGGTCTGCCTATGTCGAGATCGCAAACCCCATGCAACAAGGTGAATTCGGAAGCATCGACATCAAGCCTGATGGCACTGCGGTTGTCTTGACCGGCTCGTCGTCGCACGGGCAAGGTCACCACACCGCGTTTGCGCAGATCGCAAGCGAGCTCACCGGCATTGATGTGGCCCTGATCGAGGTGCGCCACGGCGATACGGCCGAGGTCCCCCGCGGTGGCGGCACCGGCGGATCAAAGTCGTTGCAGATCGGAGGCACCGCCGTGTGGCATGCCACCGAAAGCGTGATCGACATGGCTAAGGCGGTCGCGGCGGACCTGCTCGAAGCGAGCGAATCGGACATCGTGCTCGACGCCGAAACGGGAGCGTTTTCTGTTGCGGGTACCCCCGCGATCAGCACGTCATGGGCCGAAGTCGCCACGGCGGCGAGTGCCGGCGACACGGGCGGTTTGCGGGCCGAAGCAGACTTTCAGCCGGCGGGCGCGACGTTCCCGTTTGGTGTGCACCTATCGGTCGTCGACGTCGACCGAGGCACCGGCGAAGTCACGATTCAACGACACATCGCGTGCGACGATGCTGGCACGATCGTGAACCCATTGATCGTCGATGGCCAGGTGCACGGCGGTATCGCGTCGGGCATAGCGCAAGCGTTTATCGAAGAGTTCGCCTATGACGAAGACGGCAACCCGCAGACGGCGAACTTCATGGACTATGCACTTGTGTCCGCGGCTGAGCTGCCGAGCTTTGAGCGCATTGCCCAAGAGACCCCGACACCACACAACCCGATTGGCGCCAAAGGAGTTGGCGAGTCGGGCACGATCGGCGCTACTCCGGCTGTGCAAAATGCGGTCGTTGACGCGTTGAGTCACCTGGGAGTGCGTCACATCGAAATGCCGACGACTCCACAGCGGGTGTGGCGCACAATGAACGAAGCGACAATCTGAGACTCATATTTTCGCAGCTGTTGACAACTTCGTAGGGCTGCAACGACATTCGCCATCTAGCGTGGTGCTATGTCCGACATGCAGGCCCGCTCGGCAAGCGAGCAAGTCGCGGTTCTGCGACACCGCCGCGGCACCCGCTGGATGCACTGGATCAACTTCCCGCTTTTGGCCATCATGATCTGGAGCGGCCTGCGTATTTACAACGCCGATGTGCGTGACCCGTTCGGGTTCGGGATTGGGCTGGTTGGCTGGCACTGGTTCGATTTTCTGCCCGAAGGACTTAGCGATTCGCTTGGGTTGCGACGCAAGCTGGCTAAGGGTCTCGCGTGGCACTTCACGTTTGGCTGGCTATTCACTCTGAACGGTCTCGCCTATCTGGTGTACACCTGGCGCACTCGCGAGTGGCGTCATCTTCTGCCCGAACGGCGGTCGTTTAGCGACGCGGTGCAGGTCATCAAGCACGACTTGTTCATTCGCAACAAGCCCCTGCCGCCGCAAGGTCGTTACAACGGGGCGCAGCGGCTCAGCTACTCGCTGATCATCTTCTTCGGCGCAATTGCGGTGCTGACCGGTTTTGCCATCTACAAGCCGACATCGCTGAACCTGCTCACCCGAGTGTTCGGCGGGTACGAGCGAGCCAAGACGATCCATTTCTTCATGACGATTTCGTTCCTGGTGTTCTTTGTCGTGCATCTGCTGCAAGTCGCCCGAGCAGGATGGCGCAACTTCGCCAGCATGGTCACCGGCTACGAACTCAGCGATCGCCCCGTGATCCAAACGCCCGCCAGCGGCGAGGAGTTGACCGATGTCTAAAATTCCGAAGCGCACGCCGCGTGAGAGTGACGAGGCGAGGGCTCAGCGTTACGCCGCGCTCGATGCCGAGTCACCCACGCTCACGCCGGCCGAATATCGGTCGCAATCGCGTCGATCGTTCCTGACGGGCGCGGTTGCGTCGGTGGCGGCATTTGCTGGCTTCCGCCATCTGCAGGGTCGCCCCGAAATCGACAACATTCCCGATGTGCTTCGCAAGGGTCACGAGTTCAACGAGGCGGTGTGGTCAAACGTTCGAGGTTCTGGCGGAAATGCACCCACCTTTGCTCGGTCGGCGTCGTCGATGATCAGAGTCAATGGTCGCCATGGCATTAGAGACGAGATCGACCTGGACCAATGGTCTATGCGCGTCGAAGGTCCCGACGGCCGCACGCTTGGCCGTCATGCGCTCGCGGACGTGACGGCGTTTGACAAGGTCGAGATGACCGTCGAACACAAATGCATCGAAGGTTGGAGCCACGTGGTCACGTGGGGTGGCACTCGATTCAGTGATTTCGTGGCGCCGTATGAAGACCTGTTGGGTGAGCTTCCGAAGTACGTCGCGCTCGAGACGCCAGATGGCGCGTATTACGTGGGCATGGACACGGCGTCAATGATGCACCAACAGACGTTGCTCGCGTATGAACTTGAGGGTGCGCCGCTTGAACAACTACACGGTGCGCCGCTGCGGTTGGCAACACCGAACAAGTACGGCATTAAGACCATAAAGCGCATTGGATTGATTCGCTTCAGCGACGAGCGGCCGCGTGACTACTGGGGCGAGCGTGGTTATGACTGGTATGCACAACTCTGAGTAGCGCTCTGGGTGCGACAAAGAAATTGTTCGCATGTGGGAAAGAAATCGAGGCGCGGGGCGTCTCTCCTTTGTGTCGAAACCTTTGTGTCGAAACCAGCAACTGTGGGTCTAATCGGTCAAGTTAGGCTCGGCACATCCGGAGAGATCAGCGTGTGATCAAACGCCCGCTCGAAGCATCGAAGCCGTCGTCGCAGGAGCCTGTGAGCGATCGTGGTCAGTGGCCGTCTCAAGCAGATGGTGCTGAAGTCGAGCGCGCCCGCAACGGAGATCTTGACGCGTTCACGGCGTTGTTGAAAAAGAACGATGCGGTCATGCGATCAGCGGGATGGCGGATTCTTGGCAACCAAGACGCGCTCGACGACGCGCTGCAAGACGCGTATCTCAAAGCGTTTCGCAAACTCGGAAGCTTGCGGTCAAACGATGGCTTCCGTTCGTGGCTGTATCGCACTGTCGAAACAACCTGTCTCGACATGGTTCGTCGAGAGTCGCTGCGGCGCCACGACAACGTCGAGGAACTTCGGGGTCTGCCGTCGATCGTCACCGACCCTGGTGATATTGCTGCGGATCGACAGGAGCTTTACAAGCTTCTCGACCAGCTGGCCCCTGAACATCGCGAGGTATTTGTGTTGTCTGCTGGCGTGGGCATGTCCCACCAAGAAATTGCTGAATACCTTTCAATCGCCGTCGGCACGGTGGGTAGCCGTTTGAGTCGCGCCCGCCGAGCTGTCGAGAATTTGCATGAGGTCACCGAGTGAGCCGCTATTCACGAGACGACGAATCGCCGTTCCTGCGGCAAGATGAAGATCCGCCGCAGCCACCTGACGCTTTTTGGGATGACCTGCGCCGCAAGATGGAAGACGAAGAGCGAGATATCGCGGTAGGCAAGTTCGTTGTCGGTGGTGTGCCGGCATCTGGTTCACGTCATCGGTTGCGTCGCTACCGTTCAGCCATCGTCGCTGTGGCGGCATCGATCGTCGTCTTGTTCGGCGCCCTTGCCGTTATCGACACCGACCCAGAACAGCAGGTGATTCTGGCCGGCCCGGGCGATGTGACCGCAACTCCCACAGCGTCGCCTGAGCCGACGACTCGAATTTCAGGTCTTGTGGACACCCTTGATCAGATTGCCACGGTTACCCCCAATATTGGGCGAGGTTCGACTCTCAGGAATCCGGGTACGGGCGTACTTGTCGAAGCGGTGACTCCTGTTTCGAGCGCACCTGCGGTCACCGCTGTGCCGACAGCGACCGGTTCAGAGCTACAAACCCTTACGCCAGAAGCGACTGCGACAGGCACGGTTCCGCCGACACCAACTACGGCGACGCCCACCGGCACGGTGTCGGCTACGCCGACGGGCGCGGCTTCAACCCCGACCCCTACCCCGACCGCAACCTCGAAACCGGCGACCAGTACCGCCACAGCCACGGTGATCACCACTACGCCAACTTCTACCGCTGAGCCAACCTCTA
>CALKPY010000121.1 GCA_937991435.1 uncultured Acidimicrobiales bacterium
ATTCGTGATCTTCGATCTGGCCGTCAGGGTTATAGAAAATCTCCGCGATCACAATCTGGTTCGCCTGAGCAGACACCGCCGGCGCACCCACCAAACCCAACATCGATGCCAACAAACCCAACACCGCAACCAAAACCACACCCCGAACAGAACGCACACGGCCAAAAATCAGGCCGCCAGACACAGATGGAAATAGTTCAGACACACCCCAATCGTACGAATCGGCGTGCCGAGTACCGATGAGCAAACCCACCCGCACCCCAATGTTGAGGGGTAAGGGCCAGACTGGACGCATATGGTCTTGCGCCTCAGTCACGAACACGGCGAACCTGATCGCGAGGGCCCGAACCCTGAAGATCCTGAAAATGATGGTTCCGCGACTGCCGCAAACACCACCGGTCACGTGCTCAGGTCGGTCGCACTAATCGTCGGATTGATGTTGCTGATTGTGGCTGTGCTGCTCATCGGTCTCACTCTGCTCGTCTCATGACCTGAGACGACTACGCGGGTCGACCACAGGTCCTCTAGCGTCGGCTCATGGCGCAGCACACCGGCCTGACAGTCGAAGACTTTCGTAGCGTCGCCGCATCGTTTCTCGATGCAGCAGCCAGCAGCGGTATCGCGTGCAAGGCCTTTGGCGCGATCATGCCGCCGGCTCTGCACGCCAACGCCTTGGCCTGGCAACAGCACATCTTTGCCCAGGGCTTTGCCGGTATCGCATGGCCGGTTACCTACGGCGGGCAAGGACTCAGCATCGACCATGGACTGGCCTGGAGCGAAGAGTGCGCGCGCCGAGCGATTGCGCCGTACATGAACTTCCAAGGGTTCGTCTTGACCGGTGGTGCGATTCTCAAGTTCGGAACCGACGAACAAAAGAGCCGGTACCTGCGTGCGACGCTTGCGGCAGACATCTTGTGGTGCCAGCTGTTCAGTGAACCGGAAGCAGGTTCGGACCTTGTAAGCCTGTCGACTCGAGCCGAACCAACCAGCGACGGGTGGGTTGTGACCGGGCAAAAAGTGTGGTCCTCAACGGCACAACTCGCCGATCACGGGATCCTGCTCGCTCGTACCAATACTGGTGAGCCAGGGCACCGAGGCATCTCGTTCTTCCTCGTCGATATGCATGCACCAGGTATTGACGTGCGTCCGCTGAAACAGATGACCGGGGATCACGAGTTCTGCGAGGTGTTCTTTGACGAAGCGCCCCTCGACGCCAATTCGCTGCTCGGCGAGTTGGGCGCAGGCTGGACTATTGCCACTTCGGTATTGGCAGATGAGCGCGCCGAGGTGGGCGCCGCTGGGATTGGCCTACAACGCCGCACCCAGCGGTTGATCGACAGCGCCGACACCGATAACACCGCCATGCGCGCACGGGTTGCAACGCTGGCCGCCAACGCTGGTGCCATGCGGCGACTGCTGGACCGCAGCGCCGGTAATCCTCTGTTGGGCCCGCTCGTGAAACTGGGCAACACTGAGTTCGAGACGCATCGCACCCGATGCGAACTCGATTCGATGGGCGCAGCCGGCATGCAGACCGGCGATATCCACGATGAGTTCTTGTATGCACCCGGCATGCGTGTCGCTGGCGGCACAAGCGAGATTCAACGCAATCTGATAGGCGAACGGCTTCTGGGGTTGCCCCGTGAGCCGAAGTCGCGTCAGCAATGACACGCCCGGTCAGCTAGCGATTTCTACCGCCACGCCATAGTGATCTGACGGCACGACGCCATCGACTGGTTCTTCGCCGAACAACCAGGCTCGCTGCGGATTTCCGACAGGCCGATTCTCGCGGGGCGTGGCGACAAGCACATAGTCGAGACGGCGGTTCGGCCAGGTCGGCGCCTTCAAATATGGATTGTCGCTCGACCAGGTGATCCCTGGGCCATCGCCCGCGACTTCCCACGAGTCGGTCCATGCTCGGCCATCGATGTGCGGAGCGCTGCGCCCAGTCAAGGTGCGGATCTCATCACTGTCAGGAACGGCATTCATATCACCAGTCAGGATCGGCACGAGGTCACCATCTGCAAATGTCTCGATGAATTCCGAGGCGGTTGCCAGCTGCATATGTCTGACGGAGGAACCGTCGATGGCGAAATCGAGGTGAGTGGTAAATACGGGCACCGTCCCAAACGGGGCCTGCACCTGGCCATGAACGCAGCTGCGATATTTGCGACCCGACGCGTCTTCAAGGAAGCAATGTTCACGTCGCGTGATCGGCCAGCGACTCAACACTGCGTTGCCAAAACCGATATTGCCGTCGCGGCGTGGCGGTCGCCCAGCCCAGGTCGAGTCATAGTCAAGCTGTGCGGCCAACTCATCGACTTGATCGAGCCAGGTTTCCTGCAACGTGATTATGTCTGCATCGAGGGTGCGCAGCGTTTCAAGTATGGGTTGCTGGCGTTGCTGCCACTCGCCGAATTGCCACTGCACGTTCCAGGTCGCCACCACAAAAGACACCAGCCGAGACTAGATGCTCTCGACACATCTGGCGGTCCCTAGCCGGTCAAACGACGAGCTTCTGGGCCAGCAAGCACCAACCCGCCAACGGCCATCGCCAGAATCACAGCCGCGGCCACCCAGTACGCCGTCTGTTGCCCAAACGCCTGATACAGCCCACCGGTAATGGGAGCCATGATCCCGGCAGCGAGCGCTTGCATCGCTCCCAATACACCTTGTGCTCCCGACTGGCGTTGCGCCGGAGCGGTCAAACCAACTGCCACTCCGCTCGCCGCGAAGGTGAATCCGTCAGTGACGGCATGGACCATGGCGACCGTGAAGATCGCGACGCCCGATGCCATGACACCGTATACACCCATCCAAAAGGCTCCGAGAGCCATGCCGATTCCAGCGACCAGGAACGGACCACGTCGTTGTGCGAGTTTGCCCGACCACGGCCCGAGGAGAACTAACGGAATCGCAAACAGGGCGATGCCGAGGTTCGCCATCCATTCGGGGGTGTCGAGGTCGGTGTGCACGACATCCCAGAGCGAGTCAAAGGCACCGATCATCAAGAACGCGGCGGCGCCGAGCATGACTGCGCCGCCAAAGGCTCGGGATCGCAGTAGGTCGAGAGCGAACCGTTGCGAGTCGTCGTCTGACGCTTCAGGCACATTCACGCCAAGACTGACGACAACTACCAACACGACGGCGGTGGCGACCGCAATCACGACGAACGGAGCCGCGAGACCGAACGGGCCAACCAGAACGGCCGAAATGACCGGTCCCATGGCAAAGCCGAATACATCAGCCGAAAACAACCAGCCGAGGTTGCGACCGATGTTGTCGCCAGACCCCACGACGACGATGCGTTTGATGGCGGGCGCCGACGCGCCGACCGCGAGGCCGGTGACAACACGGCCGGCAAGCAACATCGGGGCAGTCGTGCCGAAACCCATCATCAAAAGCCCGATGATGTTCACGATGGCACCGCCGTAAACCAGCCGACGTGCGTAGCCGCGATCGCCGAGCGGTCCCAGCACGATTTGAGCGGCGAACGCCACGATGAAGCCGATACCGATTATCCACCCAACAGTGAACTCGTTGATGCCGTAGTCGTCGCGATAGTCGCCCACGATGCTGAACAGCACGCCGTACCCCGCAGTGAGCAGCGCTGACAGAATCGCGAAAACCACGACAAGAGCGCGACTGCTTGCGGGAGACTCAATTGCCGATTCAGTCCCTAGAGAAGCGTCTTGCACTGGCGCAGACTACGACCAGATCTGGCCGCGTGCGTAGTCTTTATGTGGGGGCCCATGACCAACGCGAATAGCGAACTCAACACCAATTTCCTTGACCCTGTGGTCCAAGACAACCCGTTCGATACTTATGCCGCGATGCATGCCAGTGTCCGGTGCGTCGGCTTCCTGAAAATGACCTGGTCATGTTGACGGGCTATGACGACGTTCGAGCCATGCTGATCGCTTACTCGCCTAACCTGCCAATGTGAGTTCCGAGATCGAAACGCCTGCCGCGCATCGCCAGTTCATGCAGGCCGCGATCGACGAAGCAATCGCGGGGCGCGACGAAGGCGGCGTTCCAATCGGCGCAGTACTCGTGCACAACGGCGAGATACTTGGGCGCGGACACAACCGTCGGGTTCAGTCAGGAAGCGCCATTCGTCACGGCGAGACCGACGCGCTGGAACGAGCCGGACGCCAGTCGGCGGCGGTGTATCGCGAGTCGGTCATGTACACGACGCTGTCGCCGTGCTCGATGTGCACGGGGGCGATCTTGTTGTATGGAATTCCCATGGTGGTGGTTGGCGAGAACCAAACGTTCCTCGGCGAAGAGGAGCTGCTCGCGGAACGTGGCGTCGATGTGGTCTTGATGAACGATCAGCGGTGCATTGATCTGATGGCGGCGTTCATCAACGCTCACCCAGATGTTTGGAACGAAGACATCGGCGAAGATTCGGCCTAGCGCTGATGGCCGAAAACAACCCCCACGAGCTGACCGATCAGCAGCTCCACGACGCCGCTGCTGGCGATTTGTCGGTGCTGGCGGTGCTGATGATTGTTGGATCAACGATCTTTGCGTTGGTCAATCGGTGGATCGGCACGATGGGCTGGATTGCCGTTGCGTTGACGATCGCCTCGACCCTGACCTGGAGTCTCGGCCTGCTCAGACGGTCATCGGTGATTGCGGCATTTGTAAAGATCGGCTTTGGATTCAGCGGGTTGGCCGCTCCGGCAGTAGCGATTGTCGGTGCACTGATCGGCGTCTTCGGGCCAAGTTGGGGCTGGGCGCTGGTTGCCGGCGCCGCCGCCTACTTCGGTTTTTCGTTGCTGGGTCTTGAGATCATCGAACGGGCCGAGGAAACCGGCGTTCT
>CALKPY010000122.1 GCA_937991435.1 uncultured Acidimicrobiales bacterium
AAGGCCGGCGCCAGCATCTTCGGTCTCCGACGTGAGACTGAAAGCGCCCGGCAACCGGCCTTTGGCTACATCAATGCTGGCGCATGAGGGCGCACCAGCATCGAGGACTAGACGTCGCTTGCTCCGTGCCTGCGACGCAGCGCCTCGCTGGCAGACAGAGCGATAAGGCCGAGTCCGCTCGCTACGAGCGCAACAGTCGCCGGACCATTTCCGCTGTCGCCGGTGAGAGCGAGTACTTCATCGGGTTGAGCAGGGCTGGACGCAGCGTTGCTGACGGGAATTGTCACTGCGGTTGGCGTGACGATGGCGGAAAGCACCTCGTCTGCTGCGGGGGCAGCCTGGGCGCACGCCACGTTGTGGTGGGTCGGATCGGTGTCTGACACATACAGGCCGAATTCGCTTCGTGCCCGCACCGTCGACGTCTTCAGCGGGTCTCCGGTCGAACAGCTGGCGGTTCCATTGACGACACAGTCAAAGGAGTGAGCGACGAGCAAGGTCGGCACCGTGCAAACCACGTTGCCGTCTTCGTCGGTCACAACGACATTGAACAGGTCCACCGTGCCGTCGTTTGTCACCACGTAGGTCCATGTGATGGCGCCGCCGTCGGTGATCTGTGGTCCATTTGGCGTATCGGCATCTTCGCCGTTTGTTGCCAACTCAATATCAACGCTTGGGTTCTCATAGACCGGCTGAGCTGTGGGAATCGGCGTCGTTGTTGGCGCAACAGTCGGAACTGCAGTAGCCCCAGGCGGTACAGCCGTCGGCGTCGGCGGCACGGCCGTGGCCGTTGGCGGCACAGCAGTACCGGTCGGAGCCGCGGTCGGCTGTGGCGTTGGCGTAGGCGGAACAGTCGTCGCTGTCGGAATTGGGGTTGCTGTTGCCGTGGGGGTCGGCGCTGTGGTGGTGTAACCGCTTGGGTCCTCATCACTCACTTCGACATCAGGGTGCCCAACCGGGTTGCCGGTCACCGTTGCGCTGTTCGTGTACGACGCAAGCGACGCGAGCGGCCCGTCGACTTCGCAAACATGGCTCTGCTGTGGCGCCAACGATGGCACGGCGCAGATCGCTCCTTCGGGGTCATCGACGACCTCGAGATCAGTCAGGGTGACGTTGCCGGTGTTGGTCACCACATACGTCCACGTGACCTGCGTACCTGCGTCGAGCGCCACAGGGGTCGTGTCCGCATCTTGCCCGTTGGTCGCCTTTTCAATATCGACATTTGCGTAGGTGTAAGCCACCGCAATCTCGGCTTCAGCGAATGTCTCGAATGAGGCAGTCACATTGCCGCCGCCACCGGTGTTGGTTGTCACTGTTTCAGTAGCAACCCGGAAGTCGACAGTGCCAGGACCATTGAACGGTGCAACGTCTGCACCGGTCAGCGTGGTCGAAGCGCTCGCAGAAGCGATGACCGGCTGAGCGCTCGCTTCCGATTGACCAGGTGCGACGTCAGCAAAGAACTCCGCGGTGGCGACATCAACCATGAGATGGGCCGGCGTTGCGCCGCCGGTGCAGGTGCCAAATGCGGTGAACCCCGCTGAGGCGAGATCAAAGCACAAGGTCACGTCGTCTTTGGCTTCGAAGTCTTCCGGTGTCGACGAGAAGTTGTAGGTCTGAGTGACATCGGCCGAAACGGTTCCCGATGCGGTGATCTCGACCGACAACAAGGTGCCGAGCGAAGAATCGAATTGATCGACGGTGAGGTCTGGCGGTTGCGGTGCGCCCTGGTTTGTTACCCAGTCGGTGCGCTTCAGGCCAGTCGCGTCTGATAGGCCGCTCTGAGCTGACGCCGAAGACACAAAGGCCGTCGGCACAAGCAGTGCGGCGATCATCAACGAGCCGACCACTGTGCAGAACAGTCGGTAGTGATAGTGAAAATGCATTAGGTGTCCCTCATGACACCCGCCTCTACACATCCCAGTGACGCGTAGGGCCCCTACTCAGGAGCAACTAAAGCAGTCACAAGCAACGCTGTCAACAACACGCACATCTTTGTAACAAGGCTGACATATTAGTTTCTGGGTCTGAACAAACGAGAAATGCCCGGCCCCCGCTGATGCGGAAGACCGGGCAGTCCTACTACCGGTTCAGTTCATGGCCGATAACGACCAACGGCCACCGTGTGGCCAAATCAACTACTTTGGCAGATCGATCACATCGGCCAAGCGGCCGCCGCCACCGGTGCCGCCGCTCGCAAGCCACTCGCTCGGATCGATGTCTGCATCTTCGCTGGAGTAGAAGTCCATCGGCTGATAGTCAGGCGCATCGGTCACCACCTCGCGGTAGCGGTCGATGCCCGTGCCAGCAGGGATGAGCTTTCCGATGATGATGTTCTCTTTGAGACCACGCAATCCATCGTTCTTGCCTTCGATTGCAGCCTCGGTGAGTACACGAGTTGTTTCCTGGAACGATGCAGCGGACAACCATGATTCGGTTGCCAACGAAGCCTTGGTGATTCCCATGAGTACCGGGCGACCATCAGCGGGGCGTTTGCCCTCCTTGACCAGCTCGCGGTTGACATCACGGAAGATCTTGGCATCGACGCTCTCGCCAGGAAGGAAGTCACTCTCACCGGCTTCGCCAATGGCGATGCGGCGAGTCATCTGTCGCACGATCAACTCGATGTGCTTGTCGTGAATCGACACGCCCTGATCGCGGTAAACAGCTTGGACTTCTTCAACGAGGTACCGCTGCGTCTCGCGAATTCCGCGAATTTCCAGCAGTTCCTTGGGGTCACGAGGACCTTCAACGATCGGGTCGCCAGCAACGATCTCATCGCCGTCTTCGACTTCGAGTCGCTGTTGGCCAGGAATGAGGTAGACCTCTTCCTCGCCGTCATCGGTTACGACCGTGATTGCTCGACCGCGACCTTCGTCTTCGCCGATGCGAACGGTGCCCGAAACACGAGACAGCGTTGCCTTGCCTTTTGGACTGCGAGCCTCGAACAGCTCCACCACTCGAGGAAGACCACCAGCGATGTCCTTGCCCTTTGAGGCAACACCACCGGTGTGGAACGTACGCATCGTGAGCTGAGTTCCGGGCTCACCAATCGACTGAGCAGCGATAACGCCGACCGCTTCGCCGACCTCGATGTTGCCACCGGTCGCCAGCGACATGCCGTAACTCGATCCGCTGATGCCGTGACGTGAGTCATCGGTCAACGGAGAAAGACAGCGCACCTCGGTAATGGACTCATCATCACGCATGTCGGCCATCATGAATTCATCAATGATGGTTCCAGCCTTGAATACCCGACCGTCAGTCAACGTGATGTCTTCGCCGAGTGAGCGGCTGTACAGACGAGTCTCGAGGTAGTAGCGGGTATTGGCATCGTCAGGAAGCACATTGTCGATCACGACCGTCGGTGGCTTTGCGCCATCTGCGAACGGATCTTCGTCATTGATGATGACTTCTTGAGCAACGTCTACGAGGCGACGGGTGAGGTAGCCGGAGTCTGCAGTACGCAGCGCCGTATCGACGAGGCCCTTACGAGCACCCGGTGTTGCGATGTAGTACTCAAGCATCTTGAGACCCTCGCGGTAGTTCGACTTGATGGGTCGAGGAATAAGGTCACCACGGGGGTTGGCTACCAGCCCACGCATGCCTGCAATCTGTCGTACCTGCATCCAGTTACCACGAGCGCCAGAACCGACCATCATGTCGACCGGGTTGAACCGCTTCGACTGAAGGTTCTTCTTCATCTCCTCAGCGATGATTGACGTGGCGTCGGTCCAGATTTCTACCTCTTGCTGGCGTCGCTCACCATCGGTGATGATTCCACGGCGGAAGTGGCCTTCGACCTTGTCTGCTTCGATTTCGAAACGATCCAGGATTTCCTGCTTGTTCGACGGCGTTTGCACATCGTCGACCGAAACTGTCACGCCAGAACGCATCGCAAACTTAAAGCACAGGTCTTTAAGCCCATCGAGGCTCGTCGCCACATCGCGCTTGGCGAAGTTGCGAGCCAGATCGTCAACAATCGTGCCCATGAGGCGCTTGTCAACACGTTCGTTCACAAAGGCGAAGTCAGCCGGCAAGACGGCGTTGAACAATACGCGACCAGGCGTGGTCGGGGTATAGGTGGCAGCAACACCGTTCGCCGGCGTGTCGACCAGCAACGGAGTACGGAACTCGATGTGGTCGTGCAGCTTGATGAAGCCGTCTTCGTAGGCACGCTCGAGTTCGTCGAGATCGCGGTAGACGGGCAACTTCTCGGGTGCGTCGCCGTCTGGTTCTTCGGTAAGCCAGAAGGCACCGATGATCATGTCCTGCGTTGGCGTGACGAGCGGTCGACCGTGGGCCGGGCTCAGCACGTTGTTCGCGGACAACATGAGCACTCGCGCTTCGGCTTGCGCTTCGGCAGACAACGGCAGGTGGACTGCCATCTGGTCGCCGTCGAAGTCCGCGTTGAATGCGGTGCAGACCAACGGGTGGATCTGGATGGCTTTGCCATCAACGAGCACCGGTTCAAACGCCTGAATACCAAGACGGTGAAGCGTCGGCGCACGGTTCAACATGACCGGATGTTCCTGGATGACCTCGGCGAGGACATCCCAGACTTCGCTCTTGCGACGTTCAACCATGCGTTTGGCTGACTTGATGTTCTGGGCAATGCCCTCGTCAACAAGCTTTTTCATGACGAACGGCTTGAACAGCTCGAGAGCCATCAGCTTGGGCAGGCCACACTGGTGGAATTTCAGCGTCGGGCCAACCACGATGACCGAACGGCCGGAGTAATCGACACGCTTGCCGAGCAGATTCTGGCGGAAGCGCCCCTGCTTGCCTTTGAGCATGTCAGAGAGCGACTTGAGAGGACGGTTACCGGGACCAGTGACCGGACGGCCACGACGACCGTTGTCGAACAACGCATCGACCGCTTCTTGAAGCATGCGCTTTTCGTTGTTCACGATGATCTCGGGTGCACCGAGATCGAGCAGACGCTTGAGGCGGTTGTTGCGGTTGATTACCCGGCGATACAGATCGTTGAGGTCTGAGGTGGCGAAACGTCCACCGTCGAGCTGCACCATTGGGCGCAATTCAGGCGGTATTACCGGCACAACGTCGAGCACCATGGCGCCCGGATTGTTGACTCGGTGCCCACGCTCGCCGCGACGGTTAAACGCCGTAACGATCTTGAGACGCTTGATGGCCTTTTGCTTGCGCTGAGCCGACAATGGGCGCATGCCCTCTGGCGGATCGATCGCAATGCGCAGCTTGACTTCTTCGTCGTCAAAGTCGATGCGCTCGATGAGTGACTTGATCGCGTCGGCGCCCATGCCACCTTCGAAGTAGTCGGTGTAGCGATCGGTCAACTCACGCCAGAGCATTTCATCTTCGATGATCTGACGAGAGAACAGGCTCTTGAACTCGCCAAAAGCGAGCTCGATCATTTCGATTTCAGCTTCGTACTCTTCGCGCAGTGCCTCGAGGTCTTTGTCACCAGCTCGGCGGCGTTGCTTGATCTCGGTGTCCTTGGCGCCTTCAGACTCGAGCGTTGCCAGCTCGGCTTCGAGTTCCTTCGTGCGTTCTTCGAGTCGGCTATCGCGCTCTTTGGCGATGTCCTCTTTTTCGAGATGCATCTCCTTTTCGAGCTCAGCGAGGTCTTCGTCACGCTTCTCTTCATCGACCCAGGTGACCAGGTTCGCAGCGAAGTAGATGACCTTTTCGAGTTGTTTAGCTTTGAGCTCTTCTTTGGGCTCAGTTCCCATGAGCAGGTACGCCAACCACGAACGGGTGCCGCGGAGATACCAGATGTGAACAGCCGGCGCAGCGAGCTCAATGTGGCCCATGCGCTCGCGGCGAACCTTAGAGCGGGTCACCTCAACGCGGCAGCGCTCGCAGATGATTCCCTTAAAACGGATGCGCTTGTACTTGCCACAGGCACATTCCCAATCCTTGGTTGGACCAAAGATTGTCTCGCAGAAGAGGCCGTCTTTTTCAGGCTTCAACGTGCGGTAGTTGATGGTCTCAGGCTTTTTCACCTCGCCGTTTGACCAGGTGCGGATCGAGTCGGCCGTAGCCAGGCCAATTCGTAGGTGTGCGAAGTCGTTTACATCAAGCATCAGACGCCGCTCCTTTCAGCTCGTTCGCGTGCTCTCCGGGCATCTTCCTCATCGGAACCGCGCTCGGGTCGTGACAAATCGATGCCGAGCTCTTCGGTTGCCCGGAAGACTTCGTCGTCGAGTTCACGCATCTCGATTGATGAACCGTCAAGGTTCAGAACCTCGACGTTGAGGCACAAGGCCTGCATTTCCTTGATGAGAACCTTGAAGCTCTCAGGAATTCCAGGCTCGGGAATGTTGTCGCCCTTGACAATGGCTTCGTAGACACGAACACGGCCAAGCACGTCATCGCTCTTGATGGTGAGCAACTCTTGCAGGCAGTACGCCGCGCCGTAGGCCTCGAGTGCCCATACTTCCATTTCACCAAAGCGCTGGCCACCGAACTGGGCCTTACCACCGAGGGGTTGTTGGGTGATCATCGAGTACGGACCTGTTGAACGGGCGTGGATCTTGTCATCGACAAGGTGCGCCAGTTTCAGGATGTACATAAAGCCAACCGTGGTGCGATTGTCGAACGATTCGCCGGTGCGGCCGTCGAACAACTGCGTCTTGCCATCGTCGCCGATGAGGCGTTCGCCGTCGGTCGTCTCTGGTTCGAGGTTGCGCAGAATGTCCTGAATCGTCGGGTGCTTGCCAGCAAGCTCTGTTTCGTCCCACTTTGCACCGTCAAATACTGGAGTGGCGATAAGTGTTGCCGGCTTGGTCACCGGGCGGGTCTTGGTTTCGGTGCCGTAGATCGGGGCGTCGCCAACCTTGTTGCCGTTGACGTTCCAGCCCCACCGAGCGGCGTAGCCGAGATGAGATTCGAGTACCTGACCCACGTTCATGCGACTCGGGACACCCAAGGGGTTGAGAATGACATCGACCGGTGTGCCGTCTGCGAGAAACGGCATGTCTTCGATCGGCAAGATGCGTGAAATAACGCCCTTGTTGCCGTGACGACCAGCGAGCTTGTCGCCGACGCTGATCTTGCGCTTTTGGGCCACGTAGACCCGCACAAGCTGATTGACGCCCGGCGGAAGCTCATCGCCATCGTCGCGGCTGAACACGCGAACGTTGGTGACTTTGCCCTGTTCACCGTGCGGCACCTTGAGTGAGGTGTCACGTACTTCGCGGGCCTTTTCGCCGAAGATCGCCCGCAAGAGTCGCTCTTCGGGAGTCAGCTCAGTTTCGCCCTTTGGCGTGACCTTGCCTACGAGTACATCGCCCGGCTTGACCTCGGCGCCCACACGAATGATGCCGCGCTCGTCGAGGTCAGCAAGAATCTCGTCGCTGAGGTTCGGAATGTCTCGGGTGATCTCTTCTGGGCCGAGCTTGGTGTCACGGGCATCGATTTCGTGCTCGTGAATGTGGATCGAGGTGAGCACGTCGTCTTTGACGAGACGCTCACTCAAGATGATCGCATCTTCGAAGTTGTACCCGCGCCATGGCATAAAGGCCACGAGCAGGTTCTTACCCAACGCAAGTTCGCCGTGATCGGTCGATGGACCATCAGCAAGTAGCTGGCCCTTTTTGACCTTTTCGCCGAGCACAACGCGTGTCTTGTGGTTGATGCACGTGTCCTGGTTCGAACGATTGAACTTGGACAAGATGTGGGTGAACTTGCCCTCGTTGTCGTAATTCATGACGAGGGTGTTGCCATTGACCTCTTCGACAACACCGTTGTCGCGGGCCAGGATCATGTTGGCGGCATCGTTGGCTGCACGAGCTTCTACACCGGTACCGATGTATGGGGCTTCGGCACGCAACAACGGCACAGCTTGGCGCTGCATGTTGGCGCCCATCAGGGCGCGGTTGGCGTCGTCGTGTTCGAGGAACGGAATCAGAGCCGTAGCGATCGAGATGATCTGCTTTGGCGAGACGTCCATGAGCTGAACTTCTTTGGGCGGCACAAATGAGATCTCGGTGGTCGCACCGAAGAACACGTCTTGCTCGAGCTGCAAACGCAGCCCTTCGAGTGTTGCCGCCTGAGGTGAACGACGAACGAGAACCTTCGCGTCGAGCAGCTTGCCTTTGTCATCAATGGTGGCGTTGGCCTGGGCCACAACAAAGAGCTCTTCTTCGTCGGCGGCGAGGTACCGAACCTCGTCGCTCACGATGCCTTCGTTGACGACCCGATATGGCGACTCAATGAAGCCGAACTCGTTCACACGTGCGTAGCTTGCCAGGCCACCAATCAGGCCGATGTTCGGGCCCTCAGGGGTCTCAATTGGGCACATACGGCCGTAGTGGCTGAAGTGAACATCTCGCACTTCGAAGCCGGCTCGTTCGCGGCTGAGTCCGCCTGGGCCGAGGGCGCTGAGACGGCGACGGTGGGTCAGACCCGAAAGTGGGTTGACCTGGTCCATGAACTGCGACAGCTGCGACGTTCCGAAGAACTCCTTGACTGCTGCGACCACCGGGCGAATGTTGATCAACGTTTGCGGCGTGATGGCCTCGACGTCTTGGGTGGTCATGCGCTCTCGCACGACTCGTTCCATGCGGCTGAGGCCGATGCGCACCTGGTTCTGGATCAGCTCGCCAACCGAACGGATGCGTCGGTTTGCGAAGTGGTCCTGGTCATCAAGTCTGTAGCCGGGCTCGGCACGCACGAGGTGCAACAGATAGGTGCACGAGGCCAGTACTTCGGCGGGGCTGAGGACCGACTGGTCGAGCTCTGGGCGATCGAGCTTGATGCCGAAGGTTTCTTCGATGCGGTCAAGTTCTGGGCCAAGCTTGCGGTTGAGCTTGTAGCGGCCTACTCGGCTCAGGTCGTAGCGGCGGTTTTCGAAGAACGCGCCACGGAAGTAGTTGCGAGCCGATTCGACTGATGGCGGTTCGCCGGGGCGAACACGCTTGTAGATCTCAAGCAGCGCTTCGTCTTGGGTCTGAGCCAGCAGCTTGGTCTGGTCTTCTTCCCACTGGCCTTCGAGGAAGTCGAAGTGGTTCACGAACCGTGAGAGGAACCCAGGCGCGTGTTCTTCGTCGAAACCGAGGGCACGGATCAATGTGAACATTGACAGACGGCGCTTGCGGGCGACACGGGTGCCGGCAGTTACGTCTTTGCCGGGCTTTTGTTCTACGTCGAACTCGATCCATTCACCGCGGTATGGGTGGATCGTGCCGGTGACGAGCTGGTGCTTGGACAAGTTACGCAGGCGGTAACGCTCACCAGGCTGAAAGATCACGCCTGGGCTACGAACGAGCTGCGACACGACGACACGCTCGGTGCCGTTGATGATGAAGGTGCCGGTCTCGGTCATCATCGGGAAGTCGCCCATGAAGACGGTCTGCTCTTTGATCTCGCCGGTTTCGGCGTTCATAAAGCGTGCACGCACGAAGATCGGAGCGCTGAACGTCATGTCCTGGCGTTTGCACTCAGCTTCGGTGAACTTTGGCGGCGGCCGAAGGTCTTCGTCGGTCGGATCAAACTCGAGTTCTAGCTGCAGCGTTTCCGAGAAGTCCGTAATTGGACTGATGTCGCGGAAGATCTGTTGCAGACCAGTCTCGAGGAACCACTCAAATGAATAGTTCTGAATCGAGATCAAATCTGGAAGTTCGAGAACGTCAGTCAGATTTCCGAACGAATATCGCTGGGGCGCGGTATTAGTTGCAGCCACGTGCACTCCTGAAAATTGTCACCGTTGGGTGTATGAGGTCATGCCCGGACCCCGATGCGGGAGAAGCTCATGTTCGAGACGCGCACAACTGCTCTCAAAAAGAGCGGGAGCAACGCCGACGACAAGGCTCGACGAGTCTAGGGGAATTACCTAGTGAATCCCACCAATTGGGTCCGCACCGTCAGACGTCGAGGCCCGTTCAACGGCTTTTGGCGACCTCATCAAGAAAGTCGGCGTTGGTACGAAACGCACCGAGGCGGTCAAGAAGTAGTTCAAGCGACGCGATTGAGCGACCCGAGTCAGATCCGTCTACGGCATCGAGCACTCGGCGCATTTTGCCTGTCGACGCGTGGTTCTTCGACGAAAGGAGCAATTCGTCGTGTCGTGTTCCACTGGCCAAGATGTCGACGGCGGGATACATGCGCTTTTCGGCCGCATCTCGGGTCAGACGAAGCTCCATATTGCCGGTACCTTTGAATTCTTCGAAGATCACTTCGTCCATCTTTGAACCCGTCTCGACAAGAGCGGTGGCGATAATGGTGAGCGAACCGCCGTCTTCGATGTTGCGAGCCGCACCGAAGAATCGCTTGGCGGGATACAACGCGCCGGCGTCAACGCCGCCGGACATCGTTCGGCCGCTAAAGCGTCCGCTGACGTTATACGCCCGAGCCAATCGGGTGATGCCGTCCATGATGATGCAGACATCGTCGCCTGATTCGACCATGCGGCGGGCCCGCTCCCCCACCATTTCGGCTACCGCGATGTGATCATCGGTCGGCCGATCGAAAGTCGAAGCCACGACCTCGCCATTTTTAAGCCATCGACGCATATCGGTGACTTCTTCGGGGCGTTCGTCGAGCAGTAGCACGATCAATCGAACTTCGGGATTGTTGGCTTCGATCGACCGCACGATCTCTTTGATCACGGTGGTCTTGCCGGCTTTTGGTGGAGCCACGATCAAACCGCGCTGGCCTTTGCCGATCGGCGCGATCACATCGATCACTCGGGCGGTCAGGTCAGCGGGTGTCGATGCTCGTTCAAGGACCAGTTGCTCCTCGGGGAAGATCGGGATGAGGTCGTCGAAGTCGCCGCGATTGCGCGCTTCGTCTGGGTCACGCTCATTGATGGCGTCAACGCTGAGAAGCGCCGGGTTTTTTTCGTTTCGTGCTGCCGGGCGCGACGTGCCGCGAATCTGGTCGCCGGAGCGCAAACCGAACTCGCGCACCATTTTGACCGGCACATAGCAGTCATCTCTGCTCGGGGTGCCACCGTCGACACGCAAAAAGCCGTAGCCGTCGCTGCGCAGATCGAGAAATCCGTCGACGGGCACGGGCTCGCCCTCCCACGGGAGCTCGTCGCGATCACGGCCGCGGCGACGTCGTCGGCGACGGTTGCCATCGTCTTCGTCGGTGGCGTCTGACGATGACTTGTCGTTCGACTTGGCGGACCCTGCTTTATCCGACCCTGCCTTATCTGAAGAGGTCCGGTCGGTGTTGTTTTTCTCGGTGTTGTTCTTGTCGGCGTGTTCGCGTCCGCCGCGAGCGGAACGATCACCGCGTTTACGCGCATTTTGCCGACTAGTTCCGCCGTCGCCGCCAGACCTGCCGTCGTCAGAGGTCACGGGGTTGTCGGCACTATCGTTGTCGGAATCATCAGCCGACGCCGAGTTCGCGTCAGCCACAGCTTCACTCGCATCGCTCGAGTCGATGGCGTTGGTCGACCCAGACGATTGATCACTTGAGTCAGTGGTTGCACTGTCGTCGGGCGCATCGTCTGGCGGGCCCACGATCAAGTCGATGATGTCAGCTTTGCGCATGCGCGAGCCAACTTTCGCGCCCATTGCCTCGGCAATCACGGTCAATTCGGCACGGTCTTTGCCCTGAAGGGTCGTTCGGTCAGAACTCACGGGGTCTCCTGCGGTAGTTGTGTGCTGCGAGCGACGTCAGAGTGGTCTGTCTCGCAGAACGGTTGAGCGATCATGGGCCCAACGAAAGGGAACTGGTTGAGCCAGTCCCGTGGTTGATTCGACACTACCCACCTTTGCGAACAGGGCCAACCGCACCCGATCATTGTGTCAAGTGACAGGGGTAGACGATCAGCCTGCCTGGTCGATCCACGCTGCGAAATCGCCATACTCATCGAACGCTGGCAGCGTCGGGTTGTCGTCGATGATCGATTGTGGAGCGTGAAAGAGCGCTGCCGATTCGGCAGCGTGCAGCATTGACAAGTCGTTGAACGAGTCGCCGCCAGCCGTTACGTGAAAGTTCAACGCTTGGAACGATTCCACGCTGCGACGCTTGTGATCTGGGCATCGCAAGGTATAGCCAACAATGGCATCGTCTCTGATGTCGAGCCGGTGACAAAAGATCGTCGGAAGACCGAGGTGCGGCATCATGGCCGTCGCGAACTGTTCAAAAGTATCGCTGAGCAATACGACCTGATAGCGGCTGCGCAGATCATCGAGAAAAGCGCGCGCCCCTTCGAGGGGTTCAATCTCGGCGAGCACACGCGCAATATCGGTCATACCTAACTGATGTTCAGCAAGCAGTCCGAGCCGGTATTGCATGAGCACGTCGTAGTCAGGTTCGTCACGAGTGGTACGTTCCAGCTGTTCGATACCGGTCAGTTCGGCGAGGCGTACCCACACCTCGGGCATGAGAACGCCTTCGACATCAAGTGTGATGAGTCGTTGTTGCACGGTCAGAGGATACGTCCGCGCACCAGAGCCTCGACGGCGTTGAGATCGTTCGCCATCACGTCAAAACGCTCTTCTCGCTCAAACAAATCGCCTACGCGCGCCGGAAGCTCTGGGCGCACGCCCATGCCCTTTTCGACTGCATCAGGAAACTTGGCGGGGTGTGCCGTTGCAAGGCAGACCATCGGCGTGTGTGAACCGTTGACGCGACGCGAGGCTGCAGCAACCCCAACAGCGGTGTGCGGGTCGAGTACGACGCCAGTTTCACGGTGGACTCGGTCGATGGTTTCCATGACGCCGCCGGCACCATCGTCGTCAACTCGCTGCGATGTCCAGGTTTCGCTGAGCCACGCACGACGATCGTCATCGATCGTGAGTACTCCGGTGTCACGGAACGTTTGCATGGCGTCGGCGATTGCCTGCCCGTCTCGGCCCGCCATTTCAAACAGCAGCCGTTCGAGATTGCTCGACACCTGAATATCCATACTCGGCGAGGCGGTCGGCACAACCGAGCGGATTTCCATTTCGCCGGTTGCGAAGAATCGGTCGAGGATGTCATTGCTGTTGCTAGCCACGCAGAACTGTTCGACGGGCAAGCCCATGGCCCGCGCGGACCAGCCAGCAAAGACGTTGCCGAAGTTTCCCGTCGGAACGGTGAACGACACAGGCGCCGCCAAACCAGTCAGGCGTTGTGCAGCGACGACGTAGTAGACGGTCTGGGCCATGACTCGCGCCCAATTAATGGAGTTGACGGCACCAAGACGCACTTCGTCTCGAAACGGCACGTCGCCGAACATGGCTTTGACGAGGTCTTGACAATCGTCAAAGGTGCCCTCGATGGCGATGTTGTGCACATTTGATGAGCCAACAGTTGTCATTTGGCGGCGTTGCACTTCGCTGACTCGTCCGTGCGGGTGCAAGATGAAGATGTCGATTGCTTCTCGGTCGCGACATGCCTCGATTGCTGCCGATCCGGTATCGCCACTGGTGGCGCCCACGATCGTGATGCGCTCGCTGCGAGTGCGCAGTTCGTGGTCGAACAGGTGGCCCACGAGCTGCAAGGCAATGTCTTTAAACGCCAGGGTCGGCCCGTGGAACAACTCGAGTAGCGACAATCCGCCGCCAAGGTCTACGAGCTCGACGACGTCGTCGGCTTCGAACGTGGAATACGCGGCGTCGACCAAATCGCCAAACGCGACCTCATCGATCGAATCAGCCACGAACGGCCCCATGACCGCCCGAGCCACGTCGGTATAGGAGTCGAGCGCAGCAATCGCGGCAAGGTCGAGTTGTGGCCATTCAGCCGGCAGGTACAACCCGCCGTCGGGTGCTAGTCCGGTCAGTAGCACATCGCCGAACGACAGTTCTGGTGCAGCACCTCGGGTGCTGACGTATCTCATGACTCAATCGCCGATCACGTGGTAGCGGGCACCCAGACGCAAAACCGAGGCGAGCGAACCGAGCTCTTCGAGCGTGGTTCTCATGTCGGCTTCAGTGGCCTCGTGCGTGATAAAGGCCAACGTGGCCTCGGCCCCGAGACCAGCTTGTTCCATCGACCGTATTGACACGCCGTTTGCGCCGAACACTCCCGCGACTTCAGCGAGCACACCGGGCCGATCATCGACCGACAAGTCAAGGTAGAACGCTGACATTGTTTCATCGGAAGCACGAATCGTTGCTTCGGTCATCGGCGGCGTTCGCCGAACGCTTCCTGATGTGAGCGAACCAGCGGCGGCGATTATGTCGCCGAGCACGGCGCTCGCTGTCGGACGGCCACCAGCGCCGCGGCCGTACAGCATGAGTTCGCCGACAGCACCGCCTTCGATGAACACGGCATTGAAGCTGCCACCCACGGTGGCAAGCGGATGCGTGAGCGGCACCATTGTCGGATGCACGCGAGCGGCGACTTCATACGGCGAGCGATCGCCGAAGAGCTCGACGACCGCCAAAAGCTTGATTGCGTACCCGAGACGATGTGCGTTGGCGATATCTGATGCCGTCACGCCGCTTATGCCCTCGACCGGCACCGATTCGGGTGTGACCGCCGCTCCCATTGCAACCGAAGCGATGATCGCCGCCTTGGCCTGAGCGTCGTGTCCTTCGACATCTGCAGTCGGGTCAGCTTCAGCGAAACCAAGGCGCTGGGCCTCGGCCAACACATCCGCGTAGTCGGCGCCGTCTTGAGACATCTTCGACAGCATGAAGTTGGTCGTGCCGTTGACGATTCCCATCACTCGGCGAATAGGTTCGCCGCGCAACGACTGCTGGAGCGCTCGCATAAGCGGGATTCCGCCTGCGACGCTGGCCTCGAACAGGAGCTCTACGTCATTGGCGCTGGCCAGGTCGAGTAACTCGCGCCCTCGTGCGGCCAGTAGTGCCTTGTTGCCCGTGACGACTGACTTACCGGCGCCTAAAGCGGCCGCAACCCAGTCGGCGGCCGGTTCAATGCCGCCGACGAGTTCCACGACGACGTCGACGTCGTCGGCCGTGGCGACTTCGAGTGCATCTGATGTCAACGTCGCCCCGCCGAGGTCATGTGGACGTGACTTGTCGACGTCGCGCACCGCAACCCGCGTGATGTTGAGGTCGATTCCGGTAAGGGCTGCGACGTCGGTCCGCTGTTCGGCCAAAAGGTCGACGAGCGCACCGCCGACATTGCCAAAGCCGAGAAGCCCAATACGGATGGGACTGATCTTCGATGTCACGATGCGTACGTTATCGACTACACATCGAGGCGCAGAAGATCGTCGAGTGTCTCTCGCCTGATCACGACGCGGGCCTGCCCATTAGAGACGAATACGACAGCTGGGCGCGGCATCTTGTTGTAGTTCGACGCAAGCGAGTGACCGTATGCACCCGTTACCGGCGTGACGAGTAAATCGCCGACGGCGAGATCCGGGTCAACGAATCCTTCGCGCACAATCACGTCGCCAGACTCGCAGTGCTTGCCAACCAGGCGTATGGGCACGGTGCGATCTGCCTCGGCCCGAGTGGCGACAAAACACTCGTAGCCGCTTCCGTAGAGAACCGGTCGAGGGTTGTCGCTCATGCCACCGTCAACGGCCACATAGGTTCGAATTCCCTCGAGGTGCTTTATCGTTCCGACCTCATAGACGGTGATACCAGCGGTCGCTACGATCGATCGGCCCGGCTCGGCGACGATACGGGCGGTGACGCCTGCGTCGGCGCACTCTTGCCGTACCGCCCTGCCCCACTGGGCAATGGAGATGCCTTCTTCTTCACCCACGTAGGCGACACCGAGGCCACCGCCGACCGACAACTCATCGAGCGAGAACCGGTTTGACAGTTCGCCGAGAACGCGAGCTGATCGGCGCAACGAATCGACGGAGAACACCTGCGAGCCGATATGAGCGTGGATGCCCCGTAGATCAATCCCGGCGCTGCTCTGCGCTCGTTCAATAGCGACATCGGCCAGCCCAGTCGACACCGTGAATCCGAACTTAGAGTCGTCTTGGCCCGTCGCGATGAACTCGTGCGTGTGCGCTTCGACCCCTGGCGTGACCCGCAACAGCGAAGGGGCAACAAGCCCTGTGCTTTGGTGCAACGCGTCGAGCCGATCCAGTTCGTCGAAGCTGTCGATCACCACGCGGCCGATACCAGCCTCGAGAGCTGTACGTAGTTCTGTGGTCGACTTGTTGTTGCCATGAAGAACACAATCGGCGGCGGGAACCCCTGCGGCCAGCGCCGTATGTAACTCACCCAATGTGGCGACATCGAGATGCATGCCCTCAACGTGTGCCAGTTGGGCCATAGCGACGCACAAGAAGGCCTTTGTTGCATACGCGACGCCGGGGCCGAACGTTTCGACGGCTTCTCGACAGCGCGCCCGCAGATGGTCTTCGTCATAGACAAACAGCGGTGTGCCATGTTCGGCGACGAGATCGGCAATATTGACGCCAGCGACGACGAGTACCCCATCGGGGTTGACCGAGGCATTGTCAGGCAAGAGGTGCCGTGGTATCGGCCCCGCCATCACATGGCCTCGGGAGCCGACACGCCAACAAGGTCGAGTCCAGCCCGGAGCCCGATGCGGGTAGCTTCGATCAACGCCAGCCGAGCGTTGGTCAGTTCGCTGCTGATGCCGTCGCCAATCACGTAGCAGTCGTGATAGAAGCCATGGAACGCCGCCGCGAGTTCTCGAAGCCAGTTGACGATCTTGTGGGGCGCTCGCTCGCGTGCAGCTATCTCGACAATTTCTGCGAACTCACTCAGCGTTCGAATCACCTCGTGTTCACGTTCCGCGACAAGCGGTGATAAGTCGGTCGTGGTGCTGGCGTCGAACACGAATCCGGCCTCGGCGGCCTTGCGCATCAATGAATGAATTCGAGCGTGGGCGTACTGCACGTAATACACCGGGTTGTCCATGCTCTTCGCGCTGAGCGCCGCGAGGTCAACGCTTTGTCGAGTGTCCATCGATTGACTCAAAAAGGTGAAGCGGGCCGCGTCGGCACCGATCTCATCGATGACCTCGTCGAATGTGACCATGTCGCCCAAACGGCCGCTCATGCGCACCTCAACACCGTCGCGGTTGAGTTCGACGAGTTGAGTGACGATGATTTCGAGGTCGTCGGGGTCGTTGCCGAGCGCTCCGACGGCTGCTTTCATGCGCACGATGTATCCGTGATGATCGGCGCCCCAGACATTGATGAGCTTGTCAGCGCGAGCGAACTTGTCTCGGTGGTAGGCAATATCGGGCATGAGGTACGTGAAGTCGCCGTCACTTTTGATAAGCACCCGATCCTTGTCATCTCCGAACACGGTGCTCTTGAGCCAGGTCGCGTCGTCGTTGTCAAAGGCCATCTCACGAGCTCGGAGCTGAGCCAGGCTTTCAGCTACTTGGCCGCCAGCGACCAGCGAGCGCTCACTGAACCACACATCGTGGTTCACATTCACTCGCGCCAGGGTCTCCTGGTGGCTTCGAACTGCCCGTTCGTAGCCCCATTCGAGCGGGTCACTATCGTCGGGCATTTCGTCGGCCCAGTCGATGAGGTAGTCGCCCTGGTAGCCGTCGTCAGGCGGCGCTTCGCCACGTTTGCGGGCGGCCAACGAGTCGGCAAACAGCGACATTTGCACACCACGATCGTTGAGGTAACTCTCACGGGTGACCTGGTGACCCGTCGCTTCGAGCAGCCGCGCAACTGAATCGCCGTACACCGCCCCCCTGGCGTGGCCCGCATGAAGCGGCTTGTTCGGGTTGGCGCTCACGAACTCGACGTTGATGTGAGTTCCGCTGCCGAAGCTGTGCCGACCAAATGCGCCCTGCCCGGTGGCAATGACGTCGGCCAGTACGTCGTGCAACCACGTATGCGCAAGCCGGAAGTTGATGAACCCTGGGCCAGCAATTTCGATTGCCTCGACATGTAGCGGAAGCTCGCGCTGCAGCTCGGCCACCACCTGCTGGGCAAGCTCACGGGGGTTCTTTCCAACCGTTTTGGCGGTAGCGAGTGCAACATTAGATGACCAGTCACCGTGGTCGCGATGCGCCGGCCGCTCGAGAGCAATCGACGCCGGCCGCGGATCGACGCCGGCCGCCTCGATGGCCGAGCCGAGGGCATCGATGAGCGTGTCTCTGATCATGGCCGCAAGGGTACGACAGCACAACCGCGGCCCTGCCTGCATTTTGAAGTTTCGTCGACACAAAACGTGAACTCGTCGAAGCCCAGCTCAGCCCACAGCTATCCAATTCGAGATGCTCACCTGTTCGCCGTGAGGGCTCAAGTCACGACCGGCATACGCCCGCATCAACAGCAGCGGCCGAAACTGCGGGAGCAACCACCTCAAGAACTCGGGTGTCGAATACCGATGGAATGATGTATTCGGGAGTCACATCGTCACCTACTACCTCAGCGATCTTCTCGGCTGCGGCCAGCTTCATCGTTTCGGTGATATCGGTCGCGCCAACGTCGAGCGCTCCTCGAAAGATGCCAGGAAAAGCCAACACGTTGTTGATTTGGTTCGGGTAGTCGCTACGCCCCGTCGCCATTACCGCCGCGGCGCCATCGGCCGCTTCGGGTGTGATTTCGGGGTTGGGGTTCGCCATGGCAAACACGATGGGTGACGTAGCCATAGCCCGAATGTCGGTTGCATCGAGCAGGTCTGGAGCGCTCACGCCCATGAACACATCGCTGCCCACCAACACTTCGTTGAGCGTGCCAGCCACACCATCGATATTCGTGTTCTCTGCAAACCACTGCTTCTGGGGGTTTAGGCCGTCTCGGCCGTTCCAAATGGCACCAACCGAATCGACGCCGATGACGTTGCCCACGCCCGCGTTGAGCAGGATTTTCCCGATGGCGATACCGGCGGCGCCAATTCCGCTGATCACAACTGAGACGTCGCCAATGTGCTTGTCGACGAGTTTGAGCGAGTTCCACAACGCGGCGAGCGCCACAACCGCGGTGCCGTGTTGGTCGTCGTGGAAGACAGGAATGTCGAGCGACGCCTTGAGCCGCTCCTCGATCTCGAAGCAACCCGGAGCGGCAATGTCTTCAAGGTTGATTCCGCCAAATGTGGGAGCAACACGTTCGACAGTCTCGATAATTTCTTCGATATCGGTTGTTGCCAGACACAAGGGAAAAGCATCGACGCCTGCGAACTCTTTGAACAACAACGCCTTGCCCTCCATCACGGGCATTGCGGCCTCGGGACCGATGTTGCCAAGGCCCAACACCGCGGTGCCGTCGCTGACAATCGCCACCGTGTTTTTGCGAATTGTCAGGTCGAACGAGCGAGCGACATCTTCGTGGATCGCTGTGCACACTCGGGCAACACCTGGGGTGTAGGCCATCGACAGATCGTCGGCGTCGCCGACCGAGCAAAGCGCATCGGTTTCGATCTTGCCGCCTTCGTGCATACGGAACGTGCGGTCGAACCATTCGAGTAGCTCGACACCCTCGACGGCTTCCATTGCCTCGGTCACACGTAGTTGATGGGGCTCATCACGGCAGTTGACACACAAACTGCGCTCAATCGACGTGCCCTTCGCTTCGAAACCCTCGACGGCGGCAATATTGCCGCCGGCGGCTCCCACTGCCGAGGCAAGGGAACCAAGCACGCCAGGAACGTTTCGCAAGCGAACTCTGGCCTCGATCTGGAAGGCCGCGGTTGGGCCCGAAGGAGTAGACATTCGCAGGAGCCTATTGAACAACAAACAGCGGCGCTGACGCGTCACGGTCGATTTTGTTGATTCGGTGCGACCAAACACCGCTCGGCGTTACGAGCCAGCGGGCATGATTTCGCCAACTTCTGGCAGCTCGCCGCCAGATTGCGCCGACAGATTTTGTTCGAACCAAGCCGTGATCTCGTCAGCCGGACGAGGCTTGCCAAACAAATAGCCCTGGAAATACGGAACGCCCATTCGGTTCAATGCCTCGGCCTGGTCCCAAGTCTCCACCCCTTCGGCAATCACATTGATGTCGAGGGCTAAGGCCATCTCGGTGATCGCCTGCACGACCGATGTAGTCGCCGTATCTTCGGGTAGCAACCGCACAAAGGCGCGATCGATCTTGAGCGTCGTCGGCCGAAACTGGGTCAGATAGCTGAGCGATGAATAGCCGGTTCCGAAATCGTCAATCGCAACTCTGACACCCAGTTTCTTGAGCGATTCAATTGCGGTGAGGGCTCCCTCGGCATCGTCGAGAAGGGTGTTCTCGACCACCTCGATCACCAGCAGTTCAGCCGGCAGCCCGGTGCGCGACAAGGTCTCGCTGATTTGTTCTACGAACCTGGCGAAGTTTTTTGGCACCTTGTTCGCCGAGACATAAAGCGAGTTCGCCGCTGGGTATTTCGCCGCCCACTGCGCCATCTGCGCGCAGGTCTTTTTCAACGCGAGAAGGTCGAGATCTCCCTGCAGGCCAGCTTCTTCGGCAATCGGCAGAAACTGACCTGGTGTGAGCAGCCCTCGCCGCGGATGGGGCCAGCGGATCAGCGACTCGAATCCAGCCGTCGCGTATGTGCCCGCCTCAACGATCGGTTGGAAGTACATCGCGATCTCTTCTGACTCGATCGCAGCGATGAGTTCGTCTTCAAGGACAAGTTGTTCATCGATGAGTTGACGCATGCCTTCGTCAAAGACTTCAATGCGGTTGCGGCCGAGTTCTTTTGCTCGGTACATGGCCGCGTCGGCATTGCGAAGTAACTCGTCGGCGCTCAGTTCGCCCGGCCGGCACACGGCGATACCGATACTTAAGGTCTGGTGAATCGTTCCTGATTCGGTCACAAAGGGAGCCGCCAGCGAGCTCTGAATTCGCTCGGCAACCAGATTGGCTTCGGATACACCCTGAATCGAGTCGCAAAGCACCACGAACTCGTCGCCGCCAAAACGCGACACCGTGTCGCCGGCGCGAACGGCGTTGGCCATGGTGTTGCCGATATGGGTGATGAGACGATCGCCGGCGTCGTGGCCGAGCGAATCGTTCACGTGCTTGAACCGGTCGACGTCAATGAACATGACACCGACTAGTGATGCCAGCCCTTCGTCGGCGCCTGATTCGAGGAGTTGACGCAACCGATGCATAATCATCGTTCGATTTGGCAGACCGGTCAGATCGTCATGCAGCGCTTGTTTTGCAAGCTCCCAGGTGGCATAGCGACGAAACGTGATGTCTTGCGATTGAACCAAAATGCGAAGTGCTCCCGATGGAGTTTCGCTTCGCGATAGGTGTTCAAGTACCCAGGTCTCGGTCGCTCCTGCGGCTTCGACTGGGTGCACCCGGTGCTCAACCTGTGTGGTTTCAGCGCTGCCGTTCATGAGTCTTTCGAGGTGCGTCAGGTGACGGGTACGGTCATCGGGTGAGGTGATCGAGAGCACGCTGTGCCCAACCAGTTGCTCTCGACTGCGCTTTACCTGTTCGCAGTACGCCTGGTTCACCGAAACAATCAGACCTCCTGCGTCGAGCTCGGCCACACCAATAATGTTCTGTTCAAAGCCGATTGCCGATCCTGCACTGCCAGCGAAACGGTCCTTGTCCATGCGGGCACTGAAGCTCCGGTGCAACCGCCCGAGATTAAGCGCAATGATGATTGCTGCGGCCAACGCAGCGACAACGGCCAGCACCCGAAGAGCGAAGGGCAGCCAGCCAGCCGGGCTTCCGGTCTCGATGGCGACGGTCCGTTCGGCGACCATCCCCGACCCGAAAAGAGGCTGTACGACCCGGAGCTTCGCGTCGGATTCGCCCCGTTCGTAGCTGCTCGATGCGACACTCGACGAGGTCGTTCCGACATAGGTGCCAGTCGCGGCCAGTTCGTCCGCTCGGAACACGATCCCAAGCCACGAATCACCACCATCGAGTGGAAGGAACGAGATCACCGCTCCATCATCACCAAACCCGCCGCCCTCGATCGTGAAAGCCTCGGCAGGCCGTCGAACGAGCGGCACATTGGGGTCATAGCGAGGCAACGTCGCCCCGATCATCGTGCCGAAGCGGTCGACGGTGACGATCTCCGCAACAGAATTTTGGTACACGATCTGGTCGACGGCTGGAACGCTTAAAGCCAAGTTGGCTGCCGCTACGACACTCGACAGGTCATCGACAGATCGGCTGACACCGAGCGCCTCAAAAGCCTTCTGGATCTCGATCGTGGCTGTCTCGGCAGCAGCCATGGTGCGGCTGACGTCGACACTGAATCGTTCGGCATCGTTGGAGAGTGCATCGTCGCTCGACGCGTTGATTGCTTCGCGCTGGTCGCTGCGCTCGCGATAATCACCGAGCACCCAGGCGGCGCCGACAATCGCGACGCCGGCTACGAGCGCCACCGCAGCGAGACCTAGCAGGCGGGTCAACCGGTATTCACTGCGCAGCGACGCCACCAGCGCCTCCAGTCATCGATCCGGTCGCCAAGAGCGCAACGAGGTCGTCGAACGGCATGGGGCGAGCGTGCAGCCAGCCTTGGGTGAAGCCACAGCCGAGTCGTCGAAGTTCATCGAACTGGTCCATGGTCTCGACTCCTTCCGCGATCGTGGCGAATCCCATTTCATTTGCCAAGCCGATGATGCCACCGACGAGCCCGCTTCCCGCGATCGACAACTCGCTTATGAAACTGCGATCGAGTTTGACGTGAGTCGCTGGTGCGTCTTTCAACGCCAGAAGCGATGTGTAGCCGGTGCCGAAATCATCGATAGCCACGCCGATAGCAAGCTTGCGAATCTCGCGAAGCTGAGCGCCGATCAGACTTCCGCTGTTGCTCAGGGTTGCTTCGTCAATATCGAACTGCACCAGATGTGGCGCCATACCGCTGCGGCTCAGAGCGGCCCTCACGTCGCCGACGAACGACGCTGCAGCGAGCTGGCGCCGTGAGATGTTCACCGCGACGAACAACGGACGCGCACGACGACTGTTGAGGTCGGCGACTTGGCGCAGCGATGTTTCTATAACCCAACGGCCAATGGCTTGAATCAACCCGGTCTCGTCTGCGATGGCAATGAATTCTGACGGAGGAATGAGTCCGCGCTGTGGATGATCCCACCTAACGAGTGCCTCAACACCGACTACGACTCGCGACTGCGCATCGACAATTGGCTGGAAGTGCAACCGCAGCTGATCACGGTCGACCGCCAGTTGGAGGTCGCGACGCGTCGACTCGCGAAGGCCGGCGCGGGTATTCATGTCATCGTGCCACGCAACTGCTTGACCAGGGCCCGTTCGTTTCGCTTCACGGGTTGCGGCATCGGCGCGATCTACGAGCGCAGCCGCTGCGACCTGGCCCTGTGTCGCCGTTGCCAAACCCACGCTCGCGGTCAGGCGAAGCTGGCGATCATCGATCGGAAACGGTCGCGACATTTCCTGGCGTATTCTTACGACTGTTTCGCCCCGGTTGCTGTGGTTACTCGACATGGCGATCATGAACGTGTGAGAGTTCTGGCGCCCGAGTACAGCATCAGCAGGCAGGATTTCAGCAAGCCGCCGAGCCATCTCTGCGGTGACCTGCTCGCACCGCTTCCAACCCTCCCGTTCCTGCAACGAAGAAAAGTCGTCGATTCGCACCACGAGAACCTTGACGATCAGCTCGAGGCGACTGAGGTTGAGTTGCTGTTCGAGGCGGTCCATGAACAGCGCTCGGCCAGGTAGGCCTGTTAGCGCGTCGTAGAACGAATAGTTGATGAGCTGTTCTTCGAACATGCGGGTGTGGTCAATGTCTTGGACCATGACCACGACGCCGCCGACCGATTCGTCGTGCACTAGGTTCACCACGCGACCTTGAACCCAGCCGATCGAACCATCGCTCCTCGTCATTTGGAGTTCGAGTTCGGCCTCAGCACCCGGCGCGTCGAGCACAGATCTGAACACAGCGTGGAATACGTCAACGCTGGTCGCTGGCAACAGACTCAGCGCTGGGCGCCTGATCACGTCAGATCCCAACCATCCAAGACCGCGTGTGAAACCCGGCGAGACGTACTGCACGCGATTTTCCGCATCGACAACAAACACGATGTCGCGCGAGAGTTCAACGAGGCGGCCAAAGAACGTCATAGTCGCCGGTCCAATCCCTTCACCTTGCTCCGGCCCTCACTTGCTTGGCCGCTCGAGCGAAATTCACTCGGTTGGGTTGACGGTCGTGGGGAACGGTGTTCCAGCGGTAACCGTCATGACCGGCACAGCGTCCTGGATGAACAACGGGTACACGGCATTGCTCGCCAGTCGAATAGCCGAACTCGACGCCAGCCCAATCGTCGGATCGTGATCAACCCACACAGCGACGCCGACATACTCGCCGGGCACACGCGTTTGCGGGCACCAGTTCGCATCGGGGTCGCCTACACAGCCGAGAGTCTCGAAGTCGCTTTGCGAGAGGGACAAGGCGACGGTGTTGTACACATTGCACAGTCCAGAGGTACCGCCTGAGCCGGCCTCGCAGCCCGAAGGAACATCGCCACTACCCCCGGGCAGGGCGCGATAGACCGTCACGGCCACAAGCCTGTCGGTTGAGTCGCTGTACTCGCTTCGAATGAGGTCGATGGCGCGGAAATCCGCCAGCCGATCATTTGCCGACTGAGCCGCGATGCGCGCCCCCGACTGAGCCGCCGAGGTCGACTCGCGGGCCGCGCCAAACCCCAACCCGGCATCGAAAATGATGGCGAGAAGTGCCATAAACACCGGCAGCGCAATGGCAAGTTCGATCAACGCTCCGCCACGTTCGCAACGAGCCCGTCTCGACAACCTGAGACGATTCGAAGGAGTGGCGAACCTATTGTCCAACTTGCGGTTTAGTCTGCTCACGACCCACCGCTTCCTTCGACGGGGCGGCGGCTCGATGCCACGAGTTCCACGTCGCCGAACATGCCGGTCACCGTGCTGTGTTGCGCATCGATGTGTACGCCGAGATATTCGAATCGGCCATTGTCGACTTCTCGTTCCGCAGGACACCAATTCGAATCGAGGTTGGCGCTTTCGCAACCGAACGCCTCGGCTCCGAGATCGAAGTCTTCGCGGGAGTACACGTTGCAAACGTCGGCAACGCTGGTGCCCGCCAGGCAACTGGGATCGATCGCAGCGCTTCCTGAGTCGGCTCGAAACACGACAACGAAATTGATATCGGCTGCCGCGAGAACTCCCCGCGACTGGATCTGTTCGAGGATCAGCCAGTCGGCAAGCTCGTGGTTCGCAGCAGTCGCGCCTCGACGTGCTGCCTCATCAGCGGCGCTATCAACTGCGTTGCGGGCGCGAACAACCATTCCGCCCTCGATCAGACCCAACAGAATCATGAATAACACGGCGGCGATGAGACCGAACTCAACCAGAACTGAACCACGGTCGGCTGGCGCCCGAACCTTCTGACCTGAATCGGGGCGACGATCACCGGGCAACGCACAGGTCAGTGGCGTGTGGCAAGTCACCCGTATCTGATCGGCCGATCAACGTCTCAATTGAGATTTGGTCGACCATTTCGTGTCGAAGATCGCAATCTCTCCCATTCGGTATACGTCTGGGCGCTTGAGCCCAGACAAAGATTTTTGGCATAGGACTCGTTACCTACTCAACTTGGCTCAAATACTGCCGATCGTTAAGCAAGCAGATCCGGCCACCTAGGCCACCGACTCCACAGAGGATCCACTATGTTCGCCACAAAACAGACCCACGGCCGTCGTGTCGCCGATGTCGTGGTGCTCGCTGCCCAGCGCCTACCTCGTGACAGCCATACCCCATTGGAGACGAACTGTGTTTCGTAGGAAGAAAAAGGCCGACGCTGGACGCACATCACGAGAAGTCGATGCAGCCAAGAATGACCGCAATCGTGTGCCGATGCTCATCGCAGTCGCCGCTGGACTCCTTGGTGTGCTCGGAGCTCTTGGACTCTTTCGAGCACTTCAATCCGATGACTCCGTCGCGGTGCCGGTCGTCGCTACCGAAACCCGCCAGGTGCTCGTTGTACTTTCGACAATCGCGGCAGGAACCCCGCTCGATGTGGTGCTCGCTGATCCGACCGCGTACCTGGCAGCTCGGCCGATCCCCGCCGAGTTCGTGCCGCCAAATGCAATCGAAACTATTGGCGAGCTGCGATCGCTGGGCGATGTCATGATGGCTGCTGATGCAACGCCAGGAGAACAACTGTTAACCAGTCGCTTTGTCGACAGAGACGACTTTGAGCGAGACTCCTTTATCGACCGGGCCGCTCCGGTGCAGGTGCCAGACGGGCACCACCAGATCGTGCTCGAGCTTCCAGCGGCTCAGGCGTTGGGCGGTAATGTTCGACCAGGCGACGTAGTCACCGTGGTCGGCTCATTTCGGGTTCAACCATCCGAAGACGGGGCCGATCCGTTCAACTTGTCGATGGTGGTGCTCGACGCGGTCGAAGTTGTCAACGTGCAATCGAGCGGTGACACCATTGGCGAGTTCAGCCGTGACGTCGACAATGTCGGCACGGCAAGTATCGGTGATTTTTCGATCACCCTTGCGGTCGAGCCGATCGAGCTCACTGACTTGACCTACACAATGCAATACGGCGAGGTCACGCTTGCGGTCGCTCTCGACGATGGAGAGGGTGGCGCCACCCGGCAGTTCACCGTGCTCGACACCATGCTGCTCAATCGAGCTCGGTCCGCGGAAACGCTCGAGGACTTGTTCCGAGGAGACGCCCAGACTCAGCCTGGCGGGAATGCACCAGGCCTGCCATCTGCATCAGGCCCCCAAGGATGAAACGATTCGGCCGCTCGAAGGGCGCACGGCAGTCGGCCGATCCTCCCGGGACCGACCCCGGCGACGAAACTCCGCTCTCGTCTGAAATCAGTGACCTCGTTGACTGGTACCTGAACCCCGAAGCACCTTCACCTGTAGTTCTGCAGGCAACAGAACAAACATCAGCACCGCTTCCAGCCTCCGACGACTACCCACCCCCAGAACCCTTGCCGATCCCTTCTGGCGAGGAACTACTGGGCGAGGAACTATTGACGGCGTCGGCAACCATCACCGACCGCCCAATCGACACGAACTATGCCAAGGGCCAGTTGCCCGTCCGATTCGAACGTCCTCCGCTGACGGGTGACTTACTCGCGCTGAAGCAGCGAGCAAAGGACGCACTGTCGGCTCAGGTCGGGGCTCAGCTCTCGGAAGGGTCAGCTTCCGACGACGAACTTCAATCGCTGGTCATCGGGGGTCTGGCCGACTACTTGATGAGTCAAGACACCACCGACTTCACCGAGGGTCAGCTCGACCAACTCGGCGATGAACTGCTCGACGACATACTCGGGCACGGCCCGATTGAGCCCCTACTGCGCGACCCGATGATCAGCGAAATCATGGTCAACGGAGTCAACTCGGTGTTCGTTGAGCGGGGCGGCCGCATCTTTGAAACGTCGGCCAGCTTTGAGTCAGAAGCGCAGATTCGCCGCGTGATTGATCGAATCGTGAGCCGAATCGGCCGCCGAATCGATGAATCGTCGCCCATGGTTGACGCTCGCCTACCCGACGGCTCGCGCGTTAATGCGGTCGTCCCTCCTCTCGCTGTCGACGGGCCGTCTCTGACAATTCGAAAGTTCTCAAGCAGCGCCTTGACCGAACAGGACCTCGTGGCCTACAAAACATTGACCTGGGACTCGGTTGCGCTGCTGCGTGCATTCGTCGCCGGGCGCCTCAATGTGATCATTTCCGGAGGCACCGGAACAGGCAAGACCACGCTCTTGAACGTCTGCTCAAACTTCATTCCCGAGGGCGAACGGATCGTGACAATCGAAGACTCGGTCGAGCTGCGCCTCAATCAACGACACGTCGTACGCCTCGAAGCTCGCCCCCCGAACATCGAGGGCCGAGGCGAAGTAACGATTCGTGACCTGGTACGTAACTCACTGCGAATGAGGCCAGACCGCATTGTCGTCGGCGAGTGCCGTGGTGGCGAAGCGCTCGACATGCTTCAGGCTATGAACACTGGGCACGAAGGATCGTTGTCGACCCTGCACGCCAACACCCCGCGAGATGCAATCGCCCGCCTCGAGACGATGGTGCTTATGTCGGGCATGGAACTGCCGATGAGGGCCATTCGTGAACAAATTTCGTCTGCTGTTGACGTAATCGTGCAAGTCAGTCGCATGCGAGACGGGTCACGTCGGGTGACACAGATAACTGAGGTGCTCGGCATGGAAGGTGACGAAGTCACGTTGTCGGACCTTTTCATCATGCACACCGAGGGCCTCGACGAACAGGGCAATCTGATCGCGGAACTACGCCCTACTGGACTGCGACCTGCGAGTACCGCAAGGCTCGCGGAGAATGGGATCGAGCTTCGCCCCTCAACCTTTGGCGACACGTTTACCGCCGGACCGTCGTCACAATGACAGATCCGCTTACTGTCGTTTCGGTCGTCGCCCTCGGCCTCGCGATCGGAACCCTCGCCTACGTCGCTGCGGTTGAGCTGACTGGTTCGACAGAACTCAAATCGAATCCTCGTGGCGCCGGAACCTCGATTGGCTCATCGATATCGAACGCTCGCCGAACCATTGTCGATTCAGCAACGCGCATCATCGGGCGACGCAATGGGCGTAGCTTGCAGGAGCAACTTGAGCGAAGCGGCAGCCAGCTTCGTAGCGGAGAGTGGGTGATTGCCGTCGCCTCGCTCATGGCGGTCGCTGGCGGTTTGAGCTTTCTGATCCGTGGGCTGATCGCGGCGGTGCTCGTTTCCGTCGCCGTGGTCATCGTCGCCCGCTTCATGTTGTCGCACAATATTCGTAAGCGCCAGGAAGCCTTCGCCGACCAGCTTCCTGACGTGATCTTGAACCTTTCATCCGCGTTGCGGTCGGGTCAGAGCATTCAGCAGGCGGTGGCAACTATCGCCCCTGACCTTGAAGCTCCCGCGGGCGAAGAGCTTCGAAGGGTGGTTATCGAGAATCGCATTGGGCGCGATCTTGTCCAGTCTTTTCGTGAGCTCGCCCAACGCATGGACAGCGTCGACTTCGATTGGGTCGTTCGCGCCATCGAGATCAACCACAGCACCGGCGGCGACCTACCGTCGATCCTGCGGCGGCTCGATGCCACAATTCGAGCTCGCAACCACGTTGCGGGCACTGTGCGTTCTCTCACTGCAGACGGGCGGATATCAGGTGTCGTGTTGACCGCTCTTCCACCGGCATTGATGATCTGCGTGCAATTCGTGAACCCTGGCTACCTCGAACCATTGTTTGGAACCAGCCTCGGCCGGCTGCTTCTCATCGGCGCTACGTTGATGCTCGTCATCGGCGGCGTGTGGCTGACTCGTCTCGCTCGGTTCCGGTACTGATCATGGTGCTATTTGCCAGCTGCGCGTGCATTGGTTTGGCGGTTTCGCTACTCGTATACCAACTGGTTCGCAGTGATGCGGCGAGCGGTTCGTCCTCGTCGCTTCGCGGGGTCGACGTCGGAGAACACTTGAACCTTCACGAGGTGCTGCTTGCCCGGTCGCGCTCCGAACGGGTCGTGCAACCGTGGGTCCGCAAACTCGCGGTCGTGTTCGACGCCGCGACTCCGTCCGGCCGTCTCGACCTGCTTATACAGACCGCGTCGACCGCGGGGCTTGCATCCCAATGGCCAGCGAGACGAATCGCCCGGGCTCGCACGCTGTGTCTTGTGGCCGGAGTCGTGTTTGGCTTTTTGTTCTTCGGCAGAATCGGCGGGGGGCTTGGCCTGCTGATGGGCGTGCTCGCGATTGGCATCGGTTGGCGCGGTTTTGATGTCTTCTTGATCAACCGCGCTCGAATCCGCCAGGAGCGTATTTCGCTTGACCTGCCAGACATCGCTGACCAGATTGCGATCAGCACGCTTGCCGGCCTGAGTTTTGAACAGGCCATCCGCCGAACCGTGGAGTCCATGGACGGGCCGCTGGCTGATGAGTTCACTCGATTTCTGCACGATGTGCGGGTTGGGCAGACACGGCAAAATGCGTTCCGGCGACTCCAAGAACGCGTCGACGTGCCCGACGTGACCTCGTTCGTGCGATCCATCGCTCAAGCGGAACGAAGCGGCGTCCCTATTTCTGAAATTTTGCAGATTCAGGCTGACGAGCTACGCGAACGACGCAAACAACGAGCAGAAGAACGAGCGATGAAGTTGCCCGTGCTCATGTTGTTGCCACTCGTCACTTGCGTTCTGCCCGCGCTCATGCTTGTGCTGCTGGGACCAGCAATTCTCAAGCTTGTCGAAAACGGCTTCGGCTGACACAAGCGATAACCATGCATCTGCGCACCCGGTCGTTCTCGACGCCTGCGCGCCGATTGGAGCGCTAGAGTCGCCACCTCATCCCGCCCTCGTAGCTCAGGGGATAGAGCATTGGCCTCCGGAGCCATGTGCGCAGGTTCGAATCCTGCCGAGGGCGCAATTTCGACGGTCCACCCAACTGCCCTGCAATACGTTGCATTCGGCGGGGCCTACGCCAGCAAGCGAAATGATGAGCCGCTTCGTAGGTCTCACCGTGGCTGCCCTAGGCTGCGAGCATGTCGACTACTGACGTCACCAAGCCTGCCAAAGTGCGTTGGACGCACCAGTGGAAAGAGCTGTACGACGAGGTGATCGACAGTGGGTTGTGCACCGGCTGCGCTGGTTGCGTAATTGCCTGCCCGCACGACGTCATTGGCTACAAGCACGAGCCGGGCCACTACAAGCCCTTTCACCTCGAAGAAGATCTCGGCGCCACGAATTGCGGACACGGCGAAAAGGGGTGCACGAGTTGCACTCGGGCCTGCCCGCGCTTCCGTGATTGGGAAACCGAAGCCGACGAGCACCTGTTCGGTCGCGTCCGCGAACCTGAAGAGATGGCTGGCATCTACAAGGACATCTTGTTGGTCCGGGCAAGCGACGATTTCGTGTACGACATCGGGCAAGACGGCGGTCTGGTCTCGGCAATCCTCATTTGGTGTCTCGAGAACGACATCATCGACGGGGCTCTCGTGTCGCACCTTGAGGGCGGCACCAAAGGCGGCGGCTGGAAGGCCATTCCCGGTGTGGCCAGCAACCGTGAAGAAGTCATCGCCGGAGCAGGATCTCGCTACACCTATTCAGCGAACACGATGGCCTTCGACGAAGCCAAAGATCGCGGACTCGATCGACTGGCGCTCGTCGGCATGAGTTGCCAGACCAGCATTGGCCCGGTCATGTGGCACCGCAAGGTGGGCAAGGTTTCCAAGCCGATCAAGCTCAACATTGGGCTGCTGTGTTCAAAAAGCTTCGATGACTCGATGTTCGACGAACTGTTCGCGGTTAAGTACGGGCTCGACAAAAACAACATCGCCAAAATGAACATCAAGGGCGTCTTTCAGGTTTGGATGAAAGACGGCACCTATCACGAGATCAATCTCAAGGAATGCCATGCGTGGACACGCGAAGGATGCATCCACTGTCCTGATTTCGCGGCCGAGCATGCCGACATCAGCACCGGCGGCATCGGCAACGAGACTGACTGGACCTTGACCGTTGTGCGTACTGATCTCGGACGCGCCGTGATCGATGCCATGATCAAAGACGGAGCAATCGAAACACGTCCTGGTGACGACGACCCCGCCGCTATTGATCTCATGCAACGGCTAGCTCAAAAGAGCCGGGAGCGGTGGCCTGAGTGGGCCAACTCAGCAGCTCGAGTTGGGCTGCCAGAACGCAAGAAGTAGCCAGCGCCTCAAGGGAGCTGTTGCGAGCGGTACTGATTCAGATCTTCGCGGAGTTCAGCTCTTCGCGGAGTTCAGCTGTTCGCGATGCAATCAGCGATGAGTTGCGAGACCCGAGCTTCGGTCGAGGTCGCATCGTTCGCAGAGACCAAAAGCGACGTAACGTCGCCGCGCAGTCGATCATCCATCTCAACGAAATCCTCAAACGGAATCTCGCTCTTGATGGCGCTATAGCTGCACCCACACACGGTATTCGCTTCGCCCGCGGCGAGTTCAGTCACCTTAACGGTGCATGCCTCGGTCCAGTTTTGCTCGACGTTTGACACGCCTTCGGCATTCGGTTGATCGTCGTAGCTCGTGGGGTAACCGCTCGAGCTACACGCCGCGAGAAGCAGCATTGAA
>CALKPY010000123.1 GCA_937991435.1 uncultured Acidimicrobiales bacterium
GCCCGTAGCTTTTCCCGCCGATCTCGGTGCCGATGAATGCCAAACCGCTGTTTTCTGTGTCTCGTTTAGCGTCTAGGACTTGCTGAAGGACGCATTCGGGGTCGTGCATGCGTGCCGTCTTCTGCCGTGCCCTGATCTTGAACATTTCGTCCACCAGTTCGGAGGCGTCAACGGTCCCGTATTCGTCGGCCCATAAGTGTCGGCCTGCGTGCCACTTGTCTCGGCTCATGGTCGTTCTCCGAATAGTGACTGGCCCCCACCGACCCGTTCCTGATATTCGTCGGCCCGTTTCGACGCTTCGACCTTTCGTTTCAGGTCGCGGCGGATTTCGCGTTCGTTGCGGGCACCCGCTAACCGTTCAAGCCACCTCACGACGCCACATCCCACGGACGCGAACCAACGCTGCCGTACTGTGGCAGTTCGTATTTCCACATGATCTCTTCACCAACTTCGATGTCGCGTGCAGCGATCAGATAGTGCCGACAACCACCGTCTGAGAGCGTGAACGTGTTCGGCGTGTCGTCGTCGCAGTTACCGATCCAGCCGACAACCGAGCGAGACATGGGGCCCTGATCGTAGCCGTCGACCTCACGCACCCATCCGAGACTGTCGCCACCCTCAATGAATCGGTTCGTGAAGATGCCGTACCGGACGCCTTCGATCGTTGACGCCTTTATCTCAGCCCATTCGGGTAGGAAACCTTCGTCACTCATCGTCGTCGGCCACGCAGTCGCATCGGGTTATGTCTTGATCGTTGAGATGCCCACACCAGTCGCATTCCCCAAAGCAGGGGGTCATCTCGACCTTGTAGCCCTTCACTGTGGCAGGGTCAACGCTCACGAAACAGTCGTCGCTCATGGGTCTACCTTGCCATCGTTAGACGCACCCGCCGCCGAGATCCGTTCAGCTTTCATCCACAACCATTCGTAGCCTTCGCCCTCAAACTCGACTGTGAATCCTGAATGCATGGCAATCAGGTCGGCTTGTTGGCGGTTGTCGTATCGGATGTTCTGCTCGATCGAATCGGCCGTCTTCATTTCTTGCAGCAACTGTCCCATCTCGAATCCCGCACAAAAGGACTCGTCGTCGAACAGACCACCAGCCGACTTCATGTTGGTTAGCGGAAATAGGATGCTCAAACCTTCTGGTTCTTCTGGCTCAACGCTGCTCATTGTTCGTCTCTTAGTTCTACAAGAGGTGCATCCGAAGCCAGGCCGAGCTTGTCGGCGATCTGGTCTTGCAACAGTTCACGTCTCATATCGTTCATGGCGTCATCTTTGACTTTGTGGCGTAGGCAGAACTGGTCGTTGATCCGGTGAGTGAGCCGATCACACGAAATGCATAGAGGCCACATTATTCGTTGTCTCCTGTGTAAGCCGTGCGAAAGAAGCTCGGGTCGATGCCGGTGAAACGTCGGATCGCTTGCACGAGTTCGATCTGTCGCTCACGTGACAAATCGGGGCAACCCTCAAGTTGGTTGCAGGCAGCCGCCACGTTGACGAGTCGCTGCCGCATGTCTTCCATCTGGATCGACATCGCTTCATGGTGTCGATAGACGACAGCGCCTCGGGGTACCGGATCGAAGTCGAGTTCCTCGGCCATGAACTTGAGTAGTTCCCACGATGGCCGCTCTAGGCCGCGTTCGATCTTTGAGAGGTGCGGGACGCCGATATTGAGCGTCTCGGCTAGTTGACGTAGCGTCAGTGACTTCGCCCGTCGTAGCTCCCGCAACGTTCTGACTTCAACGCCGCTCATTTGTTGTCGCCTGTGTTAGACACAACCGAAACCGGAGAGCGTTGATTTCGTGAATCACCTGTTCCCATGTCGATGGCGTCGGGGTAACAGCAGCCGCAAACGAACCACCAATCGACCGACCGAATCCAGCCAGTGCAAGGCTGGCCGGGTCGATGATTCCAGCCAGTGAGAACGGTGCCGGGGTCCAGTAGTGCGCCGCGCCAAACATCGAGCCTTTTAGCGTCGTGATATGCGGGCACGGTCTTATCGTCTCGAATCCTCCGGCCGTATTCGTCGAGTTCGAACTTCTCGTCGCTCATTCGTCGTCTTCCTCTGTAAGAGCGTCCCGACGCTTGAGAGCATCTCTGAGCAGGTCGAGTTCTCTTGAGATGTCCCGCCAACTGACGACAGCCCACCATGCGATAGTTGCCAGCAGGGCAACGAGGATAAGTGCGCCGATCATTTATGAATCGACCGAGTCGCATGGACTGGCCCGTCACGTCGAACGTCTTCATCCTCATGCAGGTACACAAACCGGTCAACTATTTCGTTGATCTGTTCGGAAGGCACCTCGGCATCGCGTGGAAGCATCGCGTGCGACAACGCGCCCGCCAACTGCATGGCCACGCTGTTGAAATCGAACGGCGTGCCGTCGACTCCTACCGCCACCGTGATTGGAGTTTCATTAATCATTTCTCTGTTTCCTGTTCTGTAGTAGCTGAGAGATCCACCAACGGGCTGTCGGTGTCGAGATCGAGGGCTTCGACGAGGTAGTGCCAGGCGTGTGCCGGGTTGGTGGCGTCAGCGCGTTGCTTCGCCAGCCGGATCATGTCGCGCATCATGTCGCGTTCACGCACCACTTCAAGTAGTGCCAGCCCGAACGCTGCCGCTTCATCATTTACTGGGCTGTGAGGGCAGTAGTCGTCCTCGATGCCTGCGATTAGTTCTTCGCTCGTCATGCCTGCAATCATGCCACACGCTGCATGGGTCGATTCAGGTCTAAGACATGCTCCAGAAGCCCGACATCGCCGAACCCGCATGCGGCTCAACCCAAAACGCCAACTGCAACGCATCAGCCGAATCAGGCGACCCGCCAATCCGCTTCCGAATATCGTCCTTCTTCTCGATCTGCACACGCCCCTTCGTGTCCTCAAACCACTGCGCAGCCGCCAACTGCTCGGCCGTCACGTCATCAATGCCCGTCAGATCCCACGACCCGATGTTCTCCCGAACAAACCAATGCACCTCGGCCCGCTTATTCGCCCAGCGCGCCTTATCGCTCGCCGCCTCGGCCACATTCACCGCAGTCATCGACACGCCCCGCAAATCATCCAACCCGACCGACACGAAATGGCCAACACCAATCGAGTCATAGTTGAGCCGCGTCACGCCGGCCTTCAGGATCGCCTGCTTGACCTCGGCCAGTACGCCCTCCGGTGTCGGTGAACGAAACACATGCTTGGCGAGCGCCTTGTCGCCCTGGCGTATCCACGCGACCGTCTCATCCTCACCCGGCCCGGCAACGTCGAGGCCCATCACGATCTCGCCCGACTGGTCGCCCAGATCACGCAAACGGGCCTCGCTGATCTTTGACCACGGCACGACACCATCGAGCCGGTCAGACGGGAACTGGCCGAGCACCTGCGCCATGTAGCGGGGTGAATCGATGCCGTACTGGACCTTGATGCCGTCGACCCAATCGGCGTCGACCAACGGCGCGCCGGGTGGTAGCGGTTCGTCGGTGAAGTTCGGCGAATCAAACGCCGAAATGGTGATCGTGTGCCACGCCTCAGAACGGCACACCTGATCGAACCGTGAACCCTCATAGTCGGGGTTGCCGATCGCCAGAATGCGACAGTCAGATGTGGTCGTTACTTTCTCGGCGCCAGCCCACACCGACTCTGGCACGCCCGACGCCTCGTCGAGAATGACAAGCACGTATTGGGCGTGGATGCCCTGAAAGCTGTCTTCGTCGCCGTCGGGTGGTTTACGGCCGAAGCCGACGAGCTCGCCGTTGATGTGCCATTCGGTCTGGTTGACGTAGCCGACGAGGTTGCCTTTGGCGTGACACCGGCGTATCTCGCGCCACAGAATGGCTCTGACCTGCTGAAACGTTGGCGCCGATGTGACGACCATGGCGCTGCCGGGCGGGTGCGAATCGAGCCACCAGGCGGCCGCACGTGCTGCCGTGAACGACTTGCCGACCGCATGGGCGGACGGCACGGCGGTGCGCTTGTGGTCGCGTACCGACTCGAGGATCTGGGCCTGCTTGGTCCACACCGCTTCGCCGACCCGATCGGTCAGCCACTCAAGCGGCTCGTTGACATAGTGGGCGCCGACCATGCCAGCGGCCTCAAGCCACTCGTACATGTCGGCTATCTCGTCGTCAGATTTGCCTTCGGTCCAGTTGTGGCCGTCGTCGTCTTCAGGCGGTTCGTCGGGCGGCAAGCTCATCGAATGCTTTCTCGACACGCTCGCGGGCCTTCACCGGGTCGATCCGTTCCGAACGGTCGGTTGCTTCGCCGGCCAACAGTTGAGCCTTGTCGATGGCAATAGCGGCTGAGGTCATAATGTTCTTCTGTTCGGAGAACGTGGGGGAGTCGCGCTCAATTTCGGCCACCTCGTAGGTCCCCAGTGCGGCATAGCTGATCGCCTTCTTTTCGACGGTCGGCTCGTACATCTTGTCAAGGAGCTGATTGGCTTCGACATATAGCCGCTCGGCCGTCTCCGCCTGAAGGATCGAGAGACGCTTGCGATGCTCCGGTGTAGCTGCATTTTTGTAGTTCGGCGCGGTAAGTCCAGCAACGCGCGACCACTGGCGAATGGTGTTGTAAGGGATTCCAGTGCGGTGTGCCGCTTCGGCTGGCCCATGCTCGGCGTAGATGGCGAGCGCTTCGTCTTTCTCATCCTGTTCGTAAGGAACGCCCCTCATCGCGGATTACCTCCAGGGTATAAGCCGTATGGCTCTTGGACAGACACTGACGACCTGCTTACCGGCTGGCGTGTTGACGTGGTTGAAATGGTGGGCGAGGTCGAACGACGCCAGAACCTGCACAAAACCGGTACCCGTCGGATGTCGGAAACCGACGAAAGGTAGCCCGCATTTGCAGCGCCGAACCTGCTCAGAGGTGACGATCGTCGGGTAGCCGTCGTGAACCTCGACCGGATAGTCACGGCCCAGGATGCGGGTCGTTGGTCCTTCTCGAATGGCGGCGGGCTCGTGGGGAAGCGTCTTCGGTTCATCGGCCATCGACCCACCAAAGGGCATCGAGTGCCGGATCGTGCCACATCGACGCCACGGCTGGCAGCTCAAACTCGACAAAGATCCGACGCTGATTCGCTAAGGTCAGTTGCCAGTCTTGGTGGCCTTCGATGAACCCCGTTGACATGGTGCCGTCGCCTTCATAGACGAGCGTCAGGCGGTCGCGGTAGTCGGGGTGTTGGAGTGCCCACGCCTGTTCGGCGACGTACTCGGTAAGTCGCGCCCGATGCAGGTCGAACTGACGGAACTCTTCGTCGATCTGCCCCTGCAATGCCATGAAATCGACGCTGGCTTCGACTCGGTGCATCATCACGGGCGTGTCATTCCGGTCATGCCGCCGTTGGGTGTGCCACGCCGTCGAGCAGTAGCCGGCCGCTCAGCAGCCCGCTTCGATTCCTGCGGCGTCTCAAACCCGGCCGCACCTGGGTGCAGGTGGATCTTGCCCGGCTCTTCGAGACGCACCGCGGCGGTCGTGCGCACGATCACCTGCGGGCCCGCACGCTCCGGTGTCACCCATAGGGGCTGTTCGTCTGGCATCGGGCCAAGTGACACCGACCCGCTGAAATGGGCGTGCTTGCAGTGCACCCGGTAGTCGCCGACGATGAGGCCAGTGCATTGCAGATCGGTGCCTTTGGCGTATTTGATCGCATCCATGTGCAGCACCTTGGGCACCCCTTCAGCGCACATGTCGTCGAGTGTCGGCATGGTTGAAGTATATCATTCGCTGCATAGCGGACTTCAGGCCAGGACCGCTTCGACGGCTTCGGTGAGGTCGTCGAGCGTGCGATGGTTGGACAGCACACGGTCGGCGTCGTGCACGTCTAGGCTGTTGTCCGACGGGTGACCGTTCACCGGTTCGACGCCTGGCCGGTCGATCCACCAGATTTGGCCGCCGAGGTCGCGGATGCGTTGCGCTTCATTCGGGAACCGGACGTCAGTGACGACGATGTCATCGCTGTATTTGGTACCCTTAACCTTCAGATATTTTGAGCCATGCGATCCCAAGTCGACCACTGGCAAGCACTGATCAATCCAGAACGTCTCACCGAATAGCTCGCGGCCCACCTCGGTGCCCATGCGCTGCATCAGGCGACGGAAGTCTCGCCCGTAGATGCCCGACCGTTTCAATTCTTCGACACTTCCATATAGGCCTTCACCCAGAAGTCGGGACAGCCGGTCACTGGGTAGTTTTTCTTCCGAAGACACCATCGGATCGAGCGCTATCAGCGCTTCTCGGATCTTGTCAGCGAATGCACGCCGCTCGAAGCCGCGACGCTTCACCAGCACTTGACCTACCGAATCCTTGCCGCTGCGCGCGTATCCTGCGAGGCCGATGATTGTCATTCGTCTTCCCCCATGATCTCAAGACCCAACGCGACGGCGGTTGCCTGTTCAGCCGTGGCGCCCTTCGAGTTCTTCCAACCTGGAAGCATGAAGATGGCGTCGGCTTCGGCGCAGATCCACGCCAGATCGGCACCTAGCGCTTCACGTAGGTCGAAACCGTGCTCAGCGGCCGCGATGTCTTCGTCGCCCGTCTCGTTGCCCTTGGATATGTCGGTGCCGTGGACCTCGTTATCCCGTCGGGCCGGGTTGAAGCACTCGTGCCCCTGCGCTTGCAGTTTGGCTTCGGCGGCGAAGAACGCTGGAAAGTTGAACTCTGGGATGCCTCGCATTGGGCCTGCAATGTAGACTTTCATACCGCCACCTCAGCGTGCGGTTCGGGCAGTGGATCGCCGACCACTTTCAACAACTCGAGCTCGACCCGCTCGAGTTCCTGCGCCAGCACGCCGGCGAAGGTCGGCATCTCGTTGTCGACCATCCATCGCATGCGCGCTTTGAGGGTCGTGCGGTAGTTGTTGAGGATGTCGACCGACCAGTCGGCCATGCCCCAATCGGTGCAGTGTGGTTCGGGTTCCCACTTGGTGCCGTGATACAGCTTCTTATCGCTCATACTCGTGCCTTCCGAAGACGGGAGTACAGTACGCTGCATCACAGTACGCGTCGTAGTTCTGTAGCGTGCGCTCATCCTTGCGCACCTTCGTGTTGCTCAACAGCCACGCCGATGGCTCTGGGAAATCATCGTCAATCGTGACCATGACGCCACGCTTCACCGAATGGACCCGACGCGGTGCTTGGTCGCCATCGGGTCGCCAACCGCGTTCGCCCTCCTGCTTCACTTGCACACAGTCGTTTCGCTTCGGCACGTAGGTGCCTTCGAACTCTTCATCTTTGCTCACGCTGCTGTCTCCTTCGTTTCGGATATTTCGTTTGGCACCGGTGGCGCCGGGTGGAGGTCGACCAGATCGGCCGGCCATTCGACCTTCTGCAGGGCCGCCAGATGGGTCTGCGGCAATGGGACCGCCCGCACGTCACCAAGACGATGCAGGCCGATCTGGCGCAACCACAGGGCGTCTGCCTCGTTGTTTTCTTGGCCGTCGTAGGACAGTCGTTCACGCGCCGCAATAATCATCGCGACCTTGTCGGCGTTCCCTCGGCCGGTCGCGTATTTCTTCAGGTTCGACGGGGGCACGATGGCGACCGGTACGCGGTCTTTCCACAGTTCGTGTTTGATGACGCCGCCGAGCTGGCCGATGCTGTGCGCCTGCGAGCTTTGTGAGCCGTAGGAGTAGCCTTCGATGACGACCAGGTCGGGCAGTTCGTCGGTGCCGAGGATGTGGTCGAACGCCTGCGACATGATGGCGTTGATGCGTTCCATCGGGTGCGGATACGCGTGCGGGTTGGTTTTGATCACGGCGACGGTGCCGTCCGCTCGGGCGACACCGGTGCCGGTGAGCGACAGGTCGAGGCCGACGGCGTTTGCGCCCATGACGTTTGCGCCCATGACGTTGCTCATGACTGCACCTCGATGCTGTCGAGCCACGTGGTGACGTCCTCGACGACCCGCTTCACGAGCTTGCGGCACCGTTTCGGGTCCGATGTGTTGTCACAAGCGGCGAGCGCGTCAGCGGGCGTGTTGCGCCCGCATCCGCAATGCACGATGACGCCTTCGTCTGGTCCGTGCCAGACGGCAATTACTGTTCGGCCTTCCGGCGTCGGCCCGACTGCCGCCCAGACGATGCCGCTGACACTGTCGAGGTTACAACCTGCGAATTTGGCGCCGTACAGGTTGGCGCCGCACAGGTTGGCGCCGCGCAGGTTGGCGTCGTACAGGTCGGCGCCGTACAGGTTGGCGCCGCGCAGGTCGGCGTCGCGCAGGTTGGCGCCGTACAGGTCGGCGTCGCGCAGGTCGGCGCCGTGCAGGTTGGCGCCGTACAGGTTGGCGCCGTGCAGGTTGGCGCCGTACAGGTTGGCGCGCTCCCCTCCAGGTTCACCGTTGCGCCACTTCTGATGAACGGCGAGGATGCCTGCGAGTTCGGTTTGGTCTATGGTGGGCATATCGGAACTACCTTCCGGTCATGGCCCCGCACCGCTTCCACGGTGGCGGGGCCGTTTGCTTTTTCGATCTGGGTGGACCATAGCACACGTTGCATAGCTCGGATCATCCGAACAACTTCGAGCGACGGCCGAGTTGGGTCACCGGTGGGTCTTCGGGGGCACTGGTGTCGACGTT
>CALKPY010000124.1 GCA_937991435.1 uncultured Acidimicrobiales bacterium
AATTGACTTCCGTAACGCAGACCCCGCAACGCTTACCCTCATCGTGGTCGCCGGAGTGCTCGGAGCCTTCATGTTCGAGAGCGTCGCCTTTCTCGCCCTCGTGCTGCTACTCGGAGGGTTCTGGCTGTTGTCGCAACAAGCCCGCCCGGACCAACCCGAGGCAACGATTACGAGCAGCCGTTCGGCACCCGAAACGCCGTACATCGGCGCCGACGCACGAGCGCGCCCCGACCAGTTCGGGTCGACGGCCGGATCGCTGCCTGCACCGGCCGAAAGGTCGCAACAAACCTACGCACCCACGCCATTCTCGGCAGCGCCGTGGCCGGTTCAAGACACCGTTCATGAGGGCGCCAACGATCGCACACCTCGCCCCCCTCAGAAAATCACCCGCGTTGTACTTGCGTTACTCGCCATGCTCGGCGCTTTGGCACTTGCTGCTGGCGCAGGTGACTGGTGGGATGTAAGCCCTTCGCGTATTCTCGGTATCGGCGTGGTCCTTGTTGGCGGCGGCGTGATCCTTGGAGCACTTCGAAACGGCGGAGCACGATGGTTGATCCCGCTCGGCATGTTCGGGCTGCTGCTGCTGATTCCAGCATCGGTCGCCGGAAGCGTATTCGCCGACGGCGTTGGCGAGCGCGTGTACCGCCCGACAACGGGTGACGCACTTCCCGAGTCGATTCGGTTGGGCGCTGGAGAGCTGATTGTTGATCTGCGTCTGCTCGATATCGGTGAACTCGCTCGGCTTGACCGCGACCTCGACATCGAGGTTGGATTCGGGCAAGCGACCGTGCTGCTTCCCGCAGAGCTGGGCGGCACAGTGGACCTATCGGCCGATGCCGGGCAGATACTTGTTGACGGACCTGGTATGTCGCGACTCGGCATCGGCGACAACGAAGGCATCAGACTCGACATTCCGAGCCTTGACCTGCCCGGCGAAACCGGTGACCTTCGCCTGAGCATCGATGTTGGTATCGGTGTCGCAGAGCTGCGAAGCCGATGATCTCTCGAATCCTGGCGATGCTCACCGGAGTCTTTCTCGTCGCATGCGGCATTTCAACGGTCGCCGGCATCAACTTTGACGCGGTCGTGCCATGGCTCATCGTGTTCGCATTGATCATCGTCGCCGCGGCACTACTGAAATCGGCGAGCGCAGGTTCACCAGGGCTCGGCACTGACCCCGACTGAATCGTGAACTGCAACCGATGGGGAATCAACCGCCGGGAGATCGGTGGTTGTTCGACGTGACAACGACGTGGCCGCTCGAGTTTTGAGTTGGGAAGCCGTCGCGGCGACGTCGCGTCGCACACGGGTCGGACTGAAACGTTGGGCTCGTTGGCGAATCTGGCGCCGGAGCCACCACGAACTAGTGGCACCGCTCACCGCACCAGCACCGAACCAGAACACACGTTTAAGCACAGTGCCATCGTGTCAGAAGACCGCTGGTGAAACATTGATGCAGGTGAGCCGCTCGGACGACACGCTGTCTATCGGTCCTCGCTTCATTGTCACGTTTGCGACCGGCGCCAGCCACGGATGGTTGCCATGCGGCGTGCAATTTCTGCTTCGTCGCCGTGGTCGGACGGTTCGTAAAATACCTGACCGGCGACCTCATCAGGCGTGTACTGCTGTGGCACCCAACCTCGCGGGTCATCGTGCGGATATCGGTAACCCTCACCATGGCCGAGCGACGCCGCCCCTTGGTAATGCGCATCTCGCAGATGTTTGCCGACCTCGCCGCCAACGGTCTGCGCCGCTTGCTGGGCTCGATTGATCGACTGGTAAGCGCGGTTCGATTTCGGAGCGGTTGCCAGATACACGGTGGCGTGGGCGAGATTGATGCGTGCTTCGGGCAACCCCACAAACTCGACTGCCTGAGCTGCTGCTGCCGCTACGAGAAGAGCCTGGCTGTCGGCCATACCGATGTCTTCACTGGCGTGCACGACGAGCCGACGCGCGATGAATCGAGCGTCTTCACCGGCTTCGAGCATGCGGGCGAGCCAGTAGACCGCAGCGTCAGGATCGCTGCCCCGAATGCTCTTGATAAACGCCGACACCGTGTCGTAGTGCTCATCGCGCCCGTATCGGAACGCCTTGACGTTCAGTGCTGCCTCGACGTGAGAAAGCTCGATCGTCGGCGATTCATCGCCTGAGGCGAGCGCCACCGCAACCTCGAGTGCAGTCAGTACCTGGCGGCCGTCGCCACCCACCCGCGAGACAAGATGTTCGATGGCTTCGTCTGTTGCTTCGGCTTCTTCGATCACCAGTCCACGACGAACCAGCTGCTCAACAGCATCGTCATCGAGCGGTTCAAGCCTGAATAACGTCGAACGCGACAGCAATGGCGCATTGACCTCGAAGTACGGATTCTCGGTCGTCGCTCCAATGAGCACGATCAGACCGCTCTCGACGGCAGGAAGCAGCGAATCTTGTTGAGCCTTATTGAATCGATGTACTTCGTCGAGGAACAGAATCGTTTCTTGATCGCGCTCTCCCAAGCGCTGACGCGCTTTGGCAAGTTCCTCTCGAACATCTTTAACAGTCGCTGTCACCGCGCTCAGTTGGACAAACGCCTTGGCAGTGCTGCGCGCAACGACCTTAGACAGCGTTGTTTTGCCGGTGCCTGGTGGCCCCCACAGGATCACCGATGACAATCGGTCGGCTTCGATCAGCTGACGGAGCGGCGCACCAGGCCCGAGTAGATGTTTTTGGCCGACAATGTCGTCGAGACGGATCGGGCGCATGCGCGCTGCTAATGGTTGGCGTCGTTCCAGACGCTGTGAAGCCGCAGCCGCAAACAGATCATCGCTCACCAGCGGACCCTACAACGGCAGCGCGACACAAGGCACCGGCGAACTCGCTTCGCTCTCTACCTATGCGTCGCTTCGCTCTATGGCCCGCTGGTCGGTACCGAGGTAGCTGGCGATCACCATTGGATCGTTTCGCACCTGCTCTGGTAGGCCTTCGGCAATGACCGATCCCATCTCAAGGCAATAGACACGATCGGAAATCGACATGATCATCGGCATGTCATGTTCGATGATCAAGATGCTCGCATCAAGCTCGTCGCGGATACTGGTCAGCAGAGGACCAAACACTTCGGATTCACGTTGCGCTACACCCGCTGTTGGTTCGTCAAGGCACAACACCCGCGCATCGAGCGCCAAGAGCCCGGCGAGCTCGACGATGCGCCGGGTGCCAGTCGACAGGTTCGATATATGCATGTCGGCGTAGCGACCCAGACCGAGAAAATCAATGAGCTCAGCGGCGTCAGACCGCTTTGCCCGTTCCGAGCGCGCTGCGTGCGGTAGATGCAGGGCTGTCGACAGCACGCCGGTGCGACCGCGAGCTTCGAGCGCCACGAGGACCGCTTCGTTCACGGTCAACTCGGGGAACAAAGTCGCAGCCTGGAAGGTGCGCCCCAGACCCTGTCGGGCGCGTTGAGACGACGACATGCGACGCAGCTCTCGACCAGAGAGCATCACCGACCCCGACGACGGCACGAACCCACCAATGGCGTTCATCAACGTCGACTTGCCAGCGCCGTTTGTGCCAATAAGCCCAATCGTCTCGTTGTGCCCTACGTGTAGCGACACGCCGTCGACCGCGCGGATACCGCCGAATTGCACCTCGATGTTTTCGACTTCGAGCGTCGCTTCGGCTCGTGGTTGTGTCGTTGCCCGTGTCAGAGCGATCGGCGCGGTGACTGATTTCGTGACGGTGTCTGGGCCCAATCGGCCATCTAGCCAGCCAAACAGCGCGTCGCGTGCCGAGTAGAGAACTTGTGCCAAGCCACCAGGCAGGTAGAGCAACAATAGCAGCAGCCCGATACTCGATGTGAATAGCGGCACGAGTTCATTATCAGGGAAGAAATTTCGTAGGCCCTCGACCCATAGCGCTCCAAGCACCGGACCAACAACGGTGCCGAGACCGCCAATCACCGCCATCGACACCACCCGCAGCGATTCGAACGGAAGAAAGAACCGCCCCTGAAGCGGTATCTGCTGCAGCAGACCGCCGAGTGTCGCGCCGCCGAGCCCGGCGATCGCTCCCGCCATGCCAAAGCTCGTCAGGCGGGTGCGCGTTGTGCTCACGGTGTAGGCGGCGGCGCTGTCTGCGTTGTCACGCACAGCAATGATGTTGCGGCCGGCACCGCTGGCCCGCAGCCGCGACACCACCACGGCACAACCGACGAGAATCGCGAGGGTGAACCAGTAGTAGTTGCGCTCGGTGTCGAGGCTGACGCCAACGATGTCGCCACGCGAGAATGGCACGCTGCTGCGGTTTCCATCAGACAGCAACTCGGTCCGGAACAGATATTGGTTGGCAGCCAACCCGAAGGTAAACGTCACAACAGCGAGGAACAGGCCGCGTACGCGCAGCGCGCCGGCGCCGACGACTGCAGCTACCACGCCAGTGACCGCTGCGCCGACAAACATCGAGAGGCCAAACGGCACGCCCGCTCGCACAAACGCCGCCGAGCTGCAGGCGCCAACCCCCGCAAAGGCCATCTGTCCAAGAGACAGCTGACCCGACCAGCCGGTAACGACGGTGACCGATAGCGCACAGATCGCGTAAACGATGATGGTGCTGTAGGCAACGTGTCGTGACGGCGTGTTGACGAGAATCGGAAGCGCCACTGCCCCCAGCACGAAGGCCGAGGCGATGATGCGACCGAGGTTGGTCACCCACCAGCGCTCACGGAGCCGACGCGGAATCGGCCGGGACTGCGGAGCGAAGGAGAACGTGGCCCGTTCTTCATCGTTTCGTGCCTGAAGTACAACTGCCACGACAACAGCGAGAAACAACAAGAAGTCGAACAGCCCAGCTGAGTCGAGAAAGTTGAACTGCACCACGGACTGCACAATGCCAACGCCGATTCCTGCAGCAAGAGCGCGAGGGAAGCTGACCATGCCCGCAAGAACTGCCGCAGCGAGAGCCCGGGCCAACGTGTTGGGACCCAGCATGGAGAACCCGGCTATCGAGCCTTGTTGTCCCGAAAGCAGCAGCGCGGAAATCGTCGCCAGGAACCCGCCGATTGTCCAGACCGCTGTCGATACCAGCTTGGGGCTAATACCACTCGTGCGGGCCAGCTCTGCGTTCGAAGCGCTCGCGGTGACTGATTTACCGAATGAAGTTCTTCCCATTATCCAGCCGAGGGCAAGGGCCAGCGCTGGAACCACGACCACGATCGTGACCTGCGGCCCGGACACTCGCAGACCGGCAACATCGTCCCAGCTGGCGCCGATCGGCACCGGGTAGCGAGGTCGACCTTCGCTGCTGATGTCGGGGTAGCTCGACACGATTGCCTGCATCAGCTGAGCGACACCGATCGTTGCGACGAGCAAGATCACTCTTGGGGCTCGGAATAGCCGTCGAACAACGGCAAGTTCGATGATTGCACCAAGCAAGGTGCCGACGAGCACCGAGATGACAAAGGCCACCCAGTAGGGGAACCCGTAGTTGACAACCATTACGGCCATGAGAACCGAAGCGGGTAGGCCCATGTTTCCAACAGCGAAGTTGATGACCCGCGTCGACCGGTAGATGAGAACGACGCCCATAGCCAATAGGCCGAACACCATGCCGCTAACGAGGCCGTTGAACAAAAGCTGCGACGTGCCTTCGATGCCAAAAAGATCGAAACTGAAGTCGAGCATGTCAGCCCCCATCGGTTCCGAGGAACACGGCGCGAGCGAGGTCATCTCGGCCAGCCAATTCAGCCGCGGCGCCGCTGAACCGAACCCGACCCTTCTCGAGGAAGATCGCTCGATCCGCGATCGACAACGCGACGTTGAGTGATTGCTCGACGATGATCATCGTCATTCCCTGCGCTTTGAGTTCGTCGATAACCGCCAGCAGGTTCTGAACGACGGTTGGCGCCAGACCAAGCGACAGCTCGTCGATCAGCAGCACTTCTGGGTCGTGCAAAAGGGTCATCGCCAACGCAAGCTTTTGTTGCTCGCCACCCGACAGGTTGCCCGCCAGAGCTTTTCGCCGCCCCTCGAGTTCGGGGAACAAGCCCCAAGCTCGGGCCACCCGTGCTTCGTGCTCGATCGAATCGGAGCGATACGGCATGGCGGCGATCGCAACATTGTCTTCGATCGACATGTCGGGAAACACGCCAGCTCCACCCGCGAGCAGGTGGATGCCCATGCCGTTGCGTTTTTCGGCCGAGACATAGCTGATGGCCCGTCCGTTGAGACGGACCACACCCCGTTCGGCAGTCGTCAAGCCGGCGATGACTTTGAGGATCGTCGACTTGCCCGCACCGTTGGTGCCGAGCAGCGCCAGCACCTCGCCTTTTCGCACCTCGAAGCCCACGTCGAACAGGACCTGCACGTTGCCGTAGCTGAAGTCAATGTCGTTGACCTGAAGCACTGGAATCGATTCGGGGTCGGCCGCTTGACGGTGGTGTTCTTGTTGCTCTTCACGAAGCTCGCCGACGACGAGTGACAGGTCGTTGTTGATAAACCTCGCGCCGTTCAGGATCATCAACCCGCCAATCAGCATCGAGGGAACTGCGAGCAGCACGATCGTCGGCCGCGGCCCGTACGCATTACTCAACATCGCCGACAGCAGGCCACCGCCGGTAGCGCCTACGAAGAAGATGTACATGGTGAGCAGGGCCGTGCCGAGTCCGCGTAGGCGATACGGAACGATTCCCTGAATGATGGGTGACACCATGGCAAATGCCGAGCCTGTCAGCAGGTTCACAATCGTTCCAACCGCGACGAACATCCACAGTTTCGGCATGAAGTACTGCACAGGAATCAGCACGGCTACAGGGATCAGTAGGAACCCGAGGGTGGCCAGCGCCCGCTTGGGGTCTTCGCGGTAAATCTTGTCGAACTTGCGCCCGACGAAAGGCACAGCCACGACGATGCCCAACCCGCTGATCGTCTCGACAACGCCGCGCCCGAACGAATCAAGCTCGAAGTGTTCCTCAAGAAATAGATTGCGAAGCACCGGACCTGTGAACAGCGCAAATCCCATGGCCGCGAAGCCAACGATGACGGTCTTCATTGTGCGAATACGCCACAACCGCTCAAAGGCCGCTTCGACCGAAACTGGCGCAGGGTCGGGGTCGTCGATGACCTCACCGAGCACGTCTTGCTTCTCCCACTGACCGCGCACCGGTTCCGGAAGCCGGAATGACATCAAAGCAAAGAGAGCGACAGGCACGCTCAAGAGCAGGTAGGCCCAACGCCAACCTTCGACGCCGCCCGCGAGGGTTGCGATGCCGCCGACGAGCGCTGGGCTTGCGACACCGACTGCGCGCCCGATCATGGTGTTGGTCGCCCCGATACGTCCGCGAACCCCAATGGGGTAGGTATCGGCGATCAACGAGGTGTGCACGGTGATCGTGTTCGACTTTGCGATGCCCACGCCGAACCGGGACCAGAACAACATGAACGCGTTGACGGCGAGCCCCGACATGAACACGAAGAAGCCAAAGATCAGCGACGCAATGCCAATGACCGGGGCTCGACGGACACGGTCAGCCAGCCACCCCATGGGCATAGCACCCAAGACAAAAAACGAAGCCGATGCGGAGCTGATGAACACGATGGCCCCATCAGAGATACCGAATGTGTCGCGGATGTCTGGCGCCAGCACGCTGAGGGCGGCGACTTCGAGCTCATCGAAGCTATTCAGCACCAGCAGGACCAGGAACGTTGCGATACCGCCTTTGGCAAGACCTTCGCGCAGCGTAAGTTCCTCGGCCCCGACTCCGGGCAACGACGCTGTGTCTAGCAGGACCTCTTCGTTGAGGCGGGACCGTTCGTCGAGACGATCAGCTTCTTCGTTGAGAACGGTGCTTGCGGCCGCGGCCAACGATGTGGACGGCGCATCTTGGTCGCGGTTACCCCCCGTCGGGCCCCCCTCGCGATCAGCCATTTCCCCCTCGATTCACACGGCTTCGCGCAAGGGTATACCCTGATCTGACGCGACGTCAGATTTGCAAACTGTGCTGTTCGCGCTTCAGTCAAATCGGCTGGCACACACCACCGGAGGGGATTCAATGCACATGCAACGGACCGGTTTCACTCGAGCAATGATTGCGATGCTGATGGCGCTCGCGCTGTTCGCCGCGGCTTGCGGTGGTGATCGCTCAGATGACGCGGCAGACACCAGCTCCGACAATTCGTCAACCGATTCCGGCGGTGTCGACTCCGACGCCGAACCGGAGGCTGAGCCGGAGGCTGAGCCGGAAGCCGAGGCTGAGGCCGAACCTGAAGGCGACACAGAACCCGAGCCCGAGGCTGAGGCCGTGGCCGAACCTGATGTCGAAGCAGAACCAGAGCCCGAAAACCTCGAACCTCTCACCGCCTCAGCGCGAGGCGTAACCGAGACCGAAATGCACGTTGGCGTCACCATGCTCGATTTCGATTCCCTGATCGAGTTCAACCTTTCAACCGAAGGTTGGGGCGACCAGATCGCGGTGTACCAAGCCTATTTCGATGACATCAATGCTCGTGGTGGAATCCATGGCCGCACCGTGGTTCCGTACTTCGAAAAATACACCCCTCTCGGAGCCAGCGAAGCTGAGCAGAAGTGCACTGCGCTGACCAAGGACATCGAAACGTTTGTGATCATCGGCGGTTTCCTCGGCCCGGCTGAAGTCGCGAACAACTGCATCGTGACAGCCAATGAGACAATCCTTATCGGCGGGCGTCAGACCGACGAACGCCTCGCCGAGGCGAAGGCACCTTGGGTCGATACAGCGACCGCACGCGAACGCCGTTTGGCGGCGTTCCTTGGCCTGCTCGACGAAAACGGCATGCTCGAAGGGCGCCAGATCGCAGTTATCGGGTCACTCGAACAAGAGGACATCTTCGACAGCTCCGGGCCGACACTCGCAGCAGCGGGCGTGGAGCCGGTTCTCCAGGCTCTCAACGACGTACCACAGGGCGACACCGTGGCTTCCGATGCCCGCTGGCAGGTACTGGCCGAGAATGTCCGAGCCGCTGGAGCCGACACGGTGCTGCTTATCGGCAGCACGCAGGCCGGTGTCCGCGGCATCTTCGACAATGGCCTCGACGTCGAGGTGTGGGCTCTCGAGTCCACCGGCCTTGACAGCCTGGGTGCCGAAACCACTCCTGAAGACGCGGACGGTGCCATCACAATCGCTGGTCTGACGAACCCGCAGCAGTGGGTTCACCCAACCATGCAACGCTGCCGCGATGTCTTCGTTGCGGCGCAGCCCGATGTTGAACTTATGGAGCCAGAGGATCACGCTGACGGCGACGAGCGGTGGTTCCGTTCGATACATCTGTACTGCCGCAATATGGCGATCTTCGAAGCGCTGGCCAATGGGGCAGGACGCAATCCGACCCATGACACATGGCAAAAAGCGATTGATGACCTCGGCGAAATCGAGCTTCCTGGTGTGCCGTTTGCGTCGGGTGGCAAGCCGGATCTAAGCGACACATTCCAGCTAGTCAAGTTTGATGCCAGCGTGGGTGAGAACGGCATCTTGGTGTCGATTTCAGAGCCTTACGACGGCACTCCGTAGCTGACCTCAGCGAGCAAGTTCCGCTGACGAAAGCCTCATAGGTCCCGCTGCACCCCCTGGTGCGGCGGGACCTTTGGTGCTCGTTCACCACCGCAAGGTAACTAACCCGGCAGGCCACGAAGGCGGAGCCGGGTCTTGCCAAACATGGTGCCGTACAGCACATGCCCAGCCGGGTCGACCGTGACTGCCGAGCCGAGCGTGTTGAACTGCGAACCGCCAACGGTCCAGGTGTGGCGGGTCTCACCGCTTTCCCAGTCGATCGCCTCGATCGTCCAGCGCTCGTCGCGGGCGCCGCAGGTGTACACCAGGTTTGTCGCAGTACTTACGCATGGCACCGAATTGGGTGATGATGCATCGGTGTTCGTCCACGCGTGCCCGAAGGAACGGCCAACGGGATCCCACTCGAACTTGTGCAGACCTACGGGTCGGTACCTGTCGTGGTGGCCGAGGAAGAAGGCAAGCAAACGTGCCGCTCGTCCCTGCAAGTTCTCAGGCACAGATGCCGGTTCGTTGTTCACAGTCATAGCCCCGTAGCCAGCTACGGTGATCGACTGTTCGGTCTGCATGGCTTCGCGGCTCGGATCGCCCATGTCAGCCCTGCCGAGCCCCGCGATTCTGCGATCGGGAGCCCCCTCGAGTTGCTCCCACTCAGGTGGCACCGCATCTCGCCAAAACAGTGTGATGTTCACGACGGCGTCGCCGTCGCCGATGACGACGAACCGATCTTCGTCGCCGAACCCCATCAGACACGGTGTTGTGCCGCTGCCAGTTCCGTTCGAGTTTCGATACGGCGCTGACCAGCCGCCTTGTGACGCCTCAAGCGATAGTTGACTTCCGGTCCAAATCACCTTGTGCAGATGATCGAGCGAGTTGACATAAATACCGTTGGCGTCGTCGACGCACATGCTGGTTCGCACCCAGCCGTACCCGCGGTGGCCTCGTTCGGCGAACATTGCCTCGTTGTGGGCTGCCGCGTTTTCAGCTCCAGGAAGTTGCAGTGTGTGCCAACTGGCAAAGTCACGCGACAAGCACACGATCCACCCCTCGTCGGTGCTCAGAACCAACCATCCATCAAAGGTCAGATTCATACCGACGAAGGAACCCGTCACGCCCGCTGGGCGC
>CALKPY010000125.1 GCA_937991435.1 uncultured Acidimicrobiales bacterium
TGACCGCTTGTTCCCAATGTCTAGCTGCGGCGCGCATGATGTCGTCAAGGTTGCCTGCCCCGGTCGCATTGACCGGCGGGTCGGCATAGAGGGTCAGCTCGAAGATCTCTCCGTCGTAGTGACGAATCAGGTTGATGGTCAAACCACCCTGAGCGGAAGCGACTGGCACCACAACACCCAAGTCGGCAAGTGTCACCGCGCAGAGTAGTACTGCGAAAACAGCGCTAAACGCCCGACGCGAAGTCAGCACAGCGCGTGTTGCGAGCCGACCACGCACTGCATGAGTATCGCTGCGTCGACCGCCGTGACGACGCCGTCACCATTGAGGTCAGCCGCTACCTGGTCGAATTCGCCCGCAGGGTTTGACAACGGACACTCACCAGCTGTGACCAGTCCGACGGCCGCTTCGATTGTTCGGGCCGCATCGGCCACAGTCACGACACCGTCGCAGTTCACGTCACCGAGCGCACCTGATGCCGACACAATGTCACCGAACAGATTCAGAGATTCATAACCCGCAAATACGGCCGCCGCGAGTATGTCGACGTCGGTCACTGTGGGACGGCCACCGCCGCCGCCCATCGCCGGGCCAAACATGTGCACATGCGAATACAAGGTGGGAATCACTGTGCCGGCGAACGGCAAACGTTCGGGAACAACCACTTCTCCCACATAGCCGTTATCCACATTGGCACCGGTGGCCGGAAGGTAGTTTGGATAACCCCACGAATGGCCAACAACATGGCCCATCTCGTGTATGGCGACCGCGACGGCATCGGTTCCTAGGGATCCGCCCCCAGGTATTGGCTGGGCCTTGCCGCCGACGAGTAGTTCCCCGCCGCCAAGGTCGTCAAACACCAGAACCGGCTCGCCAAACTCTGATGAATCAAACGGGGTTGAGTCAAGCCACCACCCGCTGCGGGTTCGATTCAGGAACAACTTCGCCACGACCGATTTGCCATCGGCAGACACCGAAACGGCCCCAGCGCCGCCAGCGTTGGCGTTTCCTTCAGGCTTCGCGTGCCATCCATAATGCAGGTCGATGACAACATCGTCATTGATCGCTGCTTGCCACTGGAGCGCAGCCGCCGCAACGATGTCGTCAAGGTTTCCGCCGCCGACCGCATCGCTTGGTGGATCGGCATACAAGGTGCCTTGGAACGATTCCCCGTCGTAGTGACGAATCAGGTTGATGGTCAGGCCTGAATTCTCGACAGCATCAGACACCGGTGGCACCGTCGCAAACAGGATTTGAGCGAACACCATCACCGCCGCGAACATCGACACCAGTCGAGATGTACGCGCGGAACTCACGGCGAAAGGGTATCTCGTGGGGGCCGCCGATCGGACGTGACCTTCCCCCTATAGGTCAAACGGCGGCCGGCGTGCGCTGCCGGCGTTTCGCCATCTTTTCTTGGCGTGCCTCGAAGATCTCCGCACGCTCAATCAGTTCGGCTGGCATGGCCAACAGCACATCTCGAGAGGCTTCGCCCTCAGGTGTCAGGTCGGTGAGCCCGTCGAGCTTCCACGACCGAAGCAGCGGTTCGACAACGTTTTCGCTATGGATACGCAGGTTGTAAATGCCGATGCGCGCCATAGACAACGCTCGACGCTGGAAGCCGGGTATCGCCGTACCGGGCATGGCGAAGTTCTCAAGCACCCGCTGAAGGGCCTGCAGCATCACACTGGGGTTCTGGTCGAACAGAGCAGCAGTGACACCGCGGTAGAACAAAAAGTGGTGATTCTCATCAGCCGCGATCTTCGACATCAATGTGTGAGCAATCTCACAATCAGATTTTGCACCAGCGTTGCGGTGACTCACTCGAGTCGCCAGTTCCTGTGCCGAGGTGTAACAGAACATGTCGAGGATCGTGGTGAAGTTGCCGAACCAGCCAGCTTCGACCGTCGCCATGCGTTCGTCTTCGAGTGCTCGCGGGTCGCAGTTGCGCGTGGTTAGCAGATAGGCCCGCATGGCAATTGCGTGCTGGCCCTCTTCAGCGGTCCACAATCGGGACCACTTCGCCAACGATGAATCGGCGTCACAGTAGGGCTGAAAAAGGCTGTAGTAATACGGCAGGTTGTCTTCTGTCAAAAGATTCAGCACCAACGCCGTACGAATCTCAGGGCTCAGCGTGGCATCAGATTCTTGCCATGGCTGATCGGCGTAATTGCGGCCGGATTCCCATGGAATGAAGTCATGGAAGTACCAATGGCTTCGGCGTTCGCGATGTTCCGCCATGAGCGTTTTGATCGTGTCATCGACACTTGCCACGAGTTCGTTGGCTTGAGCATGATTCGACACAGCGTGTCTCGTTTCGAAAAGTCGGTTTGCGCCCTGTTCCCCGAAGAACCCAGTCTCCGAAGAGGCGCACGTAATTAGACGCACCAACAGGTCCGACAGTTACGAAATTTCTCAGATCACCAAAGCAACCTGATCATCTCCGAGCCCCGTCTGTGCTACCGCGACAGGCAGACAGTAGTCGCCTATCGACACCTATCGCAGGGCGACTCCCCCGCTCGTATCCAAGACCCACCGCTGTCGACGAGATCCGCGCCATGATCTTGCTATGTCCGCACCGCATTCAGCCGCAGCGCATCAACGAGCACGCGAGCTTTACACCCGCACCTACATCAGCGAACCCACGCTGCTCGTCAGAGCGCCAGGCCGAGTGAACCTCATCGGAGAACATACGGACTACAACGACGGGTTCGTGCTTCCAATGGCGTTGCCATTCGATGTCGTGATCGCACTCGGCGCCAGGACAGACCGAACAATCAACGCAGTGTCGGAAGGCTTCGAATCCACACAATTCAGCATCGATGACGATCCCCGAAAGACCCCCTCGTGGGGGCGCTACGTGCACGGCATGGCATCGCTCATGCACCTTGACGGGCACGCTGTGGCGGGTTGGAACGGCGCCATCGCCACAGACATCCCAACCGGCGCCGCATTGTCTTCAAGCGCTGCACTCGAAATCGCTGCGGGGCTCGCAACATCGACAGTCGCCGGCGACACCCTCGACGGAGCGATCTTGGCGCGGCTCGGGCAACGGGTTGAAAACGAACTTCTGGGACTGCCCAGCGGAATTATGGATCAGCTCGCGTCGGCTAGCGGCATCAAAGGCTGCGCTTCGATGATCGATTGCCGCGATCTGTCCATCACGCCCGTAGCCCTGTGCAAAGACGCCCAGGTCGTCATTCTCGACACCGGCACACGACGCGAACTCGTCGATTCCGAATTCGCCATTCGCCAACAAGACTGTCAAGACGCTGCGGCTGCGATCGGAGTCAAGTCGTTGCGCGACGCGACCCACGACGATCTGCAAAAGCTCGACGACCAGCGGCTACTGCGTCGAGCGCGACACGTCATCAGCGCGAACGAACGAGTTCTCGAGGCGGTCAAGGTGATACAAGCCAACGACAGCCACCGACTCGGAGCGCTCATGACCGCTAGCCACGCGAGCTTGCGTGACGACTATGACGTCTCGAGCCCAGCGCTCGACGCCATCGTCGAACTAGCCGAGACCCAACCGGGTTGCCTGGGTGCTCGCATGACCGGTGGCGGTTTCGCGGGGTGCGCCGTCGCTCTGGTGCACGACCACGCGATCGACACATTCGTGCAGTCGATGAGCGACGCCTATCGAGCGCCAGCTGAGCAGCCAGCCAAGGCTCCAACGGGCATCTGGCCAGTCGCGCCCGCGCCCGGAGCATCGATCATCAACTGACTACGAGCACCGGGCACTGGCGATTCGGTTGTCGCGGCTAAGCGCAGACCTCTCGACTGTTTCTGGCTATTTCGGGCAGCGCAGAACCTGGCCAGGGAAGATCAGGTCAGGGTCAGAGAGCATTGGCTTGTTGGCTTCAAAGATCTCTGGGTAGCGATTGCCATCGCCGTAGACCTTCTCGGCAACCGCCCACAAGGTGTCGCCGGATTCCACAGTGTGGAAGACAGCTTGCTCGGCTTGGGCGGCGACAGTGATCTCTTCATTGACTCGGCCGACACCTTCGGCATTGCCGACAGCAAGAATCACCTTTTCGCGAGCTTCCTGCGTTGGGGCCTCGCCGGTGATGTACGCCTGACCGTTGTCATAGCGAATGTCGAGACCCGGAAACTTCAGACCCAGATCTGAGACGTACTTCTCAAGCTCAATTGACTTCTTGTACTCGGCGTAGCGTTCCGCCTTGACGTTGGCCTGATGCTTCTCCTGTACTTTGGCGACGCGTTCTGCCCGAGCCTTATCTGCAGCAATTTCCTTGGTGCGCTTGTCAGAACCCTTTTGTGCAGCAGCAGCCATATCGCGAACGGCTTGTTCACCCTTCTTGGCCTTTTCTTCTGCTTCACGCTCATCGGTGCTCTTGCCGATGCCAACCTTGGCGCCTACATCTCGGACGAAATCGAAAACTCCCACGGAGATTCCCTTCTGTATTGGTGTTGCCCCACAACGAGGCTGGGTCCGCGCTCGTGTGCGAGGACGCCTTCAAGTATGACGTATTCAGACGCCGTCGTATTCCACACGGTAGACGAGACCTGCATGCCTGATCGCAGCGCGGCCTAACGTGACCCCATGGTGTCATCGTCGCCTTCAGCGCTTCTACGAGTCGGCGACTTACTCGAACCAGGTCTGTATTCCGCAATCGGGCGACTCGATCCACACCTTGCGCTTCCGGCCAGATACCACATGGGCTGGACCGATGAACACGGAAACGAAGCTATATCGAGCCGCGGCAAGGGTATGCGTGGGGCACTCGTCATTCTCGGGTCAGAAGCAGTCGGCGGCACTGCTGAGCAGGCTCTGCCGGGTGGCGTTGCGGTCGAGTTGATTCACAACTTTTCGCTCATTCACGATGACATCATGGACGGTGATCGGGTGCGACGACATCGACGAACCGTCTGGGACGTATACGGGATCGGCGATGCCATCATCGTTGGCGATGCGCTTCATGTGCTGGCGTTCGAGGTGTTAATCACCCCGAACTCAACACCGCAGATGATCGCAGCGAGTCGCCGACTCGCGTCTGCCACCGCAGCGATGATTGCGGGCCAGGCCCAAGACGTGGCTCTCGACCGCGCACCTCGAGCCACGCTCGATCAATGCCTGGCAATGGAAGCAAACAAGACCGGAGCACTTCTGGCGCAGTCGATCGCTATCGGCGCAGAGCTTGGCGGCGGTGCAACCGAAGCAATACTCGCCTTGGAGCAATACGGCATGGCACTTGGTCGAGCCTTTCAAGCCGTCGATGACGCACTCGGCATCTGGGGGGACCCCGACGTCACAGGCAAACCAGCAGGCAACGATCTGCGGGAACGGAAAAAGTCCGTGCCGATTGCCTTGGCACTCGACCGCGGCGGCAGCCTCGAAGCCGACGTCTTGGCGGCGTACGCAAGTCAGCCCGACGCAGACACGATCAACGCGCTGGCCGAGCGCCTCGAGAGCGAAGGGATCCGCGACGAGGTAGCTCAGGTCGCCAAACTCGAACTCGATGACGCGTTGGGGTACCTCGACTCGCCTGGCTTGAACGCCGCGACTGTGAACGAGCTTCGTGAGTTAGCGAGCTTCGTCGCTGACCGGAACTCTTGAGCTGTCCATCTGCTCCGATTTCAAGTAACAGAACCAGCGGAGCAGTGCGCTTCGAAACCTGCCACTTCCGATAACGACGAGCTGCGTGGCGGGTGAGTTCACCCATCTGTGCTCGACCCGCCGATTTGTACGATTGGGGTGTGTCTGAACTACTTCCATCTGTGCCTGGCGGCCTGATTTCGGGCCGTGTGCGTTCTGTTCGGCGTGTGGTTTTGGTTGCGGTGTTGGGTTTGTTGGCATCGATGTTGGGTTTGGTGGGTGCGCCGGCGGTGTCTGCTCAGGCGAACCAGATTGTGATCGCGGAGATTTTCTATAACCCTGACGGCCAGATCGAAGATCACGAAT
>CALKPY010000126.1 GCA_937991435.1 uncultured Acidimicrobiales bacterium
CCGAGCGACATCGGATGGCTCATCTGGCGAGACGAGTTGATCGAACCCGGCGAGTCAGACTTCACCTATCCGGCCGTCGAGTTGCCACCACAGACCCGCACAGATGTCTGACATCTACCGTGATCCCACATCGCAAACGAGATCGGTGGCGGGAACAAGATCAATTCTTTTCGCTGTCCACCAGCCGTGTGGTCCGTCGTTACTCAGCGCGTACGCATTGGCACGTGTTGGATCTCCTGCGACCGCGATGAGTAGACGCTCGGGGCAGGTCACGATCGGTACGAGGCGGTCTTGTTCATTCGATTCGGCGAAAACGTGTGGCAAGTGGCCGTCAGCGACCAACTGAGTGAGACTGCGTTGGCTAGCAGTGAGATTGGTCCAACGGCCGATGAACGATTCGAACGTGCGAGCTTCGATCCGGGCATGGTCAAACAACGCGCGTTGAACATCGCTCTTTGACCAGCCAGCCTTCGCGAACAAGCGAGCCAACAACGGCGACAAGACCAGCAGCGGTTGAAACTGGTCGTGCCCGAGCCCATAAACATGGGTCAGGTCCCACGCAGCTGTCCGCACGAGACCGTTTGCAAGGTACGGCACGATCTCGTCAGGCGTCGACCCAAAGACACTCCCGACGATTGTGCCGCTGTTCATGCGAGCCATCGTTGCCACGTCGTCGTTTTGGTCGAACCCGAAGTTGGTGCTGAGCGGCAGCCATCCAATTTCTTCGAGACACCTATAGTCCTCGGCCATGACCACTCGGGCGGGGTTACCGAACGTGGCCTTGTCATGCTCGTCAGATGTGAAGCCAAAGACATTGCGCAGGTACAGACGCAGCCAGCGGCCGACGCTGGTGTTCGCATGTTGACCTTCACGCATGACGCCTTGTCCAGACCAGAAGCCAAGCGCCGACGCATTGGGACCGTTGAGGATGACAAGCGCATCGGCGCCGGTGGTGTTGCCCGAGTGCTCGACTCCATACCTGGGGTCGGCGAGGATCTCCGCCATAGCAACCAGCACAGGTAGATGTTCACTGACGCAGCCAGCCATGACCGCATTTACGGCAATTGACCAGATCGTCAAGTCGCGCCCTGATGATGCAGCGACTCCGAGCGTCTTCCACGGATCATGACCCGAGCCGTCGAGAAATCGTTCGACACGATCAACCGTCGGCGGAACTATCGGATGCCCGTCGGTCCACCCTCGATCGATGAAACAGCCCTGCACTTCGTCGATAGTTCCCGACACGACGATGTCAAGCGCTGCAGGCTCAAGGCCGGGCCCAGACTCAGGCAAATCGTCGGGGCCCACAAGGCCATGCACAATCTGGTCCACTGTCGCCGAAAGGAAATTCTCTTCCATGATCGCGGCTGTCTGGGTGTCAACGTGGCCGATCGTCTGAGCAAGTGGCAGTCAGTCGTATCCAAGCCCTCGCGCTGTAGCTGTGGCCTGCCCAGCAAAGCCCTCACAGACCACCGACACCGAGGGAATGCCGACAGATTCGGCCGCGATCGATGCCCGCATCACGGCAGGCGTGCAGCTTCCTCAACAACCCATTCCCGAAACGACGGCGTCAACACCGCGGCTGCGTAGAGAGTCTGGAAGACGGCCAACGCGGTCCTTCTCGTCAGCGCCGTGCAGGTTGCCGAATTCTTCGAAACCAACAACCTCGATTCCGATAAATCTGGTCTTCAACTCTGCTTCCAGAATCGGAAAGAGTTCGTCACCCCGAAACACGTAGTCCCACAAAAAGGCGATCCTCTTGTTGTCGAGTGAGGTCAATCTGGCCGCTCTTCGGTGCGCCTGCACTCCACGCGCCGATCCCGGCCAGACAACGTCATAGGTCGCTTCCATAGACGAATTATCCCCCGCGAGGAAGCACACCGGTAGCTTCACCAACAACAAGCCGCAAGACGTTGGCGACCTCGTCACTGTCGCGGGAGCCAGCACCCATGCCCACCGCAGACACTGTCATTGGGGGCATGACGCCCCACTGCGTGACAGCCTCGACCATGAGCGCGGCGCCGGTCGGCGTTGTGCTCTCAAAACTTGCGGGCCCCGCCTGCACGGGAACGCCATCGACGACCAGAGCGAGTACCGCGGGGGCAGGAACCGGCAGCGGTCCATGTGCTCCCCTCGCCGATCCGGACCCCAGGCTGAGTGTGGAACACCCGACCCAGTCCAGGTTCAGATGACACAGCCCTGCAGCGGCTCCAACAACATCGGCAATGGAGTCAAGCGCCCCAACTTCGTGGAAGTGCACCTGGTCGATGGTGGTCTGATGCACCGCAGCTTCTGCGACAGCGAGCCGGCGAAACACACTTGTTGCAACGGCGTTCACTGACGGATCGAGCGAAGCGAACAGGCTGACCACATCGGGTAGGAGCCGGATCACCGTCGTATCGGGCACTTCGACGTGTACGCGGGTGGCTCCCAAACTCGCCCGTTGAACCGACTCAGTCCGCAGGGTTATACCCAGGTCCATACGGTCAATTGCTGACGACAGAACCTCGAGCGGAACACCAGCGCCGACAAGCGCGCCGAGAAACATGTCGCCACTTGCACCAGCGCCTCCGTCGAACCATCCAATCACGGCGACGCCGTGGCGTCGAACAGCCGAAGCATGCGTACGGCGGCGCATGCGGCTCCGAAGCCATTGTCGATGTTGCACACCGTCAC
>CALKPY010000127.1 GCA_937991435.1 uncultured Acidimicrobiales bacterium
GATGTGCAGAACCAAGACGTTCTGTTGTTCATCGACAACATCTTCCGCTTCGTGCAAGCCGGTTCCGAGGTATCAACGTTGCTGGGCCGTATGCCATCAGCGGTGGGTTACCAGCCGACCCTTGCTGACGAAATGGGTCAGCTGCAAGAGCGAATCACCTCGACCCGAGGAAAGTCGATCACCTCGCTGCAGGCCGTATACGTGCCCGCCGATGACTACACCGACCCGGCACCGTTCACGTCGTTTACGCACTTCGACGGAACCACCGAACTCAGCCGTGACATCGCATCGCTGGGTATCTACCCAGCTGTTGATCCCCTGTCATCGACCTCGACGATTCTCGATCCGAACGTTGTGGGTCAGCGTCACTATGACGTGGCTCGTCGTGTGCAGGAAATCTTGCAGCGCTACAAGGAGCTTCAGGACATCATCGCCATTCTCGGTCTCGACGAACTGAGCGAAGAAGATCGTGTGACGGTCGACCGTGCTCGAAAGGTGCAGCGCTTCTTGTCGCAACCCATGTTCGTGGCCGAGATCTTCACCGGCCAAGAGGGCATTTTCACCGGGGTCAACGAGACCATCGACTCGTTCGAAGCACTCGTCAACGGCGACATGGATCACCTGCCAGAGCAGGCGTTCTACATGGTCGGTGGCGCCGAAGACGTCGAGCGCAAGGCAGCCGAATTGGCTGCCGACGCCTGATCGGATTCGTCAATGTCCATCCACGTTGAATTCGTCTCGCCCGAGCGCATCATCTTTGAGGCCGACGCCAAAGAGGTCATTGTGCGAACGACCGATGGCGAGATTGGGTTCATGCCCGGTCACGTGCCGTTCGTTGGCGTGCTGGCTGTAGCCGAAGCGCGCATCTACGATGCAGATGGTTCAACGGTGCACGTGTTCGCCGTTCATCGTGGATTCGTGGAGATCACCAATGATCACTGCACGATCCTAAGCGACGTCGCTGAGCCAGCAGCGTCGATCGATCCTGCTCGCGCCGAGGTGGCGCATCGCCGGGCCGAAGAAGCGCTCAAGGCAAACAGTGACGACGTCGACGCCGCTGCTGCGCTGCGGCGCGCTGCGGTCCGCCTTGAGGTTTCCAAGAAAGCCTGAGCGCTCGTAGCGCTTAGCGCTGCGTGATAGAAGCAGGTCCCGGCCGACGAGCCGGGACCGTTTCGCGTCGCGGCCGATGAGCTGTCAGTCGATAACGATCTCGCTTAGTCCTGCTTCGGGCGCCGGATAGGACATTTCCAACCCTTCGAGATTGGCGACCACAATACGCGATATGAGCAAGTTACGGAACCATTTGCGGTCTGCTGGTATCACATACCAAGGCGCCGAATCGGTGCTTGTCTCGGCCAACATCTCGGTAAAGGCGACTTGGTAGTTGTCCCAGTGTTTGCGCTCGTTGAGGTCGCCCGTCGCGAACTTCCAGTTCTTGTCGGGTTCGTCGAGTCGTGATTGCAGACGTTCCTTTTGTTCTTCTTTGGAAATGTGCAGGAAGAATTTGACGATCGTGGTGCCTTCGTCAGCGAGAAGTTGCTCGAAGTTGCGAATGTGTGCGTAGCGACGGCGCCACCGTTGTTCGTCGACATAGTTGTGCACTCGAACGACGAGCACATCTTCATAGTGGCTTCGGTTGAAGATAACCATCTCGCCAGTAGACGGCGTATGGCGATGCACGCGCCACAGGTAGTCGTGGGCCAACTCGTCGTCGGTGGGCTTTTTGAACGACGCGACCCGCACGCCCTGGGGGTTGACACCATCGAACACATGTCGGATAGTGCCGTCTTTGCCACCCGTATCCGTGGCCTGAAGCACGAGCAGCACCTTGTGCTTATCTTCGGCCCAAAGCAGTTCCTGGGCGATCTCAAGCCGGTCGTTGAGTGCCATTGTGGCCTGTTTGCCGAGGGCCTTGTTCAAGCCCTCGTTCTCGTCTGTGCGCCACTCAGAAAGGTCAACAGGCGTGCCAGGTCGCACGCGGTATCGGTCGAGGTCGAAGCCAAACGCATGGTCGAGGTTCGTCATGGCTCCATTGTGCACCGAAAAGCAACGTTGCTGGGGCTGCCCGCCTTACGGGCGGCTAGTCGCGTACGCTGTCGTCATGAGTACCGGCGTGCGCGAACCTGTCGCCGCCGGAAGTCTCTACGCATCTGACTCCCAAGAGCTCCGCGTCGAGATCGATCGGGCTATCAACACGGCCAACACCGAATTCACGGGCCCCAAGGTCTTGGTTGTGCCGTCTTGCGGTTTGTCAACTGCGCCGAAGGTCGCCGGCGCGGCAATGGTCATGCTCGAGACTGAGCGAGAGCACGTGCAGCGTGTAGTCGTCGTATCGGACTATGTGCCAGGACCCGGCGAGCGAACGTTTTCCGGCGTGGCGGTGCCCAACGCCATTGCGTTCCGAACGCCGTTGGGCGACCTGCTACTTGATCGCGATATCACTGAAGCGTTACAGCATCATCCAACCGTTGTCGCCAACGACCGTCCGTTTAGAACCGACACCGCCATAGAGGCTCACCTTCCTCCGTTGCAGCGCCTGCTCGGAACGGTGCGGATCGTTCCGATTCTCGTCGGCGAAGCGAGTGCTGCCGAGGTCGTCGACGTGTTGGAGCGAGTTTGGGGTGGTCGCGAAACCTTGATCATCATTTCGAGCGACTTCGCCTCGGGTCGTGACGCTGGGCAGGTGATGAAACACGGTGCGCAGGTGCGAGAGGCGTTCGAGAAGAACGACCGCAGTCGCGTCGAAAGTTCGCAGGCGAGTGCAATGACGTCCCTGAGTGCCCTAATGGCGATTGTGGCTCGACGCTCCATGGGATTGCTCGAATTGGCGTCAGCATCGATACCCGACCCGTCTGATACCCGGGGGAGCGTCGACGTCGGTTCCTTCGCGGCATGGGAGTCCACGGGCGTTGCGCTCGACGCAAGCGATGTGAGTCATCTTCGCAATCTGGCTACCAGCGTTGTGACCGCCACGGTGCTCGGTGCCCAGGTGTCCGGATCAGAGTTGTCTCGCGTGCCACCAGCGCTCACCGTGCGTCGCGCTTCTGTGGTCACGTTGCGTCGTGAAGGGCAGGCTCGCGGCTCGGCTGGAACCATTGAAGCCGACCGCTCCTTGGCCGGATCCGTGGTGCGAAATGCAAACGCGGCATGCTCAGATCCCCGGCTTCCGTCGATACAAGCAACTGAACTTGACGACCTCGAGATCGCAATCATGATTGTGTCGCCGATTGAGCGAATCTTCCCCGAATCGTGGAACGACCTGCATCAGATGGTTGAACCGAATCGCCACGGCGTGCTCGCGATACGACGAGAGGGCCGTGGGGCCCAACTTCCGGCAATGTGGAGCCGATACCCGACGCCTGACGCCTACATTTCGGCCCTTGCCCAAAAAGCTGCGTTCACCGGTTCTGACAAGGTCGGGTCCGCGTCTTGGTATCGGTTCGAGACCATTCATTACTGATGTGACCGCGCATCGCGAGAAAAGACGTGCGTTTGCAGGCCGGTCACGCATTGTCACCTGCGTGGTCGTCGCCGTGATGGGTCTGGCGGCTGTCGCCTGTGTAGCTATCGATGAAACAACTCTCGATGTCTCGGTTGCTGGACCGGCGGCGACGCTCGATGGGAGCTTGTCGTCGGCATCAGACGTCCCGAGGCCAACAAACGCAGCCCAGCCCACTAGCACCGCAACGCCTCTGCCAACTGCAAACGCGCTGCCGGAGCCAACGGCTACTCCCGAAGCAACGGCGACGCCGGAAGCAACGGCCACGCCGCAACCAACGGCGACGCCGCAACCAACGGCGACGCCGGAACCAGGCACAACTGCGTCAATGCAGGTCGCACTCGCCATGTCGCGACTGGACCCTGCTCCGTGCCCACAATCGGGCCAACCTGATGCGGTCTCATGTTTCGTGGCCACGCTGCCGCTCGACGCGGATGCTCCCCAACTCGATGCCATGGTCGAGATCATGGTCGCTACGGTGGACAACGGTGACCCTCGAGGCATTGGGTCTGTGGTGTATCTGCAAGGCGGTCCAGGTATCGGAAGCATCGATCGTGCCGGCGCCTTTGTAGGCGTTGAGTACGACTTGGTGTTCTTTGACCAACGAGGCACAGGAGCGTCGACGCCCAAGCTTGACTGTCCTGAGGTCGAAGCGCTCTGGTTCGATCAACGTACCGGTGGCCCAAACAACACCGACGAGGCCGCCCTCGATGCGTATCGGGCGTGTGGGCAGCGGCTGAGATCGTCAGGAGTTGACCTGGACTACTACAACACGGAAATGGCGGCCAACGATGTAGAACTGATCCGGCTGCTCTTGGAGATCGACCAATGGTCGCTGTGGGGCATCAGCTACGGCACCCGTCTCGGTCTTACGATCATGCGGGACCACCCGCAAGGCGTGCGCGCCGTGGTTCTGGACTCGGTGCTGCCCCCCGAGGTCGATTTCTTCGCGTCGATACCCACGAATGGTCTGCGGTCTATGGCCTCGCTGAGCGAAGCGTGCGAGGCATCGTCATGCGCCAGTGACCATGGGAACTTCTTGGAAAATCTGGGTGAGCTGACCCGAAAGCTTGATGACGAGCCCTTGATCATTGATACTGAGCGACCCGTGAGTGGTGCTGCGTTGCCGGTGCGTGTTGACGGTGCGCAGTTGCTCGATGTGACCTTTGGTCAGCTCTACAGCACTCCGGCACTTCGAGCGTTACCCCGCCAAATTGCGCGAGGCGAGTACGGGGGAATAGCGGAAATCATCGGCGCCTATGTGTCACGTCGAGACCCGGAACTTTTCGACCTCTCGCACGGCCTCTACTACACGACCTGGTGTAAAGAAGAAGTTCCGTTTCACGACTCACGCGCCGACGACGAATCTGTCGACGCAGGCTCCGACCTCTTCGGCCCATCGTTTGCCGATGCATTGTCGTCAGACGGAGTCGAGGACGTCTGCGCTGCATTCGATGTTGAACCGGGGCCATCAGTGCTCGATGAGCCGGTCGAGTCCGAGATTTCGACTCTTGTATTCGCGGGGGCATTTGACCCGATCACGCCTCCGGCTTGGAGCCGATCGGTGGCGGAGCGTCTTGACAATGCGTACTTTGTTGAGTTCGCCGATCATGGACATGGCATGACCTCTCGCTGTGCTGGCGAGATTCAGGTTGCATTTCTTGTCGACCCGACAGTCTCGCCCGACGACGATTGTTCGCTTGTGGTCGGGCCGCCAAAGTTCGAATAGCGCCGCCGCCTCGCTCTTGCGATCAGCTGTAGTCGATGACCGAATAGTCGTCGAGCTTGTCAATGCGGTGAGTCGCGTTGATCAGGCGAACAGTTCCCGAGCGGCTACGCATGACGAGTGATTGGGTGGTGGCGCCGGCGGCATCGAACCGAACACCGCGTAACAAGTCGCCGTCGGTGACACCAGTAGCTGCGAAAAACGCATTGTCGCCGGCGACGAGATCATTGGTAGTCAACTTGCGTTTCAAGTCGTAGCCGAGCTCTTCGGCGGCTTGCCTCTCGGCGTCGTCGCGGGCATACACCCGGCCTTGGATCTCACCGCCCATGCACTTGAGCGCCGCCGCAGTAATAACTCCCTCAGGGGTGCCGCCAATGCCGAAAAGGACATCGACGCCCGATTCGGGCCAGGCGGTCGACAAGGCTCCAGCGACATCGCCGTCGGTGATCAGACGAATCCGGGCGCCCGCTTGGCGAATCTCAGCAATTAGACCCTCGTGGCGAGGCCGATCGAGAATCACTGCAGTGAGGTCACGAATGCGTTCCCGCTTGGCGCCAGCAATCCGATGCAGGTTTTCGGTAGGCGTGGCATCGAGGTCAATCGCACCAACGCATTCTGGCCCAACCGCGATCTTTTCCATATACACGAAAGGGCCAGGATCAAACATTGCGCCAGCGTCGGCGACGGCGAGCACCGATAAGGCGTTGTTGCGGCCATATGCCGTGAGGGTGGTGCCCTCAACCGGGTCGACAGCGACGTCGACCGCTGGTCCTGATCCGTTGCCGAGTCGTTCTCCGTTATAGAGCATTGGCGCTTCGTCTTTTTCACCCTCGCCAATGATCACCGTGCCGTCCATTGTCACGCTGTTGATCATGTGCCTCATGGCTTCGACTGCGGCGCCATCGGCGCCTTCCTTGTCGCCCCGGCCCATCCAACGGCTAGCGGCCATTGCTCCGCTTTCGGTCACTCGCACCAGCTCGAGAGCAAGGTTACGGTCGGGACTATCGGTCATTTCGGGCCTGCGCATCGGTGTAGGAGGTAACCGATAGACCCTATCTTGCGCTTTGGAACTGCTGCCTGCGCACGTGCGGCACGACAGGCTTTCTGGGCAACGGCTTGCCGTTCTGCGCAGACATGGTCATGATGGCGCGGTGAATACGAGTCTCGACAACGACGCTGGCCACGGACTGGTCTGGTGTTTCCAATGCGCGCGCGAGTACGACGAGGACGTTGATCTGTGCCTCGAGTGTGCAGTGCCGACGACCGCAGAGCGCCCAACCGATGTAAGTGCCGTCGGTGATGATGGCGATGATCAGTTGGCCTATGAGCTGCACGAGTGGACCGGCCAGGGGCGCTCGACGCTCGACGGCATGCTGGCGCGCTCTGGGGTGCCCCATGCATGGCAGGGCGCGACGCTGATCGTGCGCGAGGCCGACGAGCAGATGGTCGACGATGCGATCGCCCAAACTGAAGTCGTGGCCATGCCTACGCTCGACCTGACGCAACCCACCATGGTGTACGAGCTCGACGGCCTCGAGGACATTCAGCACGCCCGCCTGCTGCGACGTCTAGGTGACGCTGGTCTGAGTCACGCATTTGACGCAGAGGGCGATGTACATGTGTATGAGGCCGACGAAGAGGCCATCGATGACATTTTCGAAGGGCTCGACGAGGCTGATCTGAGTGAGCGTGAGTTCGGTCCCGGCGTTTCTCAAGACCCGTTGTCGGTTATTTCCGACATGTTCGTCGCAGTTGGTCGCCTACGTAAGCGTCCGGGTGACGGCAAGACCGTCGTATCAGTTGTCGAAACCGCCGCTCTCATTCAGCAAATGCGTTTGCCGTATGGCCTCGGCGTCGAAGTTTGGTCCGAGGTCGTCGACGAGTCGGCCGGACTCAGCGATGCGTTGACCGACCGATCGGGCGTGGCTGACGACGAGCTTCAGGAACGTACCGAACTGCTCCACGCAAAGCTTCGTCGGCTCGTTTGAGCCCGACCGGGCCGTCGTCGGCGCGACGGTCGTAGAATCTGCTGTTGTGACATTGGCAGAACTCGAGGTGTACCACTCGCGCCCGATCGCGCCCACCCGACGGGTGGCTCTGGGGCGCACGGTGCTTCCGACCGATGACGCTCCCGGATTCGGTGGTCTATTACTCGGCGCCGTCGTAGCTCGTTACTGCCAGCAGCTGGACTCAGATCTTTGCGAAGAGCTCGAAGTGTTGAGCTACCAGGTCGAACAGGGCCAACGCATCGCTCAACCTCGGCTGCGCCACCGGTTGCAACAGGACCGGATCGGACTCAGCCGATCGGTGCATCGCCTGGAACGCTTGCCAAACAACAAACTGCACGTCGACTTCGAAAGCGAGCACGACGCGCCAGCGCAATTCGTGCTGGCGTCGGTTTACGCCGCCGGAACGATCGATGCTCAGGCTCGACCTGCTGTGATGAACGTGATCCGACGGGCGATTGGGTGGCAGGGCGATGCTTCGAGCGATGACCTGCTGCTGTCACACCTCAGCTCAACATTTGAACGCTTTGCGCTTTCATCGTCGAGCCAAGCAGACCCGGTGGCCTGGGCGCTTGAGGTGCTTGGCCTAGACCCGGAACAAGCGGTGCCAGATCCTGCTGATTTACGCAGCACATTTCGGTCGCTGTTGCGCGAGGCGCATCCTGATATTGGCGGTGAAGTTAGCGGAGCCGCAGATCGAATCGCCGAGCTGACCGAAGCTCGGCGAATTCTGCTGGCCTGAGTAATGGCCTACCTGCTTGGTATCGATACTGGCGGCACCTTCACTGACGCCGTCGTGGTTGACGACGTGACTCTTCGGGTTGTTGCCGCGGCCAAGGCGCCAACGACGCACGAGGATCTTGTGGTCGGCGTGCGCCAGGCTGTGTTTGGGGTGTTGGCTGAGCCGGGAGCTCCGCCCGCGTCGACGGTGGCCCTTGTCTCGATCTCAACAACGCTGGCAACGAATGCGCTCGTTGAGGGACACGGCGAGAGCGCTGGGTTGATAGCGGTTGGGTTCACCCTTGATGACTTGCGCCGCGGCAAAACGCTCGCTGCAGTCGATGAGTCGCACGTTTGTGTAGTGCCGGGCGGTCACGACGCCCACGGCAACGAGAACTGTGCACTCGACCTGGGTCAGCTCAACGTCGAGATCGAGCGGGTCGCCCCGCTGGTGTCGGCCTTCGCTGTCACAGCGCAGTTCAGTGTTCGCAACGCTGCCCACGAGCATCTGGTCCGCGACCTGATCATCGAGCTGACGGGTTTGCCTGTGACGTGTAGCTCTGAACTGTCAGCTCGTCTTGATGGTCCTCGCCGAGCCCTGACGTCGGTACTCAACGCCCGGTTGCTCGGCGTGATCTCAAGACTCAACGCGGCAGTCGCAGAAGTGACGTTCGAAGCCGGTGTCGATGCTCCGATTATGGTGGTTCGAGGCGATGGATCTCTTGTCTCCGCGGAGTTCGCTGCGGCCCGACCGATCGAGACGATCCTTTCTGGGCCAGCGGCCAGCGTCATTGGCGGATTGCACCTGGCTGGCCGCAACGACGGGCTCGTCGTCGACATTGGTGGAACCACGACCGACATTGCGGTGATACAGGATCAACGCCCACAGCTTGCTTCCGACGGAGCGGTCGTCGGCGGCTACCGAACGATGGTCGAAGCAGTCGACATGGCGACAATTGGTCTCGGCGGCGATAGCGAAATCCGGATCGATCCACGAGCCGCCGACGGGTTGTTCACCATCGGCCCTGAACGTGCTTTGCCGATCGGGCGCCTTGTTGCCCGTTGGCCCGCGATTCTGGCGGCGTTGCAACGTCAGCTGGCCGCCCCGGTGGGTCTCACTAGCCATGGGCGATTCGCGGTGGCGGTCGGCAAACCAACCGCTGCTCTCGACCAGCGAGAAGCCGACATCATGCAACGTCTGGCCGATGGTCCGCTGACAGAAGCGCAGGCGGCGTCGTCGGGTGTGGCGATGAAGGCCCTCGACCGGCTCCGGGCACAGGGTCTCGTGCGGGTAGCGACGCTCACGCCTACCGATGCGGCGGCCGTGCTGGCGGCAGCCTCAGGATCGGCGATGCCTGCTGGGGTAGACCCCCTCGCATCAGGGCTTGTCGCAGATGTGTTGGCGCGCCAAGCCGGTGTTGGCGGCCGTCCAATTGCCTCGTCGGGCCAAGAACTTGCCGAAGCAGTGGTAGCCCGTTTGGTTCGGGATTCGTCTCGGTTCGCGTTGGCGACCGCTCTGGCTGCCGATGGTATTTCGCTTGGCAACGATGGTCCTGCCCTGATCGACGCGGCACTCGATCGGCGAGGAGTCGCGGCGCGCCTTGACGTGGGCCTCGCGCTTGCGTTGACGGCGATCGGTGCTCCAGCCGCCGCCTACTATCCGGCGATCGCTGCTGAACTCGGCGTCGAGTGTCGCGTACCCGAATATGCCCATGTCGCCAACGCGGTTGGAGCTGTCGTTGGCCATGTACGGGTACGCCGCAGCGCCTCGATCACGCAACCGACAAAGGGACAGTTCCGTGTGCACCTGCAAGACCAGCCCACTTTTGGGTCGGTAGATCGAGCGCACGAACATGCTCGTGCCTTGCTCGACTTCGCAGTGGCCAAAGATGCCGAAGCAGCGGGCGCTGATCAACCGGAGCTACACGAAACCTTCGTCAAACGAACCGCATGGGTCGAGGGCAAGGAAGTCTTCGTCGAAGGCACCTTGACAGTTGAAGCGACCGCAAGGCCACGGCTGTGAGCGTGTCCGGAATGGTTTTGACCCACGGGGCCGGAAGCGATTCCAACCAGCCGATTCTGTTGGCGGTCGAAGCAGGACTTGCCCCGCTGCCCGTGCATCGGTTCGATTTCCCCTATCGACGCAAACCAGGCAAGCGGCCGCCAGATCGTGCGCCAAAGCTCATTGCCTCGATTCTTGAAGAGGTCCAAGGCTTCAGTAACAGCCTCGATCTCGATCCGAGTCGGTTGGTTCTTGCCGGCCGGTCGATGGGAGGCCGTATGTGCTCGATGGCCGTCGCCGAAGGCCTCGATGCGGCGGCGCTTGTGCTGTTGAGCTACCCGCTACATCCAGCGGGTAAGCCAGAAAAGCTTCGCACGGAACATTTCCCCGATGTCGATGTGCCTTGTCTGTTCATTTCGGGTGACCGCGACCCGTTCGGCAGCCCGGACGAATTCGCCGAACACGTGGGCCATATCAAAGGTCGCGTCGAACAGGTGTGGCTGCCCGGAGCGAACCACAGCCCGAAACCTATGCATGACGAAACCATCATCAATGCGGTGCGCGAGTTCCTCGCTACGGTCTGAGCTTCGGCCACTCAGCGTGGGGGTCACGCGTCTTCTGGGTTGAGTTCCTCAAGTGCTCGCTGTGCGGTCTTCGGGTACCGGGCGATGACCGCGATCGACAGCAGCGGAACAACAGCGAGCCAAGCAAAGACCCGCCCGAAGCTCCACCGTTGCGTCATCTCGCCGACGAACCACAGGCCGAGCACGCTTCCGACAACGCTCACGCATGTCAGCAGGCCATTGGCCATGCCCCGGCGCGATGTGGGGAATAGCTCGGGGCCGTACACGCCGAGTGCGGGAATCGTGGCTGCGCCGATGACCGTTGTTAACACTCCCGCAAACCACATGAGCGGCCCACCGAACCCGTAGCGCAGAACACCGAAGCCAACGCCGCCGAGAACACCGACTGCTCCCACCAGCCGGCGACCACGGCGGTCGGCCAGCGGACCAGCGATCGCTACGCCGATTCCGATGGGGGTGCTGACGATCGTAGAAAACAGGCTGATTCGAGCTCCCGAAAATCCTCGCTCGTCGCGCAGGTACTCGTTTTGGAAGTTGGAACTCGGCGCTGAGAACATCGATAATGCGAACCCGACGGTTGCCAGCATGACGAATCGTTTACGCATCGCAGCAGTCACCGGGGCCTTTGCAGCAGAGAGCCCCTGCTGGAGTCGTTCGAACCTACGTGTCTCGGTGATTCGGTTCCGCAGGAACCACAGCACGGGCAGCACCCCCACGGCCACCACGTACAGCCAGCGCCACGATCTTGTGCCAGCGTCGGCGATTGGAACGAGCCAAAGGACCATGCCTGACCCGAGGCCCGCGCACAGCGCGAGGACTGAAGTGACCCACGCTCGGGACCCTGCTGGAGACTCTTCGGCGGCATTGACACCAATGAGAATCGCGAAGCCTGTTGAGAGTCCGCGCGACAGCGTTTGCGTACCGGCAAACACCCAAATCGTCGGGGCGAGTGCCGTGCCTATCGCGAACAGCGTCGCCCCAGTTCCCGCTGCGAGAAGCATGCGACGACGCCCCACCTTGTCGGCTCTGGCCACGATCACGAGCGCGAGTAGTGCGCCGACTCGGGTGACCCCGGTGACGAGCCCTTGTGTGCCTCTGTCAGCTTCAAACTCATCGGCGACGAAGGTGATTGTCTGGGAGAGCAATGTGCCGAGATAGGCAGCTGCGAGGGTAGCGATCGCTAACAGCGAGAGAGCAAAAGCGCTGCGCTCGTCAAGGCGATCAGGCGGCGCCCACCATGGCGCGGGTGTCGCCATTGGCCGACGCAGATAGCGCTTGATGATGGGGGTAAGAATCGGGCGCCATAACGGCGATGCAAGACGAAAGTCGATTGTTTCGATGGCGCTCGTCGAGCCGTCGTTGCTGGCCTCGGTGCGCAGAGTCCTTTTCCAGTGGGTGAATGGCCCGTGGTCGGAGCGAAACGTGCCGTCAGGCTCGGCTGCTTCGCGAAGCAGCCAGTTGTCCCACGGCTGGGCATCGGGTGTCGAACTGCCCGCGTGAGGATAGTGATTGACCACACGCGCCATGGGGGCAGGCTAGGGCTCAGCGGGCGTGCCGGGGGTGTGTCAACGTGACGGTATCGCTCGGTCCTATGATGCAAATTGCGCTCTCCGGCAATCTCGGTCGATGTCGATCGTCAGGCCGCTGGCGCAGTCCCGAAAGGTCGCCATGAGCGAGAGTCTGGTAGTTCGTGGTGGCAGGGCGCTGTCGGGCACTGTCGTGCCATCGGGAAACAAGAACTCGGTGCTGCCAACGCTATGCGCCACCTTGTTGACGTCGGAACCGGTGACGATCACCAACGTGCCTGACATCACCGACGTGCGCAAAATTGTCGGATTCTTCGAGACACTCGGATCCTCAGTCGAATGGGACGAAGACGCTCACCGCATCACGGTGAGCCATGGCGAAACGCTTCCCGAAACGGTTGAAACGCTGCCGCCAGGCATGCGCAGTTCTGTGATGTTGTTCGGCCCGCTGCTGGCTCGAGTTGGCTCTCTTAACGTGACCGATGACGCAACGGGTTGTTCGCTTGGCGCCCGCGAGGTCGACCCCCATCTCGACATTCTCGAAGGTTTCGGCGCCTCGATCGAGTGGGACGACCGGCGGGAACTCGCCATGCAGGGGCGCTTCGTGGCCCACGACCACTGGCTCGACTACGCATCGGTCACGACGACCGAGCACTTTGTGATGTGTGCCGCGATCGCCGACGGCACCTCGACGCTGATCAACGCAGCGAGCGAGCCGCACGTGCAAGACGTCTGTCATGCGCTCAACGCGATGGGCGCCAAGATCACTGGTATTGGCACATCGGTGTTGAGCGTCGAAGGCGTTGCTGAGCTACATGGAACCGAAGTTCGCGTGAGCGACGACCACCACGAGATCTTCACATTTCTTGCAATTGCGGCCATGACCGGTGGCGAAGTGACGATTCCCCACAGCGTTGACCGTCACTTTCCGCTGATGGACCGTACCTTGTCGAAATTCGGGGTCGATGTATCGACGACGGCAGCAGGTTCGGTTGTAAGACCCGGCGGTCAGCTGCGCATCGAACAACCGCGTACCGAACATCTCATGGCCAAGGTCGAGGGCGCACCGTGGCCCTATTTCCCTGTTGATCTGCTTCCGCCCGTCGTTGCGCTCGCCACCGTTGCCGACGGAAGCATGCTGTTATGGAACAAGGTCTATGAGGGTGCCTTTGGCTGGTTGCCGGAGCTGATGAAGTTCGGTGCGCAGGTGACTGTTTGTGACCCGCACCGCATCATTGTGATGGGTCGCGATGACTTGCGGCCAGCGACGGTCGACGCTCCGTACATTATTCGCGTCATCATTTCGCTATTCATGGTCGCAGCAACGATTGACGGCGAGTCAGTGATTCGCAATGCATCGCCGGTCAGACGAGCACACCCTCGCTTCGTAGAGAACCTTCGTTCGCTGGGTGCCGACGTCGAGTGGATTGACGACTAGGTCAGCTGGTTTCGGGGGCGCTAGCGGCTGGTTCTTGAGCGAGACGGGCGTTGGCCCGCCGGTTGGCGAGATAGAGCACGGCGGCGAACATCAGCAGTGGGCCGGCGACCATGAGAATTTCGTCCCATCCGCCTTGATGGGCGAGCGTCTCAGCGACGGGCACGTTCGGCTCCCCACGACGTTTCGATGCGGTTCTTGAGGCGACGCAGATTCGAACGCCAAATCATGCGCAGCACTGGCTTTGAGGCAAGGGCTCCTGCGGGCCCGCCGAGGTACCAGGGGAAGTGCAACTGCTCGACCCAGGAAAAGATCGTCGTGGAGCCGCTCGCTCGCAAGGTGAAGCGCCCATGGCCGGTCACGATGCCCTGATGGGTCACGCCCATTGTTTGGCGGTCGGTCCACTCGGTGATTTCCATGATGTCGGTCAGCTTGATGGGCCCAACGACGGTGTCACATTCGAAGCGGGTTCCAACGCCCTGGCGCTGATCGGTTAAGAACCGAATTTCTGCGGCGTCTTGCATCCAGGTGACATGGGTGGCGATGTCTTCTACATCGGCCCAGACGAACCCGATGGGAGCGTCGATGACAACCTCAACAGCAATTCCCGGCATAGCTCCAAGACTACGCCGATCGTGGTCACTGACCCACGGCGCGTGTCTTCTGGGCGAATTGAGAACGAGGTAGATCGCCAAGCAACGAACGGCAACCAGCTGGGGCCACCCCCACGCGGTGCCGGGCGCTGGACCGGGTGGTGGAGTAGTCGAGTCGATGGGCGAAGCGAGCCAATCGGCTGGCGACGTCTGGCTCGCGTCGGTGAAGGTCAGGGTTGGCGCGTGTACCAGGCCACTTGGCGGAAATCGGTTGGGTGCCAAGTGCCGGCTGACCAGTCGCGGTAGCGATCGACCAGAACAAACCCGGCCTCGGTGGCCGCTGCATCGATCGCCTGAGGTGTCAGTACGCACAATTGCCACGGTCGACTACGTGGGTTTGGTGTGCCGACCTCGACGTGCGTGCCAGTAATCAGGTCCGCGCCCAGCTCGCCACGG
>CALKPY010000128.1 GCA_937991435.1 uncultured Acidimicrobiales bacterium
TCAGCAGTACACGTATCAGACGCCGCAACAATCGTGAACGGGAACATGCTCGCAGGCACATCAGACCCATCAGCCATCACCTTCGAAACCGTCGCCACACCCATCTCACCCAACGGCGCACAATCATTCGTCACCGTCGCATCAAAACCATCTTTGGCGATGGCGCTCGCGATCGTTGCGGTGCAACCAGCAGGCACATTGACCTCGCGCACCATGTAGATGCACGCCACACCGTCAACCGATTGCGGCATCGTCACCACCTGATTCGCATCAGCAGCCAAATTCACCGTCACCACATCAACGGTCTCACAACCAACCGTGTCGGTATACACCTCGATCTCATAGGTATCAGCCGGATCCAACGACCCATCAGCCAACAACTTGGTCACCGACACATCAACCGTCAACGCCACACACGTATTCGTGACGGTCACTTCGAAACTTGTCGGCGGAGCGTTGCCATCAATCTGGGTCACAACGATTTCCGAGTCAGCGGTACAGCCAGGTGGAACGACAAGCTCAGTGGCGGTGTACACACACTCGACATCACCGACGCCGGGCAGCACCATGATTGAGGCCGCTTCACCGTCGGGCTCAACGGTCGCTGTTTGATCAAGCTGCGCGGCGCACTCAGGTGTCGCCGTCGCAATAACAATGTCGTACTTCAACACACCCGGATCGACACCAACAACGACCTTGGCGACGGTCATCTCAACCGAACCGGGGGGACAGTCGTTCGTAACGGTTACCAGTTGCAGAACTTCCGCACCGGGCAGAATCGTGAGCGTCTGCGGGTTCTCGCCAACGACCGCACAACCCGCCGGAATATCAACTTCTTCGATGAGGTATTCGCATGCAATGCCAGCAAGGTCGACATCGGTGAATGTCACATTGGTCGTCGTAGCTGCAGCTACGGAGAAGTTCGCTGGATTTGCGGTGCATTCGGCTGGTTTGACGGCCGTAGCGGAGAATGCGAAGTCAACGCCAGGGTCTACCGACCCCTCGGTCAAGACCTTGCGAATGCCAACTTCGATGTCTTGTTGCGGAACCACACAGGTGTTGGTCACGGTGAACGTAAAGCTGCTGGGGTAGGGATTCCCGCCAATTTGTGCCTGGCTTCCCACGATTTCCACCGTGCAACCAGCTGGCAGGTTTGTCTCAACCGCTGTGTACTCACAAATCACACCGTCAGCACCAGGGACCACCGAGATCGTTTCTGTTGTTCCGGCAGCCACGGTTACGGTTTCGTTCAGCTGGGCGGCGCACTCAGGCGTAGCAGTAGAAATTTCGATGTCATAGCCAGCAACACCTGGGTCAATTGAACCCTCGGCCAGAACTTTTCTGACGTTCATCGGGACCAACGGGATTTCAGGAACGGCGCATGTGTTCGTAACCGTCGCTGTGGATCCAAACACACCATTGAGGACATTGGCCTCCCAGGTGCATCCGTCAGGCACGTTCACTTCGCGGACCGAATAGGCACAATTCTCCGTATCGCCAGCCTGCTGAACAGCGAGAACTTCTTCGCCTCCAGCAGCCAACGACACCGGATACACGACGTCGCAGCCGGGGGTGAGTGAGAAGAGCTCAAGGTCATAGGCCGCTGCGGGATCCAACGAACCTTCGGCCAAGATCTTGCGCACGGTCACATCAACCGTCGGCTCTCCGCACGTATTGGTGATGGTGACGTCATATGAGTCGGGGCCCACCTGCACGGGGTTGGCGTCTGCCACACAACCGTCAACGGCTGCTTCGGTAACGGTGTAGATACACGGGTCACCGGCAGATGTCGTAGTGGTGACCTCGGTCGCTACCACACCACCAGCAGCAGCAATCACGACTGGGGAGTCTTGCGCCACGCAATCGACATGGTCATTCGTAGCGGTGAAGCTGAACTCGGCGGGAGCGTCGCCAACCACGATCTTGGTGATGTTTAGCGGAAGCGGATTCAGCCCAAACAGCTCAAGTGCACTACTGACCCCCGAGAATTGCCCCAAGTTCAGAGTGCAGTCTTCGCTATAATCGCTTGGCGCGGTGGTTTCCACCGTCGTGGTGAATGGGTCGTACTCAGCGGGCACCAACCAGGCGCCCTCGTAGCGCATCGTGACAGCGTTCCAGCTGAGGGTTACGTCCTCATCATAGATTCCGTCGCCGTCGTAGTCGAACGACCTTGTGATCGTCCGGGTCTCAGGCACACCACATGCAATTGCATTCGGAAATGCAGTGTCCGAATAGAATACGATTACGTCGCCAACGACAAGACCGTCAGCTGGCGTAGGATCCTCATACGCCTGCGCAGAGGCAGGCGCTGAGGTCAGCGACATCAGCGCGACCATGCCTAGCAATCCGGCGAAGACTCCCACCAGCAGCTGGCGCGTACGCGACGTAAAAAGACCGCCCTTATCCGAGGTTTGCATTGGTTACTCCCTAAAGAACTGTGGCCCGCGGATCAAACTAGCGCAGCGAGCCACACAAAGCTAGCTGTATTTCATCGAATCAGACATACGTTGCGTTTATGAAAATTGGCCGAGACCAGCCATAGCCTGCGGCACCGGTACATGCCCTTGCGGGCGCTGCCGATGTGCGATCGGTTCTAGTTCGCAACAAAGACGATTGACCGATCAGCGGACCTGGCTTCGTCGATGGCCTCGAGCATAATCGATCGTGCCGTGGCTGCGTCATTTGGTGCTGCGGATCGAAAGGCTTCAAAGCCGTCGAGAACGATCACCAAGCGGCGGGTGGCGAGCAGCTCAGCGTCGGTAACAACATCGGCGAAAGCATCCCAGTTGCTGCCAACCCAGTCGGGAAGATTCAACCCGATCACAAATGCCCCAATAAATGAAACCTTGTCTGTGGCATCGGCACAACGCACGCGCGAAATGCTCCAGCCCGCGTCGATCAACTCGACCTCGACTGTGTGATCGTTGCTATCGCCGCCGTCGGGGCTCGCAACGATCCAACCCGAGGCGCCACCGGCAGCAAAGAAGTCCCACACGATCACCACCCCACGATCTGAGCAAAGCTGTCGTAGTGATCCGAGGTGTAGAACAGCTCGCCATCAGCGCCAGAAACGATGCGGCGGGCCCCACGGTGATCCAGATCCGGCGTAATTACGGTGTATTCGCGGTAGTAGCCCCGTTGCTGATCGGGCAGCAATCCTTCACGGTTCTGAAAGTCTGAGTCGTCTTGGCTGAATGGGTATGGCCCATTTTCGTCGATCAAAACGAGCGTGTCGATCGCCTCGTCGGGAAGCTCGCCGACGTCGACAACCCAGTCGTAGACCACAACCGTGCCATCGCTGCGACTCTCGGAGGGACCTTGGTCGCTGAGGTCGGAGTCAAAGGTGATCGCCCGGTCTGAGGTGTTGTCGTTGTCATCAAACTGGTCAACTTGTTCTGACCGCTGACCAAACTCTGGCTCGCCAGCCCCTTCGAAGACTCCAGCCTGCCAAGCCAGCCCGGCCAAAAAAATCAGCCCGAAGAGCGCCATCAACAACGATTCGAAACGACGATTCACACGACTCATACGGTGCTCGACCGTAACGCCGTTGCGTTGAGCTGGTACGGGGCGCTTCAAGTGGGCAAGCGGCGGCGATGGCCACGACTTTGCCGTGCGGCACCGTCGTCGCCAAACGTGCGGTGGTGAGACGCGTGGACGGAACGCACTCAGATCAGTACAGTTGGATTTTCCAAGCAAGCACCCCCGACACGACAGGCCTCACAATGTCACCTCACGAACCATCAACCAGCGCCGCAAACTCACGCGGCGTCTGGATTCGCACCAACGGGCTCACCAGTTCAGAAACCGCCGCCCTTGCCAACGAGGTCGAAGCCCATGGCTATGACCGGTTTTGGTTTCCGGAAATCTTCGGCCGCGGAAGCTTCGTAAACGCCAGCTGGCTGCTGGCCAATACCACCACCCTCAAGGTGGCCACCGGCATCGCCAACATCTACCTGCGCGAGCCCTTCGCCACGCTCAACGCCGCGCGCGCATTGGCCGAACAATCGGGCGGACGTTTCGTGCTTGGCCTCGGTAGCTCGCACAACATCATGGTGCAGTTGATGCTCGCCAAGGAGTTTAAGCCGGCGACCGACCTCGAGGCATATATCACCGCGATCATCGAGGCCGACCATTCCGGATACGACGCCCCACAGCACAGCACATTCCCAGAAGTTGTTATCGCCGCGTTAGGGCCTCGCCTTATCGACTTTGCCGCCAAGACCGAAATCGGAGTCCACAGCTACATGTCGACTCCCGAGCAAACCGCTTCAACCCGTGACCGTCTCGGCCCAAACCTGCCCATCTATGCCGAGCTCAAGGTGGTTCTCACCGATGATCCTGCCAAGGATCGAGCGGTGGCACGTGAAGGTTGCGCGTTCTACCTGGCGTTGGAGAGCTACCAGAAAAACATGCGGCGTGTTGGATTCTCCGACGACGACATCGCCAATGGCGGAAGCGATCGACTTGTCGATCATCTCGTAGCGGTTGGCAACCGGGACCTGATCAACAGCCGCATTGCTGAGTTCTATGACGCCGGCGCAACCCATGTGTGTATTCAGCCACTCAACCCTGACGGCTCAAACCGACCTGATGTCGACGCGTTGGCGCAACTCGCCCCGAACAGCCTCTGACGTCGAAACGTCAGAGGCTCAACGAGTCAGCTCGCGTTGTCAGTCGATGCGCGTTGTCAGTCGATATCGCGACGGTTGAACAGCACGAGAGCAGCGGCGAAAGCAGTACCGGCCCACACGGCCAAAAGAAGCCCTGCCGCGATCCAACCGTGGTGAAAATCAGGCAGCAGCCCATTGAAACTCTGCCCGCCGAACAAACCGCCCCCTCCGACGCCGTTTCTCGACACAAAGGCATCGGCGTTTTCCATTGGAAGCCAACGGCTCACCTTTGGAAGAAGCGGTGACAGCAGAGCCGTCTCGATCACGAACACATAGATCAAGAAGCCGACGATGGAGGCGATCGAGTTGTTCGTGATCACGGTGACTGCCATGCCAAGAGCGAAGAAGATCGCCCCGGTCAGGCCTGACCTCACAATTGCACCAAGCACCTTGGGCCAAATGTCAAAGGCTCCGTCGGTAGTCCCGTCGATGGCGCACATTAGATAGAGCATGATGACGAGGAATGCCGACAGCAAGGCGGTGATCACGAACATCATTGCGGTGCCACCAGCCAAGCGCCCGAGTAGCAAACGCGACCGACGAGGTTCCCAAGTCAGGAGTTGTTCGATCATGCCTGCCTTTTGGTCGGCGCCAAAATACGAGGCACCAATAACGAAGGCCATGATCGGAACAAGAAACCCCATTGGCCCAAGGACCAACGTGCTGTCGTCGCCGAAGTCAGATCCGTTGTAGTAGCCCGATGCGATGTCGGTGACGAAGTCAGGGCCACGGCCGTCGCTCAGCAAGATCGCGAGCACGACGCCGACCCCCATGAGCGCCGCCAAGCCGAGCGGGAAGTATCTGGTCATGCGCCGTGAGACCAGCCGCTGAGTCTCGGCTGTTATCAGATCGATCATTGACCGGCTCCGTTCTCGTTCGGTGCCTGTGGGGCTCCACCGGGCGGCGGCGGCGACGCTCCCCCGGTGAGATTGAGGAACGCCGATTCGAGCGTGGCTCGCTCGACCCGAAGACCTTCGAGGTAGAGGCCTTGTTCCGCAAGCAAACGGGTAATCGCTGCGGTGTCCGAGGCACCGACCTCGACGGTGAACTCGGAAGCGTTAGGCAACGGCAAAGCGCTGAACCCAGCACCGTTGAGCACGTTCATCGCTGAGTCGCGGTTCGTTATCGAGACGACGACTCGTTCGCTTCCCTCGGTTGACCGCACATGGTCGAGTGAGCCGGATCGCACAAGTTCACCCTGGGAGATAATGGTGACTTCGTCACACACGTGTTCGATTTCGGCCAGTTGATGACTCGAAACGAGTACCGCTTTACCTTCATCGGCGATCGAGCGAATCAGCACCCGCATTTCGGCGATGCCCGCCGGGTCGAGTCCGTTCGCCGGTTCGTCGAGAATGAGCAGGTCGGGGTTCTTGAGCAGCGCCGCGCCAATAGCAAGACGTTGCTTCATACCCAGCGAGTAGCTGTCAAAGGTGTCAGCATCTCGATCTGCGAGCCCGACAATGCCCAAGACGCGGTCGATTTCAGACGAGTCGATGCCGCCGAGTTTGGCGAGAAGCGCGAGGTTCTTTCGGCCCGAAAAGTTGGGGAACATTTTCGGGTTCTCAACGATCGCTCCAACCCGATGAGCCACGCGATGAAAAGACGTGGTGCTGTCGGCGCCGAACACATTCGCGTTGCCTGACGTCGGCCGAATCAGCCCGAGTAGGCAGCGAATTGTGGTCGTCTTGCCAGATCCGTTGGGGCCGAGAAACCCGTGGACGGTTCCAGGCGTGCCAAGCGTGAGGTCAAGGCCTTTGACCGCGACCACAGGCTCACCTCGGGTCTTTGAATAGACCTTTCGCAGTCCGCGTACGTCGACAATTGCGGTCATCGGGCGCTGTGGCTGTTCGACTGGAAGCACCTAGCTGGTGCGCTTGTTGTCACGGTGGCTCACTGTCCATTCGAGGATGAACATCATCATGGCAAGGAAAGCGCCCCGCCGCTATCGGGGTTCACCCTGAATTCCTGTCAGGGAGTTTTGTTTGGGCGTGCACCGCCCATCGTGCTTGGTCCGCCAACACGACCGCCGTCTTCTGCCAGTCGTTGTGCACGGCGTAGGTGTCGCTACCAATGATTAGCGACCGGTCAGAGCGCCACCAAGCTGGCCGTGCGCCATCAAACACAATGGTCGTGGCTGGCGGATATTGCCTGAGTAGAGGTCTGCCGAGGCGTCGTCGTGTGACAGAAATGCCGTCAGAGTCTCGAACAATCCAGACCCGATGACGGTGACTGAACCACAGGTAACCAGCCGCTAGCGGTAGAAACAGGCCCGAAGACATCCATGGCGGTTCGTAGTCCCACGCAATCTCTGCGGCCATCAGCACTGCGACATAGACCAACGCCGCCCACCACAGCCTGCCGCCGAACAGAAATCGTCGTGTCGAAGCTGCGAGTTTGGCTCTGCGCATGTGTGCGGTCATCAACACCGCCCGACACAACAAGTGAGCCCGGCACGGCTGAATCAAGCTGCGACGCGATAGGTCGTTAGGACTCAACGACGTTCGAGTGTCATGCCGACAGCGTGATCAGGCACAACAAATCCGAACTTGCCATAAAGCCAGTCGACGTCCGCGAAGAGGTTGACGAGCGTGCACGTGGGCAGTGTCGCTACGAAGCTCATGATGTCTTCCATCACGATGCGCGACAGGCCTTGGCCTTGCGCCTCTGATGCCACCGCAATGTCAACGATCTGCACATGCAACCCATCACCGACCACTCGACCCATGGCAACAAGCCGACCCTCGTCTCGCACAGTCACTGCGTGAAGCGATCGAGGCAGAGCTTCATCGGCCGCGATCGTGTCCATGGCCGACAAACCCACAGCGACCCGCAGCTCGCAATATTCAGTGACTGTGGGAAGCTCATTCGAGACATGCCAGTTCATTCGACAGTTCTAGCCACTAACGGTCGCGGTGGCTAGGTGGCTACGAGCTCTACGGCGCGATCGAGACCCAACAAAACTGAGCTGCGACAGGTAATCGATTACGCCTCACTTGAGTAATTCGCGAAGCCGAGCAGACACGACAGATCTACAATTGGCCGATGACGACGATCGAGGTTCTCGGCACCTGCCACCATGACTGCCCAGACAGCTGCGGTTGGGTGGCTACCGCCGTCGATGGAGTTCTCACGTCGGTGAAGGGCAACCCAGCACATCCATTCTCGAAAGGCGAACTCTGCCCGAAGGTCAACAAGTTTGTGGGCCGGGTCAACCATAAGGAGCGACTTCTGACGCCTCTGATCCGCACCGGTACTAAAGGCAGCGGCGAGTTTCGCGAAGCAACTTGGGATGAAGCACTCAAACGGATCACCGCTGAGTTCACCCGCGTGCGCGACACCTATGGCGGCCAGGCGATTCTGCCGTGGTGGTCCGCAGGAACTCAGGGTTTGATTCAAAACGCCGGCACGAGCAATGCGCTATTTGCCATGCTCGGCGCGAGTAGCCAGTACGGAAGCGTGTGTGGCGCGGCTTCGGGCGTCGGCATGGCATCGGTCTACGGGCGAGGTCTTGGCACCGATCCCCTGCAGGCCGAACACTCAGATCAGATCATCTTGTGGGGAACGAATACACGTCTGACGAACCGACACCTGTGGCCGACCATTACCGAAGCGCAACGGCGCGGCGCCAAGGTCATCGTGATCGATCCAATCAAGACGATCACCGCCGACAAGGCTGATCAGGTGATCCAACCGTTGCCCGGCACCGACGTCGCGATGATCCTCGCGATGGTGCAGGTTCTCATTGCCGAGGATCTCATCGATCACGACTACATCAGCAAGTACTCGCTGGGCTTTGACGAACTTGCCAGTCACGTCGCGTCGCTCACCCCCGAATGGGCCGCGCCCCTTTGCGGCGTTGACAGCGAGGTCATTCGCGAGCTGGCACGATCCATTGGTTCTGTCCCGGCGACGATGATTCGCGGCCTGATCGGCGTCGAACATCACTTCAGCGGGCCAACGATGTATCGCCTGTTGTCAATGATTCCCGTGCTTACCGGCTCGCTCAAAACCCTCGGCGGAGGCTTCGCTCGAAGTGTTGGTTCTTGGGCTGAATCCAACGACGTCGACACCGTTGCGGTCGCCAATCTCGCGTCTGCTGTCGCTCCTGATTCCGACAACCGACGATCACTGCGTCAGCCGGCTCTTGGCGAATCTCTCACTGAACTGAGCGATCCGATCCATGCGTTGTTTATCTGGAATGGCAATCCGGTTCTGAGCATGCCTAACTCGGGGGCCGTGCGCCGGGGTCTCGAACGCGACGATCTGTTCACCGTGGTCAGCGAGCAGTTCATGACCGACACCGCTCGGTTCGCTGATGTGGTGCTTCCGGCCGCAATGGAAACTGAGATGCTCGATGTCATGCCCGCCTGGGGTCACCTCTGGCTGGGCTGGAACGAACCAGCGACTGAGCCGATGGGCGAAGCAGTCTCAAACACCGAGTTGTTCCGTCGCCTGGCTACCGGGTTCGGTTTCTCTCAACCCGAACTGCACCTGAGCGACATCGAACAGATCAGATTGGCGGTGTCCGACGACGTCGACCTAGCGGAGCTTCGCCGCGAGGGGTTCGTGCGACTCAGCAACTTTGCCGTAGACCATCTGCCGTACGCCGAAGGCGGGTTCTCAACGCAATCTGGCAAGGCTGAACTGGTGGCTATCTCCAATACAGAGATCGGCATACCGAGGCTTCCTGAGTGGATCCCGATTGCTGAAGGTCCTGGAAGCACAGCGATGGAGCTATACCCACTCGTCTTGCAAAGCCCGAAAAAGGCGACGCGATTTATGAACACGTCGTACAGCCACTTGGCGGGACACGCCGACAAAGAGGCGCCACCCCACATCGAACTCGACATCGCCGATGCGACGGCGAGAGGTCTCTCAGCCGGCGACACTGCCCGGATATTCAATTCTCGGGCGGCGCTCGTGCTGCCGGTAGCCATCACAGATCGGCTACGACCAGGTGTGGTGTGCGTGCCGTGGGGTTACGTCGACTCTGCCTATGGTGAGACAATGGGCTCGGTCAACGATCTGACTAACGCTGCCGACACTGAGTTCGGCGGCGGCTCCAACTACCTGGACACCCTCGTGCAGGTCGAGCGCCTACACTAATTGTCTTCGGGGCATAGTTCAAGCGCCCGATCAGCGTCTTGGCGCATCTCCAAGGTTTCGTGATTGAATTGGCTATCCGCGAGGGGGCGCCACCATGAGTAAGCGACGACAAATTTGCACGCGTCACCTTTCCTTGATCGTGGCGGCGGTTATCGCCGTGGTGTCTTTGGGGCTGGGGTCCTCATCAGCACAAGAACCAGCAACGATCCAGATCACATTCGAAAAGGAGATCCTGGGCGAGGCCTCGTTTACCGAGCGCTTCGATCTGAGGCTGGACTATGGGGCTGCCTACCTCAACCTCGGGTTCGGCGAGTCCCAGGTATTCGAGGCGCGCTCGAACGAACAACTCTGGATGAACGAAGAATTGAACGGTGATTTCGTACTCGAAAGCCTGATTTGTGACGGCGCCAACGTGCCAGTGAGCGGCAGCTCATTCAGCGGTGACGCCTTTATCCCGACGGGCGATCAAGACATGACGTGCCGCTTGATCAATCGCCGACTGCCCCGAATTTCGTTGTCGCTCACCAAGTCAGCACCCAATGCTGATGCGGAGGAATTCGAGTTCGAAGTCGCATATTCGGGCCAGACAGTCTCGATTGCCGATGGCGACACAGCCGTGTTTGATCTGCCGGTGAACGGCACAGAAATAAGCGTCACCGAACGGTCGACCCAACGGTGGCGCCTCGCGGAGGTTCAATGCACAGACAACGTTGACGTGTCTAGCGTTACATCTCTTCCTGGCACAGGAGTCTTCAGTCTCGGAACCCCTACGACCAATGTCAGTTGCCTGATAACGAACGAACGTGTCCCAGCTGTCGCCGTCTCAATCACGACTGAAGTCCTTGGACCCGATGCCTCAGGCACGTTTTCGCTGACAGCGACGACCGATCAGACGTCAGCCGCCGGGACGGTCGTCGACGTCGACCTCGGTGCTGGTGAAACATCAACGTTTGCCGTTGAAGCGGGCGTTGATGTGTCCATCTCGCTTCGCTTACCTGTGCACCTCGAGTTCGTTGAATTGCGCTGCACCGGAGCCGAGGTGTTGAGTTCCTTTGGCTCCGCCACGGTTCTTGAATCGTGGGCAGGCGGCAGTATCAAACTTGGGTCAGGCGAAGTTGCGTGCATCGTGGTGGTTGGTCCCCGCCCTGGCGTTGGCCTGACGATCACAAAGCAAGCACCCGGGGCTGTTGCTGATGAGCAGTTCGTCTTCGGTTACGACACCGAAACTCGGTATCCGTTCGACCGAACCTACGACGGCCGGGTACTACTCAGTGGCGAATCTGTGACCTTTTGGTTGCCACGTGACAGCGTCGGGTTTGTGTCAGAACTGACAGCGCAAGGCAGTCCCTGGGTCATCGATGAAGTCATGTGTATCGGGGCGACCGCTGACCCGCAGCTGATACGGCGCAGCTTCAACTCGAGTTCCTTCGCAGTGGTGCTAGGTGACGAGTCGGCGTCGTGCACTGTGGTCAATAGACGCAACGTCGACCCGATGCCGGGAGCCACGGTCGTTCCGACCCCAAGTACGACGGTCCCGCCAATTGCTCCGGCGGCGAACTCTCCCGGACCGATTGACAACGTACCAGCAGACACGTCTGACAGCCCCTTTGAGGTGGCGCAACCCGTTGCGCCTGTAGCTGCAGCGACGACAGTGCCAGCAGGTCAGCTTCCGGAACCGCAGACATCTGCGCCAGTAACCATGATCCCAAGCGCCGAGATAGCGCACACCGGAATTGAGATCGAGACAGCTCTTGTCGGGTTCGCTCTACTCGGCGTCGGCGCAGCAGCAACCGGCGAAGCACGACGACGAGGCCGCGACGGCGGTATGACCGCAAAGAACACCGCCTGACAACCAGCCGGGACTTGAACGAAGTCCACATTTCAGCGGCTGTGCATTCGTAAACGTTCGGCTGTCGATCGATCGATTGTGTGCTTCGAACTTGGCGCACACCGCAGCTGTAGCTTTCAGGTCGTGGAGTTTCTCGAAATGGACCAACTGGCGCTACAAGAAGTCGCTGACTTGTATGAGGCGGTTGGGTGGAGCGTCTATTCGGCTGAACCGCAACTTCTGTTCGAGGCAGTTCAACGGTCAACATTCTGGGTTTCCGCCCGAGACGACGGAGCCCTTGTCGGGCTTGCTCGTTGTTTGAGCGATGACTTCTCGATCTTTTATTTGCAGGATGTCTTGGTTCTGCCAGCGAACCAGCGCAACGGAATCGGGAGCGGGTTGCTGCATAGATGCCTGAGTCGCTTCGACCATGTGAGGCAGAGAGTGCTGCTAACAGACGACGAGGAGCATCAACATCGTCTCTATCGGTCAGCTGGGTATCAGGACGTAGCGACACTAAGAAATACCGGCCTTCACGCGTTCGTCAACATCAAGGGCGTCGACCTCACCTGAGGCGGTCGCTGGAGGCTCAAACGCCGGCGCCGGACGAATTCCTCACAGTAGCTTTGTCTGTCCACTCCGCCGGATACGCCACAGTCGCACCATCAGAATTAGTTGCTGTAGCCACAGGCCGCTTCAGCCGTCACAGCCCTTCGCTATGGTGGCTGTGTGGGCAAGAAGATCTGGAAAGCCGAAGAGCTAGAAAAGATGTCGCCAGCTGAGCGGCGACAGATCTCGCGAGCCGCCGAGGTCACCGATCTTTCGCAAGTCGACCCCGAGTTTCTTGAGCGGGCGCGCGCAAGCGCACGACGGCACATGGCCGCAAACGAACAAACTCCCGCTTCGTGAGTGCGAGGCGCGATGTGCGCGTCCCACATCCTTCTTCGAAGATCTTGATCGTCAGCTTTCATCCGAGCGTGCAAATTGCGAGCCCAGCCATAGCCAACGTGGGTCCGTGCTTTTGAAGGTCGGCCAGCGGGTCAACGCAAGAGGCGGGCGCCTTAGTCGATCCAACCTGTGGAGCCGCCGGCTGTGACTTGGCATAACAGATTCTTGACGCCGCTATTGGCGACTGTCACCCCTGAGGTGCATTTGATCCAGTGAGAGACGGCCCCGATGCGCGTGTACGCAGTGAATCGGCTACAGATCGGATCCTCGAGTGGCGGCGTGATATCGACGTCGATAAATGACGTAACACCAATCTGCTGGAACGCACCCGATGAACCGATTAAAGCCGGACCGCCGCTGTCGCCCTTGCAACCCCCTTGGTGCTGGCCTACCCCATTAGGCGCGACGAAACACAACGTGCCAGCAATTTCCCAATATTCATAGGCGAGACAATTGGCGGTGTCGACCATTTGCACCTCGACATGTTGCAGGAGTTGCGAAGACTCGGGGACGTCTGGGTCAATCATGCCCCAACCGATCAGCGTCGCCGGTTGATAGGCGTCGACTGCGACGTTTGCGAGTTGCACCGATGGAGCGACAGTCGGTGATGACAGCTTCAACAAAGCGATGTCCTCCCCGCCAGTAACGCTCCCGGACCATTGAGGGTGCAAGTGAACCTCTTCAATAGTGATGCGTTCCAAGGTCGACGGGTTCCCGAGCAGGTCGACGGTCCCGATCAGAGCGTCGACCTTCGTCTGCCAGCGAGTGTTACCGCTCCGCATTGACACGCAGTGCGCTGCGGACCGGTAGTCGAGCCACAAGTACTTTCGCCAGCCCTTGCGAAGAAAACCGTAGTAAACGTTGTACCCATCGACGTATGCGATGACGCGCTGGTTTACTGCCTCCATCCTGCGAGCCTCGCGCGCTCTGCCTCGTCAGCCGCGGACCGCCTGGAAAACAAACAAACCCGCCCTTTGGGGGGCGGGATTGTTGTTACCAGGCTTCCCCATGCCGAAGACACGATGACCCCTGGTGACGTGGTCGCAACGTACCAAGAAATTAACTGCTGACACAACAAAAAGCGGCCATCGAGCGCTGTGCTACCCGAACTGGTGACCGCCAGACACCCCGGATCGTTGCTATTGCAACGTTTGAGCCCGAGAGGAGAATTGAACTCCTGACCTATTCATTACGAGTGATTCAGCACTGAGCGCTGTGCTAACCCGCTCGATGCCAGTGGTTCCGCGGAAGCCGCGTGAGCGCTGTGCTCATAATTAGTTGCTGATCTCTCCGGCAGCCGGCGCTGAAAGAAAGTCGAAGTCGAGCGCCTCAGTCTTCTCAACGAGCTTGAACGAGAGATCCGCCGAGTCGTGAACATCCACGTCGACCTCGATGCCGTCATCGTCCGTTTCACCGCGAAGCCAGGCGTTCGCGAGCGCCATTGCGAGCACCCCGCAACGGTTGTGCCGCTCAAGTTCCGTCGCAATAGTTGCGGCAGCGCGTGACGGGTCAGCCACCGCGTGCTCCAACCTGCACTCAGTGGGATCAAGCCAACCATCATCAAAGACGAAGTGCACAGTTACAAGGATTGGCCTGGAATCCCACGCGCCATGTGGTTGAACTCGGACCTCCGAGAGGGCATCGACTGCTCTCCCTTCTGGGCTGTTCTTGCTCGCTCGCTTTAGGAAGACGTTACGCAGAGATGCGAGAGCCTTCTGCACGTCATCCGGGAAAGGAAATCGCCCGACGTTCCGAGCGAGGCAAGCTGCAAAGTCTCGTGCTGCCGGTCCGCTGCCGAGGCCGTCTGAATGCGAAATTCCTGAATGGGCGAGTACGGACTTCTGATAGGTCGTCGCAACATCCAGATCTGCGAAGAAGTTCGGTCCCAGCTTTGGTAACGGCGCCCAACGCGGACTTCGCTTAGATTGCGCATCGCCAAGCATGTTGTTGTCTGAGAGATCGACTATCGGGCATCCTACGAAGTAGGGGCGAGCTGCACACGATCGGACAAGGTCGCAGGTCTGCGTCACGATTGCGATGCCATGGTCAGTGTGGAGCCCCTCGGCCGTCGGGCTCCCGCTCGAACCGATCGCGACTATCACCGTCGGCAAACCGCGAACCACGGTTCCTTGCGTGAGCGATTGAGCCAGCGCATCGATCTTCTGGTGCGTCGGCATCAGGCAAGATCTACGACGAAGACCCGCTCTCCGTAGTCGACTGCTTCGTCGATTTGTGCAGGTCCTGCGCGCTGAGCAAGATCTGTGCCGCGACCCGCAACGCTGCTGAGCTCGGTAAGTCTGACATGGAGTTCTGAGCCGGATATAGACGACTGGGCGAGGTTCCACAGCTTGTCGAGATGGACCCGATTGACCGACTTCATCTGACCCGATTCCAGCCAGTAGTGAACTGCCCGGCGGCTAACTCCAAACCATTTGCCTACTTCTTCCCAGCTGGCATCGGCCCGATCGTGCAACTCCTGGAGCATTTGAGCGGGGGAGGGCTCGGCTGTACCCGAAACCCCTCCCGTCCATGCAAGCTCAATCGGCAGCTCGCTCAGAGTGTGATGAGGCTCCAGGTGCCCGGCGGTAAAGCTAAGCGCTGCAAATACGCCAACCGCGAATACACGAGGCACAGAAGCCAACGGTGTTGGACAGTCAGGATCCAGCTCGCTCGATCTGAAGACATCGATCGGCGGACAAGTTAGATCATTCATCATGAACGCACCGCAATGAAATCATCAGTCATCGCCCACCGGAAAAAAGAATACGCGACCTTGCAGTGCTCCTCAAGCTCGGATTGAATGCTCTCAAGTTCAAGCGCCTGCGGTGTGTCCGAAAAGCAGTCTATGTCGAGGACCCATGAACGCTCTAGGTGTGGTCGGATGCCCGGCGCAAATGGCTGATCGGCATCACATAGCCCCCAACGGGCCTGAATTCGCCTGTCCTCCCGCGAAAGCGCTGCATGACTCTGAGTCGTATCTAAGGCCCACCGCGACTCTGAAGACACCAGCGATAGCGGACCAAGAGTCGATCTATCTATCCAACGGACAAGCGAGTCCGGATCAGCGTCATCCCCTGAGATGCGGTTCACGTACCGCACACCCAAACGGTCGATAAATGTCGGTCCACCAATCTCGATCATGAGCTTCAAGAGCTCGACGAAGTCGCCAACAAACCGCGATCGATCGACATAGTCGGCGCAATCAAAGGCCAGAAACGTTGTTCCGAGACTGACGTGGCGTCGATGATCCGCAGCATGAAATCGCCAGTACTGAGAGGTTACCGAGGTCGGTTCAGAGCCCTCGATCTTGAAGGTGACCGACTGCTGCTTCCGCAGGATCGGATATTGGTCCGAAAGCGCTACCTGAAATTGAGCTGCAACGTCTTCTTGGTCGAAACTCAACTGCACAGGAAACGTGACTTGAGCGAACACAGCTTCCAAGGGCGAATCCGCTAGCAGCACCTCATCGAGCGTGTCCCCTGTGAACTCGTTGAACATCACTTCACACTATAGCTTCACATACCGGATGAAGGATTTCGACAGCGTCGCGTCTAGATCGACAGCCACAAGCCCCATATTGCCAACACGTAACTCAAGGACAATCGACTGCTGTTGACGATGCGAGTCAGAGCCCAAGCGATGGGGCTTCGGTGATGGCGTCGGCGGATTCGATATACCGATGCAGGGTCCGCGAACCATCGACCCAACCGCCAGCGCGGGCGATGGTGAGTGCGTCGGCTCCGTTGCGTTTGGCGGTGGTGGCCGCGCCTCGACGTAGCGAGTGGCCCGATACTGCGGAAGCGTCGAGGCCAGCGGCGGCGGCTCGGGCCTTGATTGCGTCGGACACAGCCCGGTCAGACATTGCTCGGTCGGCGATGTTGCCATGGCGGTCGACGGGGCGGAAGATCGGACCGGTTTCGATTCCCGCGTGGGCGAGCCAGGTGGTGAGTGCGTTGACAGGGTCGAGGTCGGTCGAGCCTTTGCGCATTCCTCGGTGTGTTCCGTTGCCGGTTTGGTCGGTCTTGGATGTCGTCAGGTGGGCCACGATGCCGGTTTCGGTGTCGATGTCGAGCGATTCGACGGCGAGCGACGCGAGTTCGCTGCGGCGGAAGTACCCGGCGAATCCGAGCACCAGGAGCGCCCGATCACGCAGTCCCTTGGACGTGGTGGGGTCGATCGTCGCAACGATGCGCGCCAACGCCGACAGGTCGATGGCGGCGGCTTGACGGGTCACTGACCGCTCGCCCGCTTCGGTAGCGGCCTCGGCGGCAGCTCGCTTGATTCCAGTGACGACGTTGCGGACCGTGGCGGTGGTCGTCGGGTTCGCTACGTCAGCGGCCTTGTGAGCGTGGCTGATCGAGGCGACTCGTCGGCCGATGGTCGAGGACTTGCGTGGGCCTCGGGTGTCGGCGGTGCCGTTGGCGAGCGCAGCGAGGTAGGCGGCGACCGTGTCGGGTGTTGCCGGTAGCGGGTCAAGGTGGTGGCCGTTGGCCCAGTCGGCGAAGTGTGCCCAGTCTCGGGCGTAGGCGGTGGTGGTCACCGCGCTACGGGCCTTGGCGGCGTAGTCGGCGGCGGCGAAACCCAGTTCAGTGATGTCATCGAGGTTCCCGGTCGAGGTTGCGGCGGTCGTGATGTCGGTGGTCATCTCACTCTCTTCTAAACTTCCGATAAGTGAATATTACCGGAAGTCAGGATTGAACTCAAGTCGACGGTTGATAGCACTGGTTGTTGCGGCTGCCAGATTGCCAAAATCGCCGAAACATCGCTGCGATCGGCGGCACAGAAGGTTGAATTCATTCTTATGACGACAGCCAGCAACGTACAAGACGTCGTTCGCAGCCATCTTGCCAACTTCTGGCCCGACCGATCACGCCAAGAGTTTCTAGGTGCATCCGGACCGATCTACGACATCAATCCGGAGTTTCGAGTGTGTCGAATCGCCCCGCGATCTGACTTAGAACCATGGGACTACGTCACCATGGGCGCGACCTCACCAGCTGCGGAGCACATGACCGAGTTCCTAATCTCGGCACCGACTGCGTCGCCCACTCATGTTGAAACGCTGACAATGGTGTCGTACCTTCATTCGGATCAGCGCTACCGATTGTCGGCCGGTAGCACCCTGGAGATTGGCCGACCCTGGATCGACGGAGCGGTTCACGACCACTTGCTCGTGTCACTCCCGTATTCCTACGGCCCCGGTCTAGGGCTGTGCACCACCTCAAGCTTCCGCGTTCGAGTTCTGTGGCTGGTTCCAATTTCCGCTGCCGAAGCCCATTTCGCCGAAAGAAATGGTTCCGAAGCCCTTGAACGAATGTTCGATGATGCTGCCATTGACACTCTGGCCTTAGATCGCCCGTCGGTCATCTAGCGAGCTTCCTGGCCCGCTATCAAGTGCGTTGGTTGGCGCAACCGTCAGGCAGACAACAGCGCAACGGGGTCAAGCGACAACGAGGCAGCGAGCCGTTCCACGGACTTGAGGCTGAGGTTGCGCTCCCCGCGTTCCACGCTCCCGACATAGGTTCTGTGCACGCCAAGGAACTCCGCGAGCCCCTCCTGTGACATGCCGCGTGCGAGGCGCCAACGCCTGAGGTTCGCCCCCAAGCACCGCTGCAGCTGACCTTCGTCCACCACAACATCGTCTGGTTACGCTACTGATAGGTCTACAGACTTATAAGTAGCAGGTCTGTATTTTCCCTAGGAGTTGAAATGAAAAAGATCCTTGCAATCGTTGGCGGACTTGTCGTCTTGATCATCGCAGCGTCAGCGTTGGCATCTGGCGGCTCCGACGACGAACCGAACGATGAGGTTGCAGCGGCCGAGGAGTTCGACGAAACAGATAGCCAAGCCGATGCGGCCGACAAGGGCACCAAGGAAAACCCTTACCAGTTCGGTGAGTCTCACTCTCGTAGCGCTGGATTGCTTGGCGCGTCCTGGACCATCAGCATCGACGAGGTCAGGACCGGGCAACCCGTAAACGCATTGTTTAGTGACGAAGCAAACGCTGGCAAGACCTGTACCGCCGTGTTGGGCACTGCAACCCTTGACGAGTTGGATTCGGACGAATTGATATCGAACCCGTTTTCGTTTCCGAACGTGACAATCGTCGGCGCGGACGGTTCGCAACTCCAGCCCGCCGTCGAGTGTGAAATCTCAGCCCTCGAAGGAGAGGGATTCAAGCTCCCCTTCGAAATTCAACTCACACCAGGTGCAACAGCCGAGTGGATGCGGGTCTACCTCGTAGACGATCCCGCGTATCAACTCGTGGCCATCGAAGACACGGTGTATGCGGAGTAAGCAGACGTTCAATCATCACTCCGGCTAGCCAATTTCTGCTTTGTTTGCCCGTTACTGCTGTCGTGTGCAGATGCGCATGGCGTGTTTCATCCCATGGGTGTTTCACTTATTGCACCCAAATGCTGCCGCTTACGACACTCGATGGATCAAGAATCGCCAACACATCGCTCCACGCAGCAGACCGTGCGGACGCAGCGGCGGGCGCTCGTTCCGTTCGATAACCAAGAACGCGTTTTCGAGCGCGGGCCACAGCCAAACACTCTCGGCCCTGTCTCCCTAGGGAACTGTTGAACACCTCATTAGCCACTTGCAAAGTGGTTCAACGGGTAATCCGAGAAGTATCTGTTTGTTCGTTCTTCGAGCGCCTCTGCGACTTCCGCTCCCAAAGCTGGTTCTCTGGTGTGACAACCAGGCCAGCCCGTCTCGTCCCCGGCTATCGATGCCGGTCCGCTCTCGCTGCAGGTCTGTCACCTCTGCAGATGTTGAGGCTTCCAATTCCTGGCCGTTGAATCTGACGACTCTCAAATGGCGCAGTTGGCAAGCAACTCCTCAACATGCCATCCCCATTTCTGGAGGGCCATATTGTGTCGAGATGTACCTCTCCCTTGGGCATGAAGCAGAGGCATGGTGTCATCGGGCGTTGCCCGGACTCCATGCTTCAGTGGGCGCTAAATCCTGGTTTTGTGCTGCGTCGGCCCCAGATGATTCCAGGATCAGTTCGCATCACGATTTACCCGCAGAACGATTGCTACGAGCCTGCGAAGACTTCAGTGCCAATCCGCGGAAGTATGCAGAGCGGGCTTGGTTAGCGCGGTCCGTTCGCTCCGCTATTGGCAGCACCCGGTCCGGGTCTACCTCGTCGACAAACCTGACATCGAACGCACGTCGGGCGTTGCGCGTCATGTGTTCGCCGCCATATTTGGCGTGGGCGGAATGTGCTGCTTTTTGGGCACGTAATCGCCGCTGCTCGGCAGTGAGGACGGTCACGAAAGAACCCCCTTTAGGGGTTCAGGCCTGCCCTCGGACTGATCGACTCTTGGCTTCCTAGCTGGTTAGGCGTGGTCCACCGAGCAACGAGTTGTGTTCTCACGGTACCAGCCACATTGTGTCTAGGTCATCCCATGTCGGTACCCATTGACAACGACAGGGCGCGCAGCTACTCCGGCGCGGGATCCCTTTGTCTCTGTTCGTGCGCTTGCAAACGGGCGCCGGGGAGCAGTTCGCGAATCTCTGGTCGCGACGGCCCCCAGTATCCATCGGGGGTGATCTCATCGATCTCGGCGTCGACAAGTGAGCGATTGACGCGAGGGCGAGATGCCGCTCGAATCTTCTCGGTATCGACTAGCCAATACAGGGTCGAGCAGGTGCAGACGACATAGAACGTGTGATCGTGCGGCATAGCCCAAGGCCCTTCGAGGTGCCTGAAGTGACGCAGTAGGCCGCTTGACTCGAAGCGGCTCGCCGCTGTTTCCTTGAAGCCCGTTACCTCCGCACCCTCCGATAAAGCCTCAAGCTGATACTCCGGTGTCGTCTCAGCGCGCATTACCACCAAGGCCCGCTCGAATGTGCTCGTGTCCCAAGTCACTATTCGCGTCGTTCGGTCGAAGTGAAACAGTCGCTTGGGGCACTTCGGTGAGCTTGTTCCCGCACCGCAGTAGACGCTGAGTAGTTGCGTCATAGCAGGTCGCCCAAAGCCATCCGTTCGTGGGCTTGCCTGGCTCGTTCCGAGCGCGCCGAGGCCCCATAGCGCTGGATCATCTGGTTCGAACTCCACCCAGCTAGAGCTTGCAGATCGCTTTCGTTGCCGCCGTTTGCAAGCCATCGGTGCGAGAACGTGTGGCGGAACATGTGCGGGTGGAGCTTGCCGATTCCGGCTTGTGCCGCTCGGCGGTTAAGCACCTGAGCCAGCCCAGATTGCGAGAGTGCGCCCTTGGGGCTAAGCCACAGCTCAGGGCGGGCGTGAAGCTTATGACGGCCTCTGGTGCGAAGGTAGCGGTCGAGGGCTTCGGCTGTCTTGTAACCAAACGGACAGATTCGAGGTTTGTTGCCTTTGCCCGTAACGACGACTGCGCCGTCGTCGATGTCGACATCGGCAAGCGCAATCGCGGTGATCTCGCCTGCTCTGAGTCCTGAGTCGAGCAGCAGTCGCACGATTGCGGTGTCTCGGCGCTCGGTGAACTCTTTGCCATCACAGGCATCGAGCAGAGCAATGAGATCAGCGTCGGAAATTATCGGTACAAGTTTCTCTTCAACGGCAGGCGGCGCGAGGTTTGCCATTGGACTTGATTCGATCTCCCCCTCAGCCGTCGCCCATTTGAAGAACTGTTGCAGGAACCGGTAGCGAGTCGCGGCGGTCGATGAACTGAGTCGGTTGAGTTGGTCGGCAGTAAAGGCGTCGATGTGTTTCGGCTCAATGGCTTCGACGCCGGAGGGCAGATCTGACTCGACAAGCCAGTCGGCCAAGCACTGCGCGGCCGCGGTGTAGTTGACGATCGTTGCCTCGGCCCGGTTACGTGCCCTCAGAGAGCGCTTCCACGAAGGGATTAGGTCGTAAATCGTCGATGATCGAGTGCCCATGCGGCGACATGTTAATCGCTGTAGGAGCGCTGTGCTATATCTAAAACTCACTGTAGGTGGGTCGAGATCGTTGCTATTGCAACGTTTGAGCCCGAGAGGAGAATTGAACTCCTGACCTATTCATTACGAGTGAATTGCTCTACCAACTGAGCTACCCGGGCAGTGCCCCAAAATGTACACGGGACCAGTGCCGTTCCTACTCGTTGACCCCATCAACTAAATCGCACTCATGGCAGAACATCATGGTGACAGTGCGCTGTCGAATCCCCTGGTAACTGACGAGAGTCGGCCCGGCGTCGAGGCTCGCAGCCAGTTGTTCGAAGCGATCTCGTTCGTTGTCTTGCAAGCCGCTCGTGTTACTCAAGATCACGAGCGTCGCTGGAGGGATCTCGACGTCTGAGCCAAACACGTCGACGTGCAACGAGTCGAATTCGAGATCAGGATGAAGCCATTGATGGTCATTGTCATCGACGCAGATGTGACCCGGGTTGTGATTCATCACGGTCTCGAAGCGCCAAGGTTGCGCCTCGACATGCTCGCAGGCGGTGTACGCGTCGTTGGCAAGCTCAAGTTGCGAGCGCTCGTTGTCTCGCATATTTCGCACATCTTCAATATTTAGGCCCGTGACGACGACTGCGAGCAGCGTCGCAGCCGCAAGCATCTGGGCTCGACTAAAGCCTGCACGCGAGGTGAGCCACTTGCTCATTCGATCAACGGCTACCGCAGACAATATGACAAGGATCGGAAGCACCGCGGTCAACCGACCGGGGTTAAAGCGCAATGTCAACGCAGCCGATGTGAAGATCATCGCCGCTGCGAGAAGCCCGAACCCGAACAACAATGGTTGCGAGCGCGGCCTACGCAACGCATCGACAAGACCGACGAAGAACAAAATACCGACAATGAATGGCACGACAGAATCGTCGGGCGTGCGGTACGACAACGACGACAGTTCGTCAGCGCGACCGAACACGACATTGACCGCTGATCGCAGGTTCCGGATCGAGTCGTCGAACCCGACACCCGAGGTCGCACGATCCCTACGATTGCGTACGAACCCATCGACGAGGGGGCTTCGCTCGCCCTCGACGAGTATGGATCGAATTCCGGGTGCAGCGATGAACGTAAAGGTCGTGACCCACAAGGTGCCGGAGCGCAACAGTCTGCGTTGCACAATGCGGTTGTTTACCGTGATCGCTCGAACGACCCAAAAAGCAAGCGGCAGAACCACGAGCGGTTTGTACGAATCATATTCGTAGAACAGCAATCCGGCCGCCAAGCCAGCAAGTCCCGCCCACCACCGATAGTTCCTCTCGCTGGTGTGATGAAAGATCAGGGCTGTGAGTAACCCGGCCGCCAGAACCATGCTGCTGAACAGCTCATCTGCAACCCCGCCGCCCAAGACCAGCCAGCGCAGCGATGCCATGATCGCCGCTCCGACAATCACCGCCGGCCAGCCCAGCTGCAACCGTCGCAGAGCAAGAATGACAAAGACGATTGACACAGCGCCGGCTAAGGCGAAGAACCACCGAAGGCCAGCAATTTCATTGCCCATAAGCGACAGACCAGCGGCCGCCATCGCGGTTGTAATGCGGAACAACATGCCGAGGCCGCCGGTTTCACGCGCCGCCTGCGCTTGGCCGCCCATTTGTAGCTCTTCGAAACTCGTGTAGTCGGCCGGAATCCATCGCAAAAGCAGGAATCGGAGTCCGACAGCTACAACGATCAC